>NZ_JBHYIO010000002.1:149492-564334 GCF_042740095.1 Nonomuraea sp. NPDC059023 | reverse complement strand
CGCTCCCCGGACGCCGCACTGGCCCGTGCGGCGTCCGGGGACTAGGGTTGCCGCCTCGACCGGGAGCGCACGCCATCGAGAGCCCGGCGCGACCCACCGGAGAGGCGGACGATCCCGATGAACGACGACCTGGCGGCGATGGCCCGGTCCATCATCGACGCCAACGTGTACGTGACGCTCGCGACCGCCGGCCGGGACGGCACCCCGTGGGCCAACCCGGTGTTCTTCGCCCACGACGGCTACCGCGACTTCTACTGGGTCTCCTCCCCCGAAACCGTCCACTCCCGGAACCTGGCGGTCCGCCCTCGGCTCAGCATGGTCGTCTTCGACTCCCGGGTCGCCCCGGGCAGCGGCCAGGCGGTCTACATGTCAGCCACGGCCGGGCAGGTCACCGACCTGGAGCCCGCCCTGGCCGTCTACCCGGGCGACCCGTCGCGCGGCGGCCGTCCCATGACCCCCGAGTATCTGAGCGCGCCCCACCCCTACCGCCTGTACGTGGCGCGCGCCGAGGACCACCACGTCCTGTGCCCCCGCGAGACGGGCGTGCCCTGCTCACCCCACGGCCTGTCCTATGACCACCGCATCGCCGTGACCCCCTGAACCACGACTTTGGTCGGTGCCGCTCCGACCAGCGACGGAGGCGCGGACTCGGCTTCAGGCGGGAGGCGCGGCGATCTCCGGGCTGCCAGTGTCGAAGGGTCATCCCCCCTCGGAAGGGCCCATCGTGCGCGTGACCACCGCCCCACTACAGCCGGAACTGGACAGGATCGTGGCGGCCGGAGCGGGCGCGGTGATCGCGGAGCTCCGGTGGGACGGCCGCACGACCAGGCTGGCCTCGGGCGTGATCGAGCTCGGCCGCCCGCGCCGCGCCCCCGTCAACGGCCGTTTCCGCATCGGCGGCGTCACCGAGGCCTTCACCGCCACAGTCGTACTGCAACTCGTGGCCGAGGGCCGGCTCGGGCTGGACGACCCGCTCGGCGCCCACCTGCGGAACGCGGCACCGGACATCACCATCCGGCACCTGCTCGGCCACACCAGCGGCCTGCCCGAGCACACCGGCCCCACACGCCCCCGGCGGGCGCGCGACCTCGTCAATCTGGCCGTCCTGTCCGACCCCGGCACCCGGTACGCCCCCTCCGGCACCGGCTACCTCCTGCTCGGCATGGTGATCGAGGAGGTGACCGGCCGGCCGTACACCAGGGAGATCACCGACCGGATCATCAAGCCGCTGAAGCTGACGGCCACCCGCACCCCCACCTCCTCGACCGCGATCAACGGCCCGCACGCCCGCGGCTACCTCATGACCGGCGGCAGGCCCCGCGACGTGACCCGCCTCGACCCCACCGCGGCCGGCGCCGCGGGCGGCATGATGTCCTCCACCGCCGACCTCAACACCTTCTTCCACGCCCTGCTCACCGGCGGCCTGCTGCCACCCGCCGAGCTCACGCTGATGAAGACGCCGGGCATCGGCGGCGACCACGGCCTCGGCCTGGAGATCGCCGGCACCCCCTGCGGCACCGCCTACGGCCACCGCGGCGCCATCCTCGGCTACACCACCCTGTCCTTCCACAGCGCCGACGGCGCCCGCCAGCTCAGCCTCAGCATGACCCCGTACGACGACGCCGCCCACGCGGCACTCCGGGCGGCGTTCACGACGGGGTTCTGGAGCTAGTCAGCTCGCACCGCCCGTCCACGCAGTTGCGCCGCAGCCGTCCCCTGGAGATCGTCTGCACCAGACCGATCGCCCAGCACGTCGGGCACCCGCGTAGCGCCACCAGGCCGAGCGGCGCCAGGAGCAGGCTGACCGGCCCGGTCACCGGAAGCAGCGCGAGCGCGGCGGCCAGCGCGCCGAAGCCGAGCACGCCGCGCACCAGGTGCCGGGGCAGCGACCCGCTGGCGAAGTCACGTCCGTCAGCCATGGTCGCCCCCCACCGAGCTCAGCAGCGAGGCGCGGACCGTGGTACGGGCGCGGTGCAGCCGGGACTTCATGGCCGGGGTGCTGAGGCCGAGCGCGGCGGCCACCGCCCGCCCGCTGTGGCCCTGGACGTCGCGCATGATCAGCACGCTGCGCTGGTCGGCGGGCAGCTCGGCGATCGCCTCCGCCACGATCCCGGCCTCCAGGCGCAGCAGCACCTCCTCCTCGGCCGACCGCCCGGCGCTGTCGAGGATCGGGAGGTGGTACCCGGTCAGCGTCCGTGCCCGGCGCAGGCACTCGTTGCGGACGATGCGGAACATCCACGACGCCAGCGCCGCCGAGGCCCGCAACACCCCGATCTTGCGATACAGGATGATCAGCGCCTCCTGCGCGGCGTCCTCGGCGTCCTCCGGGGTGGTGCACAACGCGTGGGCGAACCGCCGTACGTGCGACTGCGAGCGCGACACCAGCGCGGCGATGGAGTCGACGTCGCCCCGTTGCGCGGCCGCGATGAGACGCTCGTCGGGCCAGGTCGTGTCAGCCACGGCTACGGCTCCTGCGGCGCAGCACGACGACCGTACACGTGCAGACGAGCACGGCGGCGACGGCGATGATGGCGATGGTCATGATGCGAAACCTCCGGGTCAGGTCCCGGCGGGATCGCCGGGACACACATAAGAGGCAGGAACCCCATAAAAGGATTCAGGCACTGACAGGAGATGTCAGTGACGCGCTCCTAGCTTCTGCCCATGAACAACTTCGACTTCTTCGAGGGCACCTGGACCTCGCACCAGCGCAAGCTGACCAAGCGGCTGGCGGGCAGCGACGACTGGGAGGAGTTCCCCGGGTACACGCGCGCCACGCGGCACCTGTCCGGCGCGGCGAGCTGTGACGAGGTCACCTTCCCCACCAAGGGGACCTCGGGGCTGACGCTGCGTCTGCACGACCCCGCCACCGACCTCTGGTCGATCTACTGGATCAGCGGCGCCGACCCCGTCCTCGGCCTGCCGCCCGTGGTGGGCCGCTTCGACGGCGACCGCGGCGAGTTCTTCTGCGACGACCAGCACGAGGGCACGCCGGTGCGCTGCCGCTTCCTCTGGATCAGGATCGACGCCGACCACTGCCGGTGGGAGCAGGCTTTCTCGGTGGACGGCGAGCGTACCTGGGAGACCAACTGGATCGCCGAATTCACCCGGGCCGAAACGCCCTGAGCGCGGCCTCGACCAGCGCGTCGGCGTACGCGGGCGTGAGCGGGCCCGAGCGTTGCAACCACCGCTGGAACAGCGGCGCGTAGAGCACTTCCAGCACCAGGTCCAGGTCGGCGTCGGCGGCGAGCTGCCCGGCCCGCTGCGCGCTGCGCAGCCGGGCCTTCTTGGCCTCGTCCACGGGCCGGGCGAGCTTGTCCCGGTACTGCGCGGCCAGCCCGGCGTCGTTGATCACCTCGGCGGTCAGCGCCCGGATCGGCTTCTCGAAGTCCGGGTCGGCGAACTCGGCGACGGTCGCGCGCATCACCCGCTTCAGGTCCGCCTCCAGATCTCCGGTGTCGGGCAGCGCCATGTCCTGTCCATCGGCGTCCTCGCTGAGCGCCAGGATCGAATCGAAGATCACGGCGCCCTTCGACGGCCACCACCGGTAGATCGTCTGCTTGCCGACGCCCGCCCGCGCGGCGATGGCCTCGATGGCGACCTTCTCGTAGCCCACCTCGGAGATCAGGGCACGGGTGGCCGCGAGGATCGCCTGGCGCGAGTGCTCGCTGCGGCGGGAGCTGTCGGGTGTCTTGGGCATGAACCCAACGGTAGCGATGCCGGGAACGGTCAAAGGCCTCCTCCTGGGGTACGCGGCGGGGGAAGCGGGGCCGGAAAAGCGAATCGAAAGCGGTCTCCCCTACCGTCGGGGACATCCATCCGGGAGGTGGATCGCCGCCTTGCCGGCTGGGGGGTGCGCGGGGCTGTGGTGCCGTCGCGTGGCACGGCCGCCCGTTCCGGCCGCCCCGCCACCCGCAGTGGCGGGGCGGCCCGGTCTCAGGCCAGGTGCGTCACGTCGTTGAACGACAGCACTTCCATCCGCCCGTCCACCACGTGCCAGGTGGAGACCGACGCGTTGCGGATCGGGGCGTAGCGGTGCACGGCGGGCAGTTCGGCGTCGGGCTTGCCGGCCAGGACGTGGCGCAGCAGCAGGACGACCGCGTCGTGGGCCACGATCAGGACCCGCCGGCCGCGGGCGGTCGCGCGCAGGTCGCCGACGAAGGCGCGCAGCCGTACCACGACGTCGCCGAAGGACTCGCCGCCCGGCGGACGGAAGGCGTACTCGCCCTCGGACAGGAAGCGGGCGGCCTCCTCGGGGAAGCGCTCGGCGACGGCCGCGCGGTTGAACGGGGCCAGGGCGCCCATCTCCCGGTCGCGCAGGCGTTTGTCCACGGTGAGGGGCAGCGTCGCCCCGACGCCCCACGCCCGTTGCGCGTGTACCCAGGTGTCGCGCGCCCGCAGGTACGGCGAGCACCACACCACCTCCGGCGCCTCCGCCTCCGGCAACGCCGCCAGCACGTGCCCCACCGCAGCCGCCTGCCGCCTGCCGAGATCGGTCAGGGTGACCTCCTGGTCGCCGCGCTCGTAGACGAGGGGACGCTCGCGCGCCCGTTCGTAGGCGAGGTTGGCTTCGCTCTGGCCGTGCCGCACCGCGATGATCCGCACCGGTCCGCTCATGCCCGCCATGTTGCCAGAAGACCTTTCTTCTAATTACGGTCAAGACCGTTAACAGATGCCATGGAGGCCTCCCATGCGAACACTCATCGCGGCCCTCTTACTCCTCCTCACCTTCGCCACTCCGGTCCGGGCCGAATCCGCGCCACCCACCGGCTGCGGGTTCCAGACCCTCGGCACACTGCCCCTCACCGGCGCCACCACCGCCGGCGCGGCCATGGACCGCGGCCGCGTCTACACCGTCACCTCAAGCGCCTCGGGCCCCGCCGTACTGGCGGTCAGGAACGCCGCCGACGCGCGGCTCGTCTCCGAACACCCGCTCCCCCTCGCCCTCGGCTCCTGGGCGGTGACCGTCGCCCCCGACCACTCCGTCTACGTCGGCAGCTACAACGCCACCGCCGGCGCCATGGGCCGCCTCTTCCGCTTCGACCCCGCCACCGGCAAGGTGACCGAACTCGGCATCGCGGCACCCGGCGAGACCTTCGTCTGGACCGTCGCGGCCGCCCCAGGCGGAAGCGCCGTCTACGCCGGCACCTCACCCAACGGCAAGCTCATCCGGTACGACACCCGCACCGGCCGCCTCAGCGACCTGGGTAGTCCCGTGCCCGGCGAGCAGTTCATCAGAGACCTGGCCATCGCCCGCGACGGCACCGTCTACGCCGGAATGGGCGCCCAGTCGATGAAGGTCGCGGTCCTGCGCCCCGACGGCACCCCGTTCCGGGTCATAGACCCACCCATCCAGGGCAACGGCTACGCCTACGACCTCGACGTGATCGGGCACCGGCTGCTGGTCAGGTTCGCCACCTCGACGGGCGTCAACCCGATGGGCGTCTACGACCTGCGCGAGCGCCGCTGGGAACACGTCGTGGACGACGTCGACAGCCTGACCGTCGGCGGCGGACGCCGCGGCGACCAGGTGTACCTCGTCCAGAACGACCAGCTCGGCGCCCTCGACCTCAGATCCGGAAAAGTCCGGCCCACCGGCTTCACCGACCTCGGCGGCGGCGCCGCCCGGCCCCTCGGCTGGCGCGGCGACGTCCTGGTCGGCACCAGCTCCACCGGCCGCATGTGGCACTACGACCGGCGTACCGGCAAGGGCCGCAGGTTCGAATCCACGGTCACCGGGCAGCACGTCAGCATCCGCTCCATGGGCAACGGCCCCGACGGCCGCGTCTACGCCGGCGGCTTCTTCACCGGCGGCCTGGCCGCCTACGACCCCAAGACCGGCGACTCCCAGTTCTGGCCGAACGTCGGCCAGAGCGAAGGCATCGTCACCCACAAGGGCAAGCTCTACCTCGGCGTCTACCCCGGCGCCCGCATCTACTCCTTCGACGGCGCCACCCCCACCCAACTGCTCTCCCTCTCCGACCAGGAGCAGGACCGGCCGTTCGCGATGATCTCCGCGGGCGAGTGGCTGGCGTTCGGCACCGTGCCCAAATCCGGTACCGTCGGCGGAGCCCTCGGCCTGCTCAACCCCGACACCGGCCAGAAGGTCATCAGGCGGAACCTCGTCCCCGGCCACTCCGTCATCGGCCTCGCCTACCGCGACGGCGTCGTCTACGGCGCCACCTCGGCCTTCGGCGGCATCAGCACCCCGCAGGACACCGCGGCCAAGATGTTCGCCTACGACATCGCCGCCGACGCGCTGAAGTGGGTGACGGCGCCGGTGGAGGGTGACCTGGCGCTCGGGTCGATCACCTTCGACGACGCCGGGCGGTTGTGGGGGCTCACGCCGGACGCGGTGTTCGAGATGGACCCGGTGACCGGGCAGACGCTGCGTACCACCAAGCACCAGACCTATCCGTGGGCCACCGCCACGCAGGTGTGGCTGGACACCAACCTCGAGTTCCACAACGGGATGTTGTGGGGGAAGGTGCAGGGCAAGGCCTACCGGATCGACCGGGCCACGCTGGCGGTCACGCTGATCGCCCGGCCGATCTCGAACCTGCTCAAGGGCGCCGACGGGCACCTGTATCTGTCGCGCTTCGAGAACTTCTACACCTACCGCATCTGCTGACCCACCCACCTTGACCACCCCGCCCACCCCACCAGAGGGCGGGATCATGTCCCACCCCGGGCGATCCGGGCCCGAACCCCCACGCACCCGGCCAGAGGGCGGGTCGGGCGGCACCAGGGGGGATCGGGCCACCCTGGGCGGGCCCAATCCCGTCTAGGGGCGGCTAAACGGCGACCCCGGCCCCGGCGCCCTTTCGGGTGCGGGACCGGGGTTACCCGAGCCGGGTGCGTGGGTGGGTGGTGGTTAGGGGTGGAGGCGGTAGAGGGTGGGGCCTTCGGCGAAGTAGACGTCGCCCGAGCGGTGGACCGCAAGCTGGTGGACCGGCCCCGAGCGCAGCACGGCGTGGCGGCCGGTCAACGGGTTCAGGCGGAACACCGACTGACCGGCATGCGCGCCGTACAACTGAAGGTCGCGGCGGTTGAAGGCCAGTTGTCCGCTCGCGCTCTTGCTCGACGACAGCACCACGCGCTTGACGACCTTGCGGGCCCAGGTGTTGACCGCGAACACCTCCCCACCGGCGATCCCCCACAACCGCCCGGCGGCGTCGAAGGCGAGGGCGGGGATGGCGGGCTTGCCGGGGGCGGGGACGATCTCCCACAGGAGCCGGTTCTCGCGCACCGACCAGGCGAACAGCTTGGCCTCCTGCTGCGTCGGCGGGGTGGCGGACTGGCCGCTGTAGATGGAGGTGCCGCCGTAGACGATGCCGTCGCGGTAGGCGAGCGCGACGATCGACTGGTCCTTGACGACGTTGCGTTGCGAGAACTTCAGGCGCCCTGCCTCCGGGTCCCAGATGGACAGGACGCCGCCCAGGTGACCGAGGTCGGGCATGGTGCCGACGGCCAGGTAGCGGCCGGCCGAGACCATGGCGCGCGGGCGGATCTGCTTGTCGGCGGCCCCGTCGTACAGGCGGGCGGGGTTCGGGGCCGGGCCGGGCTGCGGGCTGGGTGAGTATTCGGTGCTGTTCCACGGCAGGCGCGGGTCGTAGGAGTAGACGCGGGCCTCGGGGTAGGCGCCGATGTACAGCTTGCCCCGGTGTGTGGTCATGTCCTCGCTCTGCGAGAACGTGTGGAACTCCTCGGCCTTGCCGGACTCGGGGTCGATGCCGGCGAAGCCGCCGTTGAGGAAGCCGCCGGCGTACATGCGGCCGTCGGGGCCCTCGGACAGTGCCGTGACGTCGATCGGCTCGCCCTTGATGCCGCTCTGCACGAACGCCTTGGCGCCGGTCTGCGGGTTGTAGCGGAACATCAGGCCGCGCCAGAGCAGGCCGACGAGGCTTTTGCCCGGGTAGTCGGGCAGGCCGAGCTCGGCCCATCCGATGCCGCGGGTGTTGGCCACGCGGCCGGTGATCGGCAGGCCGGTGGGGGTGGTGGCCCTGGTCTTGGGGTCGTAGCGGACGAGCTCGCCGCCCTTTACAAAGTAGACCCGCCCCTCGTCGTCCGGGGGCGAGACGTCCAGGCCGTGGGCGGCCTCCAGCCGGTCGGTCCACTTGCCCGCGGCGATGTCCCATACATGCAGGGGGCCCGGACTGGCGCTGCCCAGCCGTACGTAGAGGTAGCCGGCGGCGGTGTTGACGTCGTAGGCCCACTTGCCGGTGGGGTCCTCGGGGGCGGGCAGTTCCTTGATCGCGCCGCTGGCCGCGTCCACCTCGAAGATCTTGGCGGGCGCCTCGGTGCCGGCGTAGATCTTGCCGCCGGCGTGGGAGACGCTGCGGATGTAGGCGTGGGCCGCGGACAGGCGGCCGTAGTCGCGTACGCCGGTGGCGGGGTCGTAGGCGAAGAGCTTGCCGCCCGGCGAGGTGCCGCCGTAGACGGTCGCGCCCTCGCCCGCGGCCAGTGTCCAGACGAACGTCTCGCCCTGGAGCGGGTTTCCGAGATCCTGGACGCCGCCCTGGGCCGTCCAGCGGAAGAGCTTTGAGCCGCCGTACGTGCCGGCGTACACGCTGCCGTCGGGTGTGGCCTCCACAGCCCACGCGCCGCCGGAGCCGGGCAGGTCGAACCTGGACGTCTGCGCCCCGGTCGCCGGGTCCACGGCGTTGAGGTGGGCGGGGCCGCCGGAGGAGGCGCTCCAGATCACCGTCCTGCCCTCCGGCCCGGGGGCCACGGCGCCGCCGAGCAGCAGTACGTCCTGGAGCGGGACGCCGAGGCTCTCCGGAGCGGGGGCGGGGGCCGGGGTGAGCGCGGTGACCGCGACCAGGACGGCCGCGAGCGCTCCCTTCCATAAGATCATGCGTGCAGCACCTTCGTGAGGGCCTCGACGAGGTGCGAGGCATGGGCGGGATCGTCCATGAGCATCGACTGGCGCATCCAGACCACCTCGCGCGTGGCGGCCTCGGTGGCGGGGCACGGCTCAGGCCGCGCCCCGGCCTCGGTGAGCGCGGCCATCGTGCCGAGCGGCGGGTACCCGCCGTCGAGCGGCACCCCTTCCGCCGCCATCGCCTCCAGGAAGAAGGCCCGGTCGAACGGCACGCGCACGCGCAGCATCAGCAGGTGACGCGAGTCGAGCGTGGTACCCGGCGGCTGCGGCACCACGCTCACCGGCAGCCCGGTCGCGGCAAGCCCCCGCTCCACCTCGGCGGCGAACGCGTTGCGCCGGGCGATCTCCGCGTCCAGCCGGTCCAGCCAGGGCAGCAGCAGCGCCGCCTGGATCTCGGTCAGGCGCAGGTTCCAGCCGACGTTCGGGTGGCCGTACCACTGGCCGCCGAGCTTGCGTCCGAGGTTGCAGACCGACCAGATCGCCTCATGGTCCGCCTCGTCGCGGCAGACGATCAGCCCGCCCTCCCCCGCCGTCATCGCCTTGCTGGCCTGGAAGCTGTAGACGCCGGCGTCGCCGAGCCCGCCGATCGGGCGGCCCTTGTAGCTCGCGCCGTGCGCCTGCGCCGCGTCCTCGACGACCTTCAGCCCATGTCGTACGGCTACCGCGTTGATGCCGTCCATGTCGGCCGGGCTGCCGGCCAGGTGCACCGGCATGACCGCGGCCGTGCGCCCGGTGACGGCGGCCTCGACCGCGGCGGCCGTCAGGTGCAGGTCCACCGGGTCCACGTCCACGATCACCGGCACGGCTCCCGCCAGCAGCACCGAGGTGGCCGAGGCGACGAACGTGTACGCGGGCACGATGACCTCGTCGCCCGGCCCGACGCCCAGGCCGCGCAGCGCGGCGAACAGGCCCAGGGTGGCGTTGCCGACGGCGACGCCGTACCGGACGCCGGAGAGGCGGGCGAACGCGGCGGTCAGGTCCGCGCAGGCGGAACCGCCCTGGGTGGCTCCCCACAGGCCGCTGTCGAGTACGCCGGTGACGAGCTTGCGCTGCGCGTCGTCGAGCGGCGGCGGCCAGGCGGGCCACGGGGTGGTGCGGACGGGGGTGCCGCCGTGGATGGCGAGGGTCATGCGAGGCGTCCTTTCAGCACGCGCGCGAGGTTGCCGCCCTGGATGAGGGCACGGTCGGCGTCGCTGACCGGGGCCAGGGCGACACGGCCGAAGCCGACACGCAGGTCGAGGAAGCAGGAGTCGGAGCCGTAGACGACGCGGTCGGCGCCGGCCAGGGCGGCCAGCTTGGCGATCCAGCGGCCGGTCATCTTGGAGCCGCAGATCTCCAGGTAGAGGTTCGGGTGGCCGTGGATGAGCTCGGCGGCGCGGGCGAAGCCGTACGGCCACAGGCCCGCGTGACCGAGCAGCAGCGGGACGTGCGGATGGCGCCGCGCGACGGTCGTGAACTGGACCGGATCGCTCCACGGCGAGTCGGTCTGCCCGTGCGCGAGCACGGGCAGACCCAGCTCCCAGACGGGGTCGTAGCGGCGGTCGTCGAGGCGGCACTGGTGCACGTCCGGGTGGATCTTGACGCCCCAGACGCCTTCGGTGGTGAGGCGGTTGCGCTGGTGCGGGTTGTAGACCTGCCAGACGCCGATGCGGCCCGGATACCGCCCGGCCGCCTCGAACGCCAGCCGGTTGCCCTCCTCGGCCGACGGCCCGACGCCGAGCAGGTGGCTGATGCCGATCGCGTCGATGCCGAGGCGGTCCATCAGCTCGACCATGCCGTCGGCGGTCTTGTCCGGGATGAGGAAGTCGGGCCAGGGGCCGAGGTGGCCGTGCGCGTCGAGGATCACAGCAGGCTGCCTCCCGTCGCGATCAGCTCGACGTCCTTCTCCGGCAGGTCGAGGTGGTCGAGCAGGAAGCGCGGGCCGCAGTCGTCGAGGACGGGGGCGCCGGTGCCGAAGACCAGGCGCTCGGGGCCGTACAGTCCGGCCAGCCACTCGACGCCGCGCTGGGTGTTGACGGTGCCGATCTCCAGCCACAGGTTGGGGATCTCGGCCATGAGCTCGCCGATGGTACGCAGGTGGCGGTAGCCGGGGGTGAGCAGCAGGACGCGTTGGTGCGGCAGGTGCCCGGCGAGGGCGAGGAGCTGGCCGGGCGAGGTCTCCTCGAACTCGACGGCCACCGTGGTCTCCATCGCCCGCAGCCACCGGAGCGTGGTGGGCCCGGTGAGCTCGAAGCGGTGCCTGGACGGGCACAGGCGGACCATCGGCACGCTCCAGTCCGGGATCGGCTCGAAGGACTCGGGCACCAGGACGGGGACCGGCTGGAGGGCCGGGTCCTTCAGTTCCATGAGCGCTTCGTTGCCCGCTCTGGCGTCGGAGTAGAGGCTGAGGGTGTGGGTCACGTGGGCGCGCTGGATGCCCAGCCGGGACATGTCGGGGCGCGGGTCCTCCGGCAGGTCGTCGAACGGCACGGGGCCGATCAGGCGGTGGGCGTCCGTGACGTATTTCGGCACAGACCGAAACTAGCCGCGCCCCGCAACCCCGGTCAAGACCGCCCCGCCCTCACCCCACCCTCGGTCCCGCGCCGGTCCCGCCCTCTGGCCCCGCCCCCAGTCCCGTGCCGATCCGTGTCCTCGGGTAACGGGGCAGGCCCGCGAGGGTGGCGCGCACGGGTGAAGCGCTTCCCGGCGCGGGACACCCTCGGGACTCGGCGTGCGACCCCTCCGGGGTGGCGCGGCCCTGGCCCAGCCAGCGGCGGGTGGGGCCATGTGGCGGGCCAGGTCACAGGGTGGGGAGCAGCGGGTGGTCAGGGGGTGGGTGGGGTCAGGGGTGGGCAGGTGGGGGTGAGGTCGAGGCGGGCGAGGGTGCGGCCGACGAGGGCCCAGGCCTTCCAGGAGCCGGGTTCGAAGTGGAGTTGCGGGTTGGTGTACCAGTCGTCACCCAGCCCCGCCGCCACCGGCTTGGCCTCGGAGCCCAGCAGGTACGCGTTGCCCCCGCCGAAGAAGGCCGAGGTGAACACCCGGCCCCGGTGCACGGTCAGCTCGCCGTACCCGGAAAGGGTGCCCTGGTGTTTGACGGTGCGGGTGGCGAGGTCGAGGGCGATCCAGGCGCCGGAGTTGCGCTTGTAGACCCCGTAGATCAGGCCCCGATGCACCTTGATGTCCTGAAAAGTGCGGAAATTGGCGACAGGATCGACCTGCCAGAGAATCTGGCGCTTTTTCAGGTCGAAGGCGGCGATGGAGGCAGAGGTCCGGGTCGGTGGGGTGCCGCCGCCGCCCAGCACGTCGCCGCCCAGGTACACGATGCCGCGCACGGCATCCAGCGACAGGCTCATGAGGCTCTGGTCCGGCATGATCCCGGCATAGACGTCCTTGGCCCCCGTGTCCGGATCCACGATCGACAGCGCGCCGTTCAGCTTGGCGCCGAGCGGGGCCGAGGCGACCAGGAGCTTGTCGCGGACCGGGTCGTACTCGATGTCCCACGGCCGCGCCTGGTCGTGTCCCAGGAAGCCGAGGCTGCGCAGCTTGTCGGTGCGGATATCGATCTCGAGGATCTGGCCGCTGGGGTAGATGGCCGCGTAGATCTTGTTCCCGCGCCGCACCATGTCCTTGGGCTCGCCCGGCACCCGGAATCGGCGTTGCCTGCCGGTACGCAGGTCGCGCACGTCCATGGAGAAGTGGCCGCCGATGTACACGGCCCGGTTCGGCACGAGGAGCATGCTCTGGACGCGCTCGGCCCCCGCGGGCAATCCAGCGTCGATCAGGTCGGCGAACTCCGACTTCCCGGTACGCAGGTCCAGCCACCACATCCCGCCGCTGCCCGAGAAGCCGGTCAGCGTGTCCGCGCCGGTCAGGACCAGGCGGCGGGTCTCGTCGCCCTGCGAAGGCGGATCGGCCACCCGGGTGGTGGCGGCGTCGCCGGTGCGGTAGCGGTGCACGGCGCCGTCGGGCCGGGAGGTGCCGTAGACGGTGCCGTCCGGGGCGGAGACGAGCGCGTCGAGCGGTGCCGAGGCGGCCGTACGCAGGTCGGAGCCGTCCTTGCGCACGTCGATCAGCGTCGGGCCGCTGACCGCGAGCACCCGGTCGCCGTGCTCGGCCACGACGCCGATGCCGGTCGTGCCCTGGGCGAGCTGCCGGACGGTGCCGTCCTGGCGGTCGATGGCCATGAGCCTGCCCTTGTCGAGCAGGCCCGCGTAGACGTGGGTGGCGTCGGCGGCCAGCGCCCTGACGTATCGCTCCCCGGCGGCCAGGACCCCGAAGTTCCTGACGGCGGCCGTGGCCGGGTCGTACTCCCAGACGCGCCCGTCGGGGTAGGTCCCGGCGTACAGCTTGCCGTCGGGCGCGGCGGCCAGGCTCCACACGAAGCCGCCGTTCTTCCCGAAGGAGTGCAGATGCTTCACCTCACCGGTGGCCGGGTCGAAGCTATACAGATCGGGCACGGGATACGTCCCGACGTACACTTTTCCGCCGGAGACCGCCGTGGCCCAGCCGCCTTCCGGCTCGCCGGTCGCGGGGCCGTCCGGGAGCGTGACGCTTCTGACCACCTTGCGGGTGCTCAGGTCGATGTCGGCGAGCACCGGCGGTTTCTGGCCGCGCGTCACGACATAGGCGTGATCGTCGTGTACGGCGGCGCCGACGATCGCCCCGGTCACCGAAGCCGGCCCGAACGTCTCGACCCGTGTCCCGTCACACCTCCCGGGCTCCGGGCCGGGCGGCGTGGCGTGGGCGGGAAGGGGGGCGGCGAGAGCGAGGGCCAGCACGGCCGCCGCGATCGCGGAGAATGCGCGCATGGGAGGCTTTCTGCGAGTGGGGGGTGAGCGGACGCATCATTGTTCTTGCTCAATTTTGGCCCAGACCGTAATGTTCTGAGCGCGAATAGTCAATGGAGGCGGTTGTGACGGCGTTCGACGCGCGCGAGCTGATCGGCGAACTCACGGTGACCCTTGACGTGGACGTGCTGGTCGGAGCGTACGCCGACCGCGACGGCCCGCCCGGCGACCCGGACTCGGTCCTGGGCACGCTGACCGAGCACGGCATCCGGGCCGGGGCGGTGGCGTCGCTGCGGGCGGCGTTGTTCGACATGCGCACGGGCAACGACGAGGTGCTGGCGCTGCCGGACGTGGTCCCGGTCGGCACCGTCGACCTGCGCGACCCCCTCGGCGCGGTGCGCGAGATCGAGCGCCTCGTGCCGTTGGGCGTGCGGGCGATCCGGCTGTTCCCCGACGAGCAGGGGGTGGAGGCCGGGTTCCCGTCGGTGCGGCACGTGGCGCGCAAGGCGGCCGAACTCGGGCTGACCGTGCTCACCGGCGGGGACGTGCGCAGGTTCTGGCAGCCGTTCGCCGGGCTGGGCGCGAGCGTGGTCTTCCTGGACACGCACTTCTACCACCTGGGCGACTTCCTGGTCGCCGCCGCCGACGAGCCGGGCTTCCACACCTCGACCCGGCTGCTCAACTCCCCCGACGCGCTGGAGACCGTACCGGCCGAGCGGCTTCTGTACGGCTCGCGCACTCCGCACTACGAGCCCGTCGTCCCGCTGCTGCGGCTGGCGACCAGCGGGCTCAAGCCCGAGGAGATCGCCGCGGTGGCCGGCGGCAACGCGAGGAGGCTGCTCGGATGATCATCGACGTGCACGCGCACTGGGGCCCGTGGTTCTTCACCATGGACGTGGCCGCGCTCAACCACGCCGTCATGGACCGCTACGGCATCGGCCGCTCGATCGTGTCGGCCACCGAGGCGGTCATCTACGACCCGGCGACCGGCAACCGCGCGCTGGACGGCTGGCTGGCCACGACCGACCGCCACTACGGCTACGTCACGATCAACCCCCGCCGCCTGGACCAGGCCGAGAAGGATTTGCGCGAGTACCTGCCCACCGGCCGGTTCAAGGGCGTCAAGATCCACACCGACTACACCCGCTCCCCCGCGGACTCCCCGCAGACCCGCGAGGCGCTCGCGCTGGTCGCCGCGCACGGCGTGCCCGCGCTGGTCCACACGTGGGGCCCGACCGTCCTCGACCTGGCCGCGACCTGCCGCGACACTCCCGGGCTCAAAGTCATCGCGGGACACATGGGCGCCGACGGCCACCGCCACGCCATCGAGGCCGCGCGCGGCTGCGACCGCCTCTACCTGGAGCCCTGCTACTCGCACGCGCCCGCCCGGCGCATCGCCGAGGTGGCCGCGGCGGTGAACCCCGACCGGCTGCTGTTCGGCACCGACTCCACGCTCATCGACCCGGCCTCCGCGTTCGGCGCGGTCGCCGCCGCGCGGCTCGACCCGGAGACCGCCGAAAAGGTCGCCTGGCGCAACGCCGCGGCCCTGTTCGACCTGCCCGTCTGACCCCGCCGCACCACCGGCCGCACCCCCGCTGGCACCAATTACGGTCCAGGCCGTTATTTGACGCAAGGAGCAAGCCCATGATCCCCCGCCGACGTTTCCTCCAGGCCGCAGCCGCCTCGACGGCCGCCCTCGCCTTACCCGCGGCACCGGCCATGGCCGCGGCGACTCCCGCGGAGGGCACGCTCACCGACCTGGGCCCGGCCAGTGTGGCCAGCCCGCTGGGCAACGGCGAGTTCGTGGGCGAGGTGCTCTACATGGGCTCGCGCGGCCTGTCGCCCAACGTGGTCGGCGCCTGGGACCTCACCCAGGACAGGATCACCGCTCATTACGAGATCCCCACCGGCGTCGGCGTCTGGGCGATGTGCAAGTCCGGCACCGACGTCTACGTCGGCACCCACTCCCGCTCCGACCTGTACAAGATCGACACCCTGACCGGGACCGCCACCAAGCTCGCCGAGTATCCCGACCACTTCATCTGGACCATGGCCGCCGCCCCCGACGGCAAGATCTACATGGGCATGTCGGAGCCGGGCCGCGTGGTCGAGTACGACCCGGTCACCAAGACCAGCCGCGACCTGGGCCAGCCCGCGCCCGGCGAGGCGTACGTGCGCAGCATCCAGGCCGACGACCAGTACGTCTACGCCGGTGTCGGCGCCAACGCCCACCTCATCGCCATCGACCGCCGCACCGGCGGCAAGCGCCAGCTGCTGCCCGCCGAGCTGGCCGACCGCGACTGGGTCTCCAGCATGTCCAGCAGCGACACGCACCTGGCGGGCGGACTCAACTCCACGGCCGAGCTGGTCGTGATCGAGAAGGCGGACCCGGCCAACTACAAGATCGTCAAGGCGTCGGCGCCCGGCGAGAAGTACACCGTCGCCGTCCTCATCTTCGACGGCTGGGTCTACTTCGCCGGCCGCCCCTCCGGGACCGTCTACCGCTACGAGCTCGCCAGCGGTAGGTCCGAGGTGCTCGGCGTGCCGTTCCCCGAGGCGCAGACGGTCCGCATCCTGGAGCACAAGGGCAAGGTGTACGGCCTGCAGGACAGCGGCGTCTTCGTCTACGACCCCGCCACGGGCGCCATGGACTACCTCAGCCACGTGCAGCGGGGCTTCCGCGCCGCGGCCGAGGCGCCCATGTCGGTGCACTCCGACGGCAGAACGGTCTACGTCGGCGGCAAGAGCGGCGCCGACCTGCACGACCTGGCCACCGGCAAGGTCACCAGGCTGCCCATCCCCGGCGAACCGAAGACCATGATCACGGTACGCGGCACCACGTACCTGGGCGTCTACACCCAGGGCGCCCTGTACGCCCACAAGGCCGGCCAGTCCGAGGCCAAGCTGCTGTTCCGCACCGGACACAACCAGGACCGGCCCAAGGACCTTGCCTACGACCGCCTGACCGGCCTGATCGCCATGCCGACCCAGCCGGAACCCGGCCACCAGAACGGCGCCCTCGACATCTACGACCCCAGGACGGGCAGGCTCGACACCTACCGCCCGGTCGTGGACCGCCAGACCATTTTCTCCGTCACCGCCTACCTCGGCACGCTCTACTGCGGCACCAGCACCCAGGAAGGACTCGGCTCGCCCCCGGTCACCCCCACCGCGAAGCTGGCCGCCTTCGACCTGCGCACCCGCAAGGTCACCTGGCAGCTCGAACCGCTGCCCGGCATCGCCGCCGTCACCGACCTCGCCCACACCCCGCTGGCGGTCTACGGCATCACCAACACGGGCGTGCTGTTCGAGTACCACCTGCTGAAGCGGAAGATCACCCGCACGCTCAAGGTCAGCGAGCGCGGCGGCGACCTGCTCATCGCCGGATTCACCGCCTACACCAGCGACGTGAACGCCGTCTACCGCGTCGACCTGCGCGCCTGGACCGTCAAGAAGATCGTCACCGGCCTCGCGAGCGACTGGTTCGGCGGCGGCTCCAAGCTCAACATCGCCCCCGACCACCGATCCCTGTACGCCATCAAGGGCCGCAACCTGGTCAGCGTGGCGATCTCGCCGTACCGGTGAGGATGTCCTTGACGCTGAGCGGCTCCGACCCCAGGTCGGGGCCGTACAGGTCGTGGGCGTGGGTGGCCGGGATGCGGCCCTCCTCGGCCGCCAGCCACAACATGCGCTGGACGTAGCCCTCCATCGGCTCGGTGAACGTGGCCTCGGCCAGGCGGTCGAGACGGGCCGAGGCGTCCTCGAAGGCCCGCAGGTCGGAGCCTTGGTAGGCGCGCAGCACGTCGGCGGTGACCCCCACGTGCGCCGCCGCGAGGCCGACCAGGGCGGCTTCCGCCCCCCACAGCAGCGACGGGCCGAACATGCGGTCCTCGCCGGTGATGGCCAGGCGGCCCGCCTCGCGGGTGATGGCGATCGTGCGCTGGCAGGCCATGGCGTCCGACAGCAGCGCCGCCTTCAGCCCGGCCACGCCCGGCAGCGCCACGAGCGCGCGCAGCACGTCCGGCGGGCAGGGCAGGCTGTAGAGGTCGAAGGCGATCAGGGGCACCCCGGTGGCCTCCCACACGGCCCGGTGTTCGGCCACGCGGTCGCCGGGCGACGGGAACGGCATGAGCGCCGCGGCTCCCGCCCGCGCCGCCGCTCTGGCCTGCGCGACGACGTCCGTACTCCCGACACCCCCGGCACCCCCGACACCGACCACGACGGGCACGCCGAGCGCGACCGCGCGCTCGACGACGGCGGCGCGCACCCCTTCGCTCAGGTACGGCCCGCGCCCCGTGTGGGCCAGCACCGCCAGCCCGCCCGCCCCGTCGGCGACCAGGCCGGCGAGGTAGGCGGAGACCAGGTCGAGGTCGACCTCGCCCGCGGTGGTCATGGGGGTGGCCGCGGCGGCGACCAGCGTCCCGCGCAGGCGCTCGCGCAGGTCGGCCGCGCGTGGGTCGATTGCCGTGCTCATGTCGAACCAGCCTAAGGGTTACTTCAACCCGGTCATCGCGATGCTGTTGACGAGGTAGCGCTGCAGCAGGAAGAAGACGGCCAGGCAGGGCACCACCGAGATCGCCGCGGCGGCCATCTCCATCGACTGCGGGAACTGCTCGCCGCGCAGCGTGGACAGGCCGACGGTGAGCGTGCGCATCTCCTCGCTGCTGGTCGCCACGAGCGGCCACAGGAAGTCGTTCCAGTGCCACAGGAAGACGAAGACGCCCAGCGTGGCCAGGATCGGCTTGGTGAGGGGCACCACGATCTGCAGGTAGATGCGCCATTCCGGGGCGCCGTCCACCTTGGCGGCCTCGAACAGTTCGTCGGGCAGGTCGCGGATGAACTGCCGCATGAGGAACACGGCCTGGGAGTTGGCCAGCGTGGGCACGATCAGGCCCCAGAAGGTGTCCGCGCCGTTCAGGTCGGAGATCAGGATGAACAACGGGATCAGCGTGGCCTGGAAGGGCACCATCATCGTCGCCAGGAACGCCCACATCAGCGCGTCGCGGCCGGGGAAGCGCTTCTTGGCGAAGGCGTAGCCGGCCATGGAGGCGGTCAGCAGGATGATGACCACGGAGACGGCGGCGTAGATGAAGGAGTTGAGCGTCCAGCCGAGGAAGCCGGAGGAGGTCAGGTTCGTGACCAGGTTGTCCAGCGTGAGCGCGTCCGGCCACTGGTGCGGCAGGGTCGGCTCGTTCTTGGGGCTGAGCGCCAGCACCAGCATCAGCAGGAACGGGCTGACGGTGAGCACGGCGACGAGCCCGAGCAGGAGGGCGAACGGCCACTGCCGGCCGGTCCTGCGCCGGGGCTTGGCGGCCCGCGCGGGCGCTGCCGTCACCGGCTTGGTCTCGGTCATCGTCATGTGTTGCTCCGATCGAGCAGGCGGCGCTGGATCATCGAGACGATGAAGACCAGGACGAACAGCACGATGCCGATCGTGGCCGCGTACGCCACGTTGAAGTTCCCGAAGCCCTGGTCGTAGAGCGCGTAGATGAGGTTGTAGCTGGCCCGCGACGGCCCGCCGCCGGTCATCACGTAGATGACGTCGAAGGCCTGGAACGCCCCGATCGTCTCGATGACGATCACGAAGAACAGCGCGGGGCGCAGCAGTGGCAGCACGATGCTGCGGAAGCGCTGCCAGGCGTTGGCGCCGTCGACGCGCGCGGCCTCCAGGTACGAGGCCGGGATCGACTTCAGCCCGGCCAGCAGGATGAGCATCGAGTAGCCGAAGCCCTTCCACACCGAGACCGTGGCCAGCGCGGGCAGCACCAGCGCGGTGTCGTCGAGGAAGCCGACGGGACCCAGATCGATCTTGGCGAGCAGTCCGTTGATGAAGCCGTCGAACTCGTACATCCACCGCCAGATCACGCCGGCGAACACGAAGCTGGTCACGTAGGGCAGGAACAGCGCGCTCCGGAAGATCCCCTTCATGAAGATGACGGAGTTCAGCAGCAGCGCCGTGCCGAGCGAGACGAGCAGGGTCAGCGGAACGTAGATCGCCACGTAGACGATCGTGACGCGCAGCGCTCCCATGAAGATCGGATCGTCGAAGAGCCGGGCGTAGTTGGTCACGCCGACGAAGCTCCAGCTCCCGTCGAGCTGGTAGTCCGTCACGCTCAAGCCCGCCGCGCCCAGCGACGGAACGAACCGGAAGATCACGAAGAGCACGAGCATCGGCAGGACGAACAGCAACCCGGTGATGGGGTCGCGCAGCCGGTGTCGCACAGGTTCACGCCTTTCGCGAAGGGGTGGGGAGGCCGCGCGGCGGCCTCCCCGAGTACGTCAGCCCGCGGCCGCGAGCTGGTCGTCGACCAGCTTGGCGGCGTCGTCGAGCGCCTGCTGGGCGGTCTTCTTGCCCTGCAGCGCCGACTGGATCTCCGGCGCGAGCGCGGTCATCACCTGGCGGGCGGCCGGGTGCGTGTCACCGGGGAAGGCGAACTCCAGCGACTTCTCGAACTCCTTGGCCAGCGGCGACGTGCTCGCCGGCGAGGCGTCGGTGCGGGCGGTGAAGAAGCCGGACTCGGTGGCGAGCCGGGTCGCGACCTCTGCCGAGCCCAGGTAGGCGGCGAACTTCTTGGCCGCGTCGGCGACCTTGGACGCCTTGGCCAGCACGACGCCGCCGGGGATGCCGAAGGCCACCTTCTTGGCGCCCTCGAGCGGGCCGCCGACGACCACGTTCTCCTCGCCGACGCCCGCGCCGAGCTGCGTGGCGCCGATGGGGGCGGCGGAGTGGTACATGGCGACCTTGCCCTGGGCCAGCGGGCTGCCCTCGATCACGTTGGCCAGCGTCGCCGCGTTCGCCGGCAGGCCGCCGGCCTTCTGCAGGTCGAGCAGGAACTGCAGCGACTTGACGCCCTCGGGGCCGTTGAAGGCCGCCTTCTTGCCGTCGGCGGAGAAGACGGTGCCGCCGTTGGCCCACAGGATCGGGTAGAAGCTGAGGTTGAGCGACGTCTCGGGGGCGCCGGGGTAGAGCAGGATCGGCGTCTTCTTGGCGGCCAGCTTCGGCGCGGCGGCCAGCACCTCGTCCCAGGTCTTGGGCACTTCGGTGACACCGGCGTCGGTGAGCAGCTTCTTGTTCCAGATGGGCGCCGTGATCGTCTGGTAGATCGGGACGCCGTAGAGCTTGCCGTCGACGCTCAGCGCGGTCAGCGCGTTGGGGCGGAACGACGCCTTGTCGGCGGCGATCGCGTCGTCGACGGGGGCGACGGTGCCCTGCTTGACGTACTGCGGGATCTGGTCGGGGCCCAGCAGAACCAGGTCGAATCCCTTCTTGGAGGCCAGCGCCGCCGTCACCTTCTGCTGGCGGCCGTCCCAGGGCTGCTGCTCGATCTTGACGTCGATGCCCGCGTTCTTGGCCTCGAAGTCCTTCTCGACCTTGTCCCAGAACGCCTTGCTCTTGGCCTGGTCGTCGATGACGGGGTACATCCACATCGTCACCGTGCTCTTGCCGCTGTCGGATCCGCCATCGGATCCACCGCATCCGGCGAGCGTCACTCCCAAGGCGGCCGCGAGGCCGGCTACCGCTACCTTCCTCATGGGCCTTCCTTTCTTCGTAATACCGGTCTAGACCGAAACCTAGCGATCGGGAGAACAGGGGGTCAATGCCTGATACATGACCGTAACTAGGCGGCCCTCCGGGATATCGGTCACCGGCAGTGCGCCCGCACGCTCGCGGAGATCGCGGCCACGTGCTCGCCGGTGTAGTTCTCGTTCCAGTCGATGACCAGGAGCGTATCCCCGACCAGCCGCTCGGCCTCGGGGCAGGTGGCGGCCCGGTAGCCCTCCAGCGGGTAGCGCGAGCTCCCGTACAGGGGGGCATTGAGGACCGGCGCGTGATTGAGGGTCTGATTGAGGTATCCGGCCCGTGCCGGAATTCCGTCCCCGCGCAGCTTCTCCGCCACCTCGCGGGCCTCGCCGCCGGGGAGGACGAGCGGGAACAACCACCACGCGTGACCGCCGGGGCGCGGCAGCCGTACTCGATCCAGGCCCTTGAGATCTTCGATCAGCTGTACGGCGGTGCGCCGCCGGTCGGCCAGCACGCCGGGCAGCTTGGCCAGCTGGGCACGGGCCACCGCGCCCTGCAGTTCGGTCATCCGGTAGTTGAGGCCGAGGCTCTCGTGGGAACGGCCGCGGGCGCGGTCCCAGCCCTTGTCGGCGAACAGGCGCATGCGCCTGGCCAGCTCGTCGTCGTCGGTGAGGGTCAGGCCGCCGTCGCCGCTGGTGATGTGCTTCCACTGCTGCAGGCTCAGGGTGCCGACGTCGCCCGCGGTGCCCGCGTACCGGCCGCCGGGCAGTTCGGTCAGCCACGCCTGGGCGCAGTCCTCGATGAGGGCCAGGCCGTGCTCGTCGGCCAGCGCGCGGAACTCGGCCATCGGGGCCGGGGCGCCGAACAGGTGGACCACCATGATCGCGCGGGTGCGGGGGCCGATGAGCCCGGCGACGGAACCGGGATCGAGAATGCCGGTGGAGGGGTCCACGTCGGCGAAGACAGGGACGGCGTTCTGCGCCAAGATGGGGGCCACCGTGCCGAAGTCCGTGATCGGTGTCGTGATGATCTCGTCCCCGGGGTCCGGTGCGGCCGCCACGACCGAGAGATGGAGGGCCGCCGTGCCGGAGCTGCACGCGATGGCGTGGCGGGAGCCGTACATCCGCGCGACCTCGGCTTCGAGCGCGCGCACCTCCGTCCCCCAGACGGAGCTGAGCATGCCGGAACGGATCACCCGCTCCAGCGCCGCGATCTCCTCGTCACCGAGGGTACGGCCGGCGGATTCGGCCATGCTTGGAAACTTGAGAGTCACAAGTTAACCTTTCGGTCTTGACCGTAATAGTGAAGAAGGAGGCGAGGGTGGGTATCGTCATCGGGGTCGTCGGCCCGCATGATCTGGTCGACGACGTCGCGGCCACCTGCGAGGAGCAGCCCGGGGTGAGCGCGCTGCGGCTCGACTACGACCACGAGTCGCAGGCCCCCGCCATCGTCGAGGCCCACGCCAACGCCGTGGAGGGCTGGCTGTTCACCGGCATCGTCCCGTACATGCTGGCCCGCGACGCCGACATGCTCTCGCGGCCCGCCTCGTTCGTGGACTACTCCGGCGCCACGCTGCTCAGCGGCCTGGTACGGCTGCAGCACGAAGGCTACGACGTCACCCGGCTGTCCATCGACACGCTCGCGCCCGCCGACGTCACCGCCACGTTCACCGAGGCGGGACTGCCCACCGACCAGCTGCGCACGCTCGGCTACCGCCCGGAGATGACCTCCAAGAAGGCCATCGCCTTCCACCGGCGCGGGCCCGGCCACCCGGTGATCACCTGCCTCAGCTCGGTGCACGAGGCGCTGCGCGGGGAGATGCACGTGCTGCGGCTGGCGCCGTCGGTGCACTCGGTGCGGGTGGCGCTGCGCCAGCTCCTGCTGACCGCGGAAGGGCAGGAGCGGGAGGACGCGCAGATCGCGCTCGGGCTCATCGACGTGGACGGAGAGGACGGGCTGCTGCGCGAGGCCACCGCGCTCGGCGGCACGCTGGCCGGGTTCCGGGGCGGCACCCATCTGCTGGTGACCACCCGCGGCCCGCTGTACGACGCCACCGGCGGGTTCACCGGGCTGCCCATGCTCGGGCGGCTGGCGGCGGGGGGCCGGGGGGTGCGGGTCGGGTTCGGCCTCGGACGCAGCGCCGCCGAGGCGGAGAGCCTGGCGCGCCGGGCCCTCGCCCGCGCCCGGCGGATCGGGGACGTGGCGGCGGTGCTGTCGCTGCGGGCCGACACCGACATCGTGCTGGAGTCGGTGACCAGCACGCCGGCCGGTGAGCAGAACCTGTCCGTGCTGGCCCGGCGGGTCGGGCTGTCGGTGCCCACCCTGGAGCGGCTGCTGGAGGCGCGGGACGCCTCCGGGGGTGAGCCGCTGACCACGCGGGAGATCGCGGAGCGGCTGGCCGTACAGCAGCGGACCGCGCGCAGGATGCTGCACCGGCTGGAGCTCGCGGGCCTGGCCGAACGCACCGGCAACCTCACCAGCGGCAGCAGCGGCCGCCCCCTCACCCTCTACCGCCTCACCCTGTAGCGCCCTCAACCCACGGGCTGTCAGCCCCGGGTATGTCACCCCTGGGGATGTCACCCCGGAGGATGTCCGGCCCCAGGAGGTCAGCCCGGAGGATGTCAACCCCCAGGTGGTCAACCCACCGGATGTCAGCCCGAGGGAGGTCAGCACTCGGGTGGAGGGCTTTGGGAGGTGGGCGTGGTGGAGCCCCGGTGCCGGGAGGCGGCGCCGGGGCTCGGGGTCGTTCTCTAGGAGAGCCACCGGTCCAGGCCCTCGGCCACGAACTCGTCGTCCCGCAGCCACGGGTACGCCGCCCACACCCGGTCGATCTCGGCGAGCTGCCCCGGCGACAGGTCCTCCTCCGGGTCCAGGCACCAGCGCCCGGCCAGCAGCCCCTGCCGCCGCAGGATCTCGTGGATGCCCGGAATGCACCCGTGGAACCCGTTCGCCGAGTCGAAGATGGCCGCGTTCGCGTCGGTCAGGTGGCCGTCGAGGCTCAGCAGGCGGCGTACCGCCTCGTCGTCACCGCCGCGCGCCCGCCGCGCCTCCTCCAGCAGGCCGACGGCCTTGCCCACCCACACCGCCCACTGCCCGAGCAGCCCGCCGACGAACTCGACCTCGACCTCGCGCCCGTCCACGATGACCCGGTGCGGGGTGATGAGGTCGGCCAGGATGTGGTCGTCGTTGCCGGTGTAGAGCGCCACTTCGTCGGAGCGCCCTGCCCTGACCACACCGTGCAACACGTCGAGGGTCCGATAGCGGTCGAAGGGCGCGACCTTGATCCCGACGACGGATTCGACGCCGGCCAGGCGGGTCCAGAAGTCCCTGGACAACGTCCGGCCGCCCACGGCGGGCTGCAGGTAGAAGCCGATCACCGGCAGCACCTCGCCGACCGCCCGCGCCCGCTCGATGAGCGCGTCCTCGTCCAGCTCGGCGTAGGGGCTGAGCAGGACCATGTGGTAGCCCAGCGTCCTGGCCAGCTCGGCCTCGGCCACGGCCTGCGCGGTCGGCCCGGTCGCCCCGGCGACCAGCACGACCTCCCGTCCCGCCTCGCGCGAGGTCTCCGCGGCCAGCTCCAGCACCGGCGCCAGCAGCGGCGTGCCGTGGATGGCGAACTGCGTGGTGTGCACGCCCACGGCCAGCCCGCCCGCGCCCGCGTCCACGTAGTAGCGGGTCAGCGCCCGCTGGCGGCGCTCGTCGAGCTTCCTGCCCGCGTCCAGCGCGAGCGGGTGCGCCGGGATGACCAGGCCGCGCCTGAACAGGTCACGCACGGACGTATGAGCGTCTGGAGCCGTGCTGAGCACGTGATTTCCCCCTTGGTCGAAGAGCATGCTGATCAGAACCGGCCGTCGCGCCGCTCGAACTTGGTCGGCTTGCCGAGCAGCGGCCCGCCCTCGGACACCCAGCGCGCCGTGTGCTCGATCAGCTCGGCCGGCGTCAGCTCCGGGTAGCCGTACAGGCGGTGGCACTTGCCCGCGTTCGACAGCAGCGCGGTGGGCGCCTCCTCGCCGACGAGGATCGGCTCCTTGCCGATCGCGCGGCCGAGGTCCCGCGCCGCCTGCCGCACCGAGATCAGCTCGGGTCCGGTCAGGTTCAGCAGGTACGGCGGAGCGTCCGCGTGCAGCAGCGCCCGGAGCGTCACCTCGTTGGCGTAGCCCTGCCAGACGACGTTGACCTGCCCGGTGGCCAGGTCGATGGGCTCACCGGCGACGATCTTCTGCGCCAGGTCGACGAGCACGCCGTATCGCATCTCGACCGCGTAGTTGAGCCGGATGAGGGCCAGGCGGGTGCCGTACTTCTCGCTGAAGTGCTCCATGACGCGCTCGCGGCCGAGGCAGCTCATCGCGTACTCGCCGACCGGGCCGGGCTTGGTCTCCTCGGTCGCGCCGCCGCTGGTGACGGGCGTGAGCGGGTAGACGTTGCCGGTGGACAGGGCGGCGATCCTGCTGTGCCTGAACCGGTCGGCGACCCGGCCGGGCAGGTAGGAGTTGGTGAACCAGGTCGCGTGCTCGGCGCCCTGGGTGCCGAACTTGGCGCCGACCAGGAAGACCACGTTCTCGACGTCGGGCAGGTCGCGCAGCGCGGCCTCGTCGGCCACGTCGGCGCTGACCACGGTGGCGCCCTCCGCGGTCAGCGCGTCGGCCAGGCCGGGCTCGGAGAACCTGGACACCGCCACCACGCGCTTGCCGCCTCGCGTGGCGTTGAGCGCCAGCCTGACCAGGCTGGGGCCCAGCTTGCCGCCCGCACCCAGGATCATGATGTCGCCGTCGAGCCTGGCCAGGTCGTCGACGAGCCCCGCGCTCGGTCGCGCCAGCCGCTCTTCGAGCTCCGATACCGTCCGCACCCCGAACTCCTCTCATTTACGGTCCAGACCGTAACTATCGGAGTCTCGCCCTGTCAATGGGTAGGGACCGCTTCGCGCGCCGAAATCAGCACTTCGAGGATGGCGCGGGTCTGCTCCCACGGCACCGGGCTGGGCGCGCCGGCGACCATGTCCAGGAACGCGTTGACCGTCCCCTCGTACCCGAGACCCTTCAGGTGGTCCTCGCCCGCCTCGATGGCGATCTCTCTGGAGCCGTCGCGGGTGTGGACGGTGACGGTGTACGCCTCGTCCTCGGAGACCCCGATGATCTCCACGGTGCCGGTGATCCCGCTCCCCCAGCGCAGCGCCATCACACCGGTGTCCTCCGAGCGCAGGCCCTCGTAGTGGCGTACGGCACCGGCCGCGCCGGCCAGCCGTACGTCGGGACCGAGCAGCGCGACCAGCAGCTCCACCCCGTGCACGCCCATCGTCACCATGGTCCCGCCGCCCTGGCCGGGCGTGTCCTGCCACGGGTTGTAGCCCGTCGCCCAGATCCCCACGTCGTGCCGTACGGTGGCCCGCACCGCCAGCACCTCCGCCGGATCCACGCGCGCCCCCGCGAAGGCCGGCGCGAAGCGCAGCACTGACGTCGACAGCACCCGGTCGGTGATGTCCAGCCGGTCCAGGGCCTCCAGCTGCTCCCTGGAGGCGGCGGCCGGCTTGTTCATGAAGACCGGCGCCCCGGTCCGCAGCACCGCGCCCAGCGCCGCCGGCGCCTGCGGGTTCGGCACGGTGAGCACGACCCCGTCCGGCTCCGCGGCCAGCAGTTCCTCAAGGCCGCCCGCGACCTTGGCCCGCGGATGCTCCTCCACGAACCGCGCCAGGCGCTCCGGATCCTGCTCCCAGACGGTCAGCTCGGCATGGCGCGCCAGGGTCCTGGCGTCGGTGTACGGGTGACTGGTGGCCAGACCGGCGAGTGCGATCCGCATGGTGATTCCTCCCCATCGTTTCCACGAATGGGGGAAATCATGGCACCTACCCTGCGTTACAGTTCGTCGACGTCCGGCGCCGGCCTGCCGCCCGACAGCCGCGCGTAGCCGGGCCCGCGGTCGAAGAAACGGCCGTTCGCCGGGCGCAACCGGGCGCGCAGCTCCGCCGTGCCCTGCTCGTCGATGCGGTCGCCGTCGAGCACCACACCGTAGTCGCCGAGCGCGCCCGCGATGGAGACCTTCCCGTCGCGCACGTCCGCGGCCACCGCCCGGGGGTCGCGGTCGTAGGGCGAGCCCCACCCGCCGCCGCCCGTGGTACGGATGCGGACGACCTCGCCGGCCTGCACCGGATGGTCGTCCACCAGCCCCTCCATCTCCTTGCCGGCGACCTCCACGCGGAACGGCCGTCCGGCCAGCCCGCCGTTGACGCCCCAGCAGGACAGGATCGAACGGTCGGCGATCGACATGTAGGAGGCGTCGCGCAGCATCCTGATGTGCTTGTCGTAGCCGAGCCCGCCCCGGTACATGCCGGGCCCGCCCGAGTCGCACGCCAGCGCCAGCCGCTCCACCCGGAACGGCCAGCGCGCCTCGGCGAACTCCACCGGGATGTTGCGCGAGTCGGGCACCACGTGGATGGTGTCCTCGCCGTCGGCGTACCACCGCCCGCCGGAGCCGCCGCCGAGAACCTCCCGCATCAGGTACGGCCGGCCCTCCCCGTCCAGCCCGTGGACACCGGTGTAGCGGATGGTCTCCTGGTCGGCCGGCATCCTGCCCTGGGTGGCCTTGGCCAGCACCCCGGCCAGCACGCCCAGCAGCCGCAGGATGACGAACGTGCGGGCGTTGGTCGGCGCCGGGAAGACGGGCGTGAGCAGGGTGCCCTTGCCGGGGAAGCGCATCTCGATGAGCGGCACCACGCCCTCGTTGACGTCCAGCTCAGCCATGCGCTCCGGGGTGTCGGCCAGGTTGCGCAGGACCGGGGCCAGCCACTTCTTCAGGAACACCCCGTCGGCGTAGTCGCCGGCGTGGTTGATCGGTCCCTTGGCCTGCGGCGAGGTGCCGGTGAAGTCGATGGTCAGCGGCGCGGGCCTGGCGTGGTCGACGGTCAGCGTGATGCGCTGGGCGTGCAGGCGCGGCTCGTCGACGCCGTCGTGCTCGGCGTAGTCCTCCCAGACGTAGACGCCTTCGGGGATCTTGGCCAGGAGCTCGCGGCGGAAGGTCTCGGTGGTCTTGGAGATGATCGCGTCGAAGCACTCCTCGACGGCGGCCCTGCCGTACCTCTGGAAGAGCTCGGAGAGGCGGCGCGCGCCCATGAGGCAGGCCGAGCACTCGGCGTCCAGGTCGCCGGCGAGCGAGTCGGGCATGCGGGAGTTACGGGTCATGATGCGCAGCGCGGCCTCGTTGGGCACGCCCTGGTCCCAGAGCTTGATCGGCGGCACCATCAGGCCCTCTTCGAAGACGCTGCGCGCGTGGGAGGGCATGCTGCCGGGCACGGACCCGCCGATGTCGTCGTGGTGGCCGAAGGCCTGGACGAACGCGACGACCTCGCCCTCGTGGAAGACCGGGACGGTCACGCACAGGTCGGGCAGGTGGCCGATGCCGCCTTCCGAGAGGTAGACGTCGTTGTGGAAGTAGACGTCGCCCTCCTTCATCGTCTCGGCGGGGAAGTCCCTGACGACGGGCTGGACGAGGGCGCTGTAGGAGCGGCCGGTGAGCTTCCTGAGCCGCACGTCGTGGATGCCGGCGCGGAAGTCGTGCGCGTCGCGGATCATCGGCGAGCGGGCCGTGCGCGCGATCGCGGTCTCGACCTCCCGCTCCACCGAGGCCAGCGTGCCTTCGACGATCTCGATGAGGATCGGGTCGGCGCTCATGGGTTACTCACCCTCCTGGTCGGCGGCGGGTTCCGGCTTGCCGGGGCGGATCACCAGGTTGCCGAAGGGGTCGACCTCGGCGTGGAAGCCGGGGTGGACGGGGATCGTGGAGCCGTACTCCTCGATGACCGCGGGGCCCTCGACCACGGCGCCGGGGGCCAGTTCCGCGCGCTGGTGGATGGGGGTCTCGGGGGTGGGATGGTCGAAGTGCACCGCCCTGGTGTGCGGCTCACCGTCGGGGACGTCGCCTTCGAGGCGGCGGATGGCCGGGCGGGTGATGGGGCCGATGCCGGAGACGCGCAGGTTGACCCATTCGACCGTGTGCCGGGGGTCGTCGCGGTAGGCGTAGCCGTACAACTTCTCGTGGGCGTCGTGGAAGCGCGCGGTCACCTCGGCGCGCCACCCCTCGTCCACCTCGCCCGGCGGGGCGTGGACCCGGACCTCGTAGGCCTGGCCGTAGTAGCGCAGGTCGGCGCTGCGCGCGTGGACGGGGTCGTCGAAGCCCTCGCGGTCCAGCGCCTCGGCGGCCGTGGACTCCAGCTCGCCGAAGATCCGCGCGGCCGTCTCCAGGTCGAGCGAGCGCGTGACGTGCGTGCGGACGTAGTCGTTCTTGACGTCCACGGTGAGCAGGCCGAAGGCGGAGACGTTGCCGGGCCCCGGCGGTACGAGCACCGCGGGCAGGCCCAGGATGTCGATGAGGCGGCAGGCCAGCAGCGGGCCGGAGCCGCCGAACGTCACCAGCGGGAAGTCGCGCACGTCCAGGCCGCGCTTCACGGTCAGGCGCCGGATGGCGTTGCTCTGGTTGAAGGCGCTGATCTCCAGGATGCCGGTCGCGGTCCGCTCGGGGCTGAGGCCGAGCTTGTCGGCGAGGTCCTCGATGCCGGCGCGGGCGGCCGCCGCGTCCAGCGGGATCTCGCCGCCGAGCAGGTGGGGCGGGATGCGGCCGAGGTAGACGTGCGCGTCGGTGACGGTGACCTCGGCGCCGCCCCTGCCGTAGCAGAGCGGGCCCGGGTCGGCGCCGGCCGAGCGCGGGCCGACCTTGAGCGTGCCCTCGGGCGAGATCCAGGCGACCGAGCCGCCGCCCGCGCCGACCGTGACGATGTCGATCATCGGGATCTTGCACGGGTAACGGCCGACAGAGCCCTCGGTGGTGGTCGAGGGCTCGCCGTCGATGACGACGGCGACGTCGGTGGAGGTGCCGCCGCCGTCCAGCGTGATGACCGACGGGTGGCCCGCGGTGGAGGCGATGAGCGCGGCGCCGAGGGCGCCGGCGGCCGGTCCCGACAGCACCGTGGTGATCGGCTGGTTGACGACCTCGCGGGCCGACAGGATGCCGCCGTTGGACTTCATCACCGAGAACGGCATGCCGAGCCGGTCGGCAAGGTTGGCGATGTAGCGCCGCATGGCGGGCTTGACCGCGGCGTCGACCAGCGTGGTGACCGAGCGCTCGTACTCGCGGTACTCCCGCAGCACGTCGCTGGAGATCGAGACCACCGCCTCGGGGTGCTCGCGCTCCAGCACCTCGCGCATGCGCCGCTCGTGCTCGGGGTTGGCGTAGGAGTGCAGGAAGCAGACGCCGATCGCGGTGATCCCCTTGGACCGGAACCAGCGCGCCGCCTCGGCCGCCTGCTCCTCGGAGAACGGCCGCACCTCCTCGCCGAGGTGGTCCAGGCGCCCGCCGACGGTCTTCACCAGGTGCACGGGCACGATCCTGGGCGGCTTGACCCAGAAGTAGGAGTTGCCGTACCCGTCGGGCACGCTCTGCCGGGCGATCTCCAGGACGTACTCGAAGCCCTCGGTCGTGATGAAGCCCAGCTCGGAGATGCGGTCTTCGAGCAGCTGGTTGGTGGCCACGGTGGTGCCGTGGACGATCGAGCTGACGTCGAACTCGCCGAGCTTCTCGATGCCCGTGATGAACCCGTCGGCCGGGTTGGCCGGGGTCGAGGGCGTCTTCGTGGTGACGACCTCACCGGTACGCTCGTCCACCGCCACGACGTCGGTGAACGTGCCTCCGGTGTCGACTCCGATACGCACGCTACGCATGCTTCATATGTGTACTGGGCTCGGATAACAGACGGATTGCCATCATGTACGGCGCCGGCCCAGAACTTCGTCAATAACACGTGGCGCGTTCTGCGTGCCCACGTAGGCGGCCAGCCGTACGACCATCTCCTGGGACTTCGACAGCTCGGCCTCGACGCGCGCCTTGCCCGACTGGCCGGCCTGCACGCCGAAGTAGGCGCCGATGATCGTGCCGACCACCCCGGCCACGCCCGCGAACAGCGCGGCGAACTCCTTGGTGGCGAAGACCGCCGCCCCGAAGGCGATGAGGACCGCGATGATGCCGGTCACCACCACGAAGAACCCGTAGCGCCAGCGGGCGGCGTCCGCCTGGGCGGCGGTGAGGTCGTCGGGACTCATCATGGCGTCCAGTGCGGGCGGCTTTTCTGCGGGCTTCTCTGTGACCAAGGCGTCCTCCTGAGGCTCTTGGGACAAATCTCCCATAAGCCAACCACTAAGGTGGCACTCCGTGACCGAATCGTCTGCTCTGTCTGCCGCGCCCTCCGCCGCCGGCCGTGATGCCGTGCTGAAGTTCTACTTCGGGCCCATGGACTGCGGGAAGTCCACGCTCGCCCTGCAGCTGAACTACAACCACGGCAGGCAGGGGCGGCGCGGGCTCGTGCTCACCAAGCACGACCGCTCCGGCGGGCCCAAGGTGACCAGCAGGATCGGGCTCGGACTTGAGGCCATCGAGGTCGAGGACGGCCTCGACCTGGTCGCCCTGGTCACCGCGCACGACCGCATCGACTACCTCATCTGCGACGAGGCGTGCTTCTACTCCGTCGAGCAGATCGAGCAGCTGGCCGACCTCGTGGACGAGCACCGCGTCGACGTGTACGCCTTCGGCCTGGCCTCCGACTTCCGGTCGGTGATGTTCCCGGCGGCGCAGCGGTTGTTCGAGCTGGCCGACGAGGTGAGCAGGCTCCAGGTGGAGGTGCTGTGCTGGTGCGGGCGGCCGGGCCAGCTCAACGCCCGGGTGGTGGGCGGCGTGATGGCCCGTACCGGCGAGCAGGTCGTCATCGGCGACACCGCCGCCTCACCCGTCCGCTACCAGGTGCTGTGCCGCCGCCACCACCGCTCGGGCGACCTGGGCGAGCCGCTGCGGGGCCTCTAGACCGCGCAGCTGTCGTCGGCGCAGCCGTCGGCGGGCGCGGCCAGCACCGTGATGGGCTTCTGCCCCGTCCGCTCGGCCACCTCCTCCAGCGCCGCGACGAACGTCTCGTACGGCTGCGCCCCCGAGACCGCGAACTGCCCCTCGAACAGGAAGAGCGGCACCCCGCTTATCCCGAGCTGCCGGGCCCGCGCGAGATGCTCGTCCACCTCGGCCGAGCCGTCGCCGTCGTCGGTGACGCCCGCCTCGGCGGCCAGCTTGGCCAGCACCTCGGTGTCGCCGACGTCGAGCCCGTCGGTGAAGTGGGCCTGGAACAGCCGCTGCGCCATCTCCTCGCCCCGGCCCTGGGCGGTGGCGACCTGGATGAGGCGGTGCGCCTGGGCGGTGTTGGCGCTGACGGCGTGGTCGAAGCGCAGCTCCAGGCCCTCCTGCTCGGCCACGCCGGTGACCTGGGAGGTCATCTGGGCGATGTCAGGGCCGAACTTGCGCTCCAGCGCGGTGAGCAGCGGCTCGCCCTCGGCGGGCGCGTCCGGGTTCAGCTGGAAGGGGCGCATGGTGATCTCGACGGTGCCGCCCTTGGCGCGGTAGGCCTCGGCGGCGCGGGCGAAGCGGGTGTGCCCGATGTAGCACCAGGGGCAGACGATGTCGGAGAAAATCTCAACTTTCACGTACGACGACAACCAGCGGGACCCGTCCCCGCATTCCTATCCGGCGGCCAGTTCGTCCAGCCGGTACGGCAGGTAGCCCGAGTCGTCCACCAGCGCGGAGGCCCCGCGCCACCAGCCGAACCACTCGGCCGAGCGCCACATCCAGTCGACCCGCTCGATCGCGGCCACCACGTCCCCGACCGTCTCCCACGTCGGTCCGAGAAGGTCCTGGCCGACGCCGTGGCGCAGCGCCCAGGCCCGCAGGATGCCCACGGCCCGCTGGTCGACCTTCCTGGCGTACGGGTCGGGTGAGTCGCCGGGCAGGTGGTGGGGACCGAGGCCGGCGGCCACGCCCCAGCTCCACTGCGCCTCAGCCGGGCGGGAGTAGCGCAGCGAGTGGAAGTCCAGGTTGGAGCCCAGGTCGTCGTCGGGGCGCCGGGTCACCACCGCGTCCAGGCGGCCACCGGCGTCGAAGTGCACCACGAGCCGCTGGCCGGGCTTCACGCCGTCGGGCAGGTCGAAGCGGTCCTCGGCCTGCCAGGAGTTGAGGTCGACCTGGGCGACGGGCCGGCCCCACAGCTGGTCGGCGGCGTCGTCGGCGATCCAGGCGCCGAGCATCTCCAGCGCCGTGAGATCGGTCCACGGCTCGATGGCGACGGCGGTGCGCAGCACCTCGTCGGGCGCGGGCAGCTTGCCGCCCCTGGTCTGCGACCACCAGGCCTCGCCGAGTTCCCTGGTGCCGACCAGGAGGGCGGCGATCGCGGCCAGCTCCGCCGAGCGGCGGGTCAGCGACGCGCCGAGGGCCAGGTCGAGGCAGCGGGAAGTGCGCTCGTGACCGAGTACCGGGGTCGCGTCGCCGATGAGCATCTCGGCGGTGGGCCGGTCCTCGCCGAGCAGGTTGCGGACGACTCGCCTGGCCTCGGTCCTGGCGTCTTCAGCATGTGCCTGGCGCATACTTGCAACGCTACGCCCGGAGATCCTTTTCCGCTACGCCGGGCCCGGCCCACGACACCCGCTTTGCCAGGCTCGCCACCGTGACGAGCAGCGGTTCCCGTTACGGCGGGCCGGGGCGGCGGCGGGTGGCCCGGCCCAGGAGCCAGCCGACCGCGACGCCGGTCAGGGCGATGCCGGCGCCCATGCCGAACGAGGCCAGCATGACCCAGGGGCGCGTCTGCGTGTGCTCCTTGGCCGGCCGTTCGTAGACCTGGGGACCGGCGGGCACAAGGGCCGCCGGATCGCCCGGCGACGCCGGCACCACGGACGCGGCGGGCGTGGGGCCTTCGCGCAGGTGGGTCTCCACGGCGGTGAAGAACTCCCCCGCCGTCCGCTTGGCCACCGACCCGAGCATGCGCTGCCCGACCCCGCCGATCATGCCGCCGACCACGGCCTCGGCGTCGTAGTCGACCCGGGTGCCGTCCTCGACCTCGCTCAGCCGGACGTGCACGGTGGCGTCCACGGTGCCGGGCGCGCCCTGCCCCCGGGCCCGCAGCACGAAGCTCTCGGGCGCGAGCGGCTCCGAAAGCCCCACTTCGCCGTGGTACACGCCTTTGATGGCGGCCACGCCCGCGGTGACCGTCATGCGGTAGGTGTCCGGCCCGCTCTCCTCCAGGCGCTCACAGCCCGGGATGGTGCGTACCAGCACCGCCGGATCCTGGAGCGCCGCCCACACACGATCTCTCTCGATGCCGATCACGGCACTGCCTGCGAGCTTCACACGGCCACTCTAGGCACACGACCCCCTCCGCCCGCATGGCAACTCCCGCCGAGAACCGCGGGAAGTCCTCGTCGAGCTGGCATGATGGAGCGCCATGGCCAGGGGGATCTTCGGGGGGCCGCGCCGTGCGTGCGCGGCGGGGATGGTGGCGCTGTCGGCGATGACCGCGGCCTGTACGGCGGGGCAGGCCCAACCGGCCGCCAACCCCCCACCGGAGCAGACGTCACCCACGCCGCGACCTCAGGAACCGGCCGGCGTGAAACCCCGCCCAGGGGAAGTACGCAAGATCGCCGGCCCGCGCCCCAGGGTGATCAGCTCGATCCCCACCCGGCGCAAGGTGGTCTTCCTGACCATCGACGACGGCTGGGAGCAGGACCCGGGCTTCGTCAAGCAGGTACGCGAGGAACGCATCCCGATCACCGCCTTCGCCATGCGCGACGCGGTCGAGGCCAAGGGCACGCCCGACCCGGCGGGCGGCACGGGCCGTTTCGTCGGCGCGGGCAAGTGGGGGTACTTCCAGGAGTTGCGCGAGGCCGGGGTGGCGGTGGAGAACCACACGCTCACCCATCCCAACCTGCTGCTGCTGGGCCGTGACGCCCAGCGCGCGGAGATCTGCGGCGCCTCCCGGCTGATCGGCAGGCGGATCGGCGCCCGTCCGGCGTTGTTCCGGCCCCCGTTCGGCAACTACAACGCCGACACCCTGGCCGCGGCGAAGTCCTGCGGCATCAGGGACGTTCTGTTGTGGACCGCCAGCGTGCAGCCGGGCGGCAAGATCGCTTACCAGGTTCCCGACAAGAGGCTGCGCCCCGGTGACATCCTCTTGCTGCACTTCCGTCCCAACCTGGCGAGGGACTTCCGCATCCTGATCGACAAGATCAAGCGGCGGGGTTACGAGCTGGGCGACCTACAGGCCTATCTGGCCGCGACCTGACGCCTGACCAGGACGGCACGGCGGCGGCGATGACGGTGCCGCCGCTCTTCCTCCGGCGGCGCCTCCCACAGCGGCGGTGCGATGATCTCGCGGAACAAGGGGTGCATGACGGTCCTCCTCAGGCCGCGAGCCGGTAGGCGGGGTAGGCGGCGGTGACCGCGCCGAGCGCCCAGCGCATGCGGGCGGCGAACGCGTCGGGGTGGTCGCCGGCCTCCTGTGCCACGTAGGCGGCGCACCCGGAGGTGTCGCCACCGCAGGCGCAGAGGCGGTCGTCGATCACGTTGCGCACGCGGTCGGAGGTCAGGATGTCGGAGGGCTGCAGGGCTGAGGTGAAGAGCACCTGGGCCAGCTCGATGGTGGTCATCTCCCGTGCCTTTCTCTGAGTCTGTGCTTATTTAGACCCCGGCCCGCCCGGGAAGTCATCGCACTTTTCCACGTTCGGCGAACCTGTTTTCTCCGGCTGTGACAAAGATCGCAGAGCTCGCCGCCCCGTTGCTCTACAGCTTGTAGTACTACTTCTAGTAGATGAACTACAGGCTGTAGAGCTCAGGGACCCGTGAGGGACAGATGGACGCACTTGACCTGGCACGGTGGCAGTTCGGCATCACCACCGTCTACCACTTTCTTTTCGTACCGTTGACGATCGGCCTGGGCATCTTCGTGGCCGGGCTGCAGACCGCCTGGCACCGCACGGGCAAGGAGCACTACCTGCGGCTGACGAAGTTCTTCGGGAAGCTCTTCCTGATCAACTTCGCGATGGGCGTCGTGACCGGCATCGTGCAGGAGTTCCAGTTCGGGATGAACTGGAGTGAGTACTCCATCTTCGTGGGCGACGTCTTCGGGGCGCCGCTGGCCATGGAGGCGCTGCTGGCCTTCTTCATGGAGTCCACGTTCCTCGGCCTGTGGATCTTCGGCTGGGACCGGCTGCCGAAGAAGGTGCACCTGGCCACGATCTGGGCCGCGGCCATCGGCTCGAACCTGTCGGCGTACTTCATCCTGGCCGCCAACGCCTGGATGAAGCACCCGGTCGGCTACACGGTCGAGAACGGCAAGGCCAGGATGACCGACCTGTGGGCGGTGCTCACCAACTCCACCGCGCTGGCCCAGGTGCCGCACGTGATCGCCTCGGCGTTCATCGTGGCGGGCGGCTTCGTCCTGGCCGTCTGCGGCTACCGCTGGCTGAAGGACCGCGACGACATGTGGCGCGGCACCGCCCGCGCCGCCCTGCTGATGACCGCCGTCGCCGGAGTCGTCGTCGCGGGCACCGGCGACATGTCGGCCAGGCTCCTGCACGAGCAGCAGCCCATGAAGCTGGCCGCCGCCGAGGGGCTCGAGCGCGACACCGCGGGCGCGCCGTTCTCGATCGTGCCGGGGCTTGAAGTGCCGAAGGTGCTCAGCTTCCTGTCCACCCACGACCCCGACGCGGTGATCGCCGGAACCGAGGACCTGCAGAAGCGCTTCGAGCAGCAGTTCGGCCCCGGCGACTACCGGCCGAACCCCGAGGTGGTCTTCTGGTCGTTCCGCGTGATGCTCGTCTTCGGGCTCGGCACGGTCGCGCTGTCGGTCCTGGGGCTGTGGCTGACCCGCAGGAAACGGCCGCTGCCGGACTGGCTGGCCAAGGTGCTGGTGCTGGCGCTGCCCCTGCCGTTCCTGGCGGTGATCGCCGGGTGGCTGCTCAGCGAGGTGGGCCGCCAGCCCTGGACGGTCGCCGGCGAACTGCTCACCGCCTCCAGCGTCTCGCCCGGCGTGAGCCTCGCCGAGGTGGCCACGACCCTCGTGATCTTCACTCTGCTGTACGGCGGGCTCGCGGTGGCGGAAGCCGTACTGCTGACCAGGCATGTGCGCAGGGGACTCGACGAGCCCGCGAACGTCGCCGCCCAGCCCGAACCGGCGCTGGCGTACTGAGGAGCTGACCGTGATCGATCTGTGGTTCGTGATCATCGCCTTCCTGTGGACCGGCTACTTCGTGCTGGAGGGCTTCGACTTCGGGGTGGGGATGCTGGCGCCGTTCGTCTCGCGCGGCGCCGGCGAGCAGCGGCAGGCGCTGCAGACGATCGGCCCGGTCTGGGACGGCAACGAGGTCTGGCTGATCACCGCGGTGGGCTCGATGTTCGCCGCCTTCCCGGCCTGGTACGCGGGGATGTTCAGCTCGTTCTACCTGCCGGTCGCGCTCGTGCTGGTCGGGCTGATCGTGCGCGGGGTCGGGCTGGAGTGGCGCGGCAAGGTGACCAACACGTTCTGGTGCGATGCGGGCATCGTGGCCGGGAGCGCGCTGCCCGCGTTCCTGTGGGGGGCGGTCTTCGCCGACATGCTGTTCGCCAGTGGGCTCGCGGCGCTGCTCGGCGGGGTGTTCTCGCTGGCGGTGAGCGTGCTGCACGGCGCCGTGTTCCTCGCGCTCAGGACCGAGGGGCCGCTGCGGCGGCGGGCGCGGACTGCGGCGCTGGCCGCCTCGGGGCTCGCGGTGCCGGTGGGCGTCCTGGCGCTGTCGCGGCTGGGCGGCGGCGTGGCCGGCACGGCCGCGGCGCTGGCCGCCGCCACCGCCCTGGCCGGGGCAGCGGCGCTGATCTGGCGGCGGCGCGAGGGCTGGGCCTTCGCCGCCACCGCCGGGGCGATCGTGCTGACCTCGGTCGCGGTCTTCCTGGAGCTCGCGCCGATGCCGCTGCCGGGGCTGACGCTGGCCGAGGCGGCCTCGGGGCCGTACACGCTGACGATGCTGAGCTGGATCGGGCTGATCACGCTGCCGTTCGTGCTGCTCTACCAGGGCTGGACGTACTGGGTGTTCAGGAAGCGGGTCCTGGTGCCCGCCTGAGCGCGGTCAGGCGGTGGGGTGCGGCTCGTCGAGCTCCGGGGGGATCGGCTTCTCCGGCGGCACGATCCCCTCACCGCCCATCTCGCGGGGCAGAACCGAGAAGAACCCGCCGTAGGCGATCACCGCGACGGTGCCGCTGGCCAGCAGGACCAGTCCGGCGATCCACGACATGTGCCAGAAGGCGGCCACGACCCCGACGCAGGAGGTCAGCGGCCCGACGCTCTTGGCGATGTTGAGCAGCGGCGTCGAGCCCAGGAACCGGTGGGTCTTGCGCAGCTGGTTGATCATCGTCAGCACGGCCAGCAGCGGGATCGCCACCGAGAAGGACAGCACGCAGACGAGGGCCGCGACGTCGAGCTCGGCCACGGTCAGGAACGGCTGGACCAGGACGATGCCGATCGCGATGAACCCGGCATAGATGAGATTGTCCTGGTCAAGCCAGGTTTCTTTGCGTTTCCAGTCCTTCGTAGACATTCGCACATCTTGTCATGTTTGAGGGCCATTTCGGGCGGCCGCTCCGCCCAGGTAGAGGGCGCCCAGCCGGGGGTCGGCGGCCAGGTCGCGGGCCGGTCCGGAGATGTGCACGGCGCCCAGGTCGAGGACACAGCCCACGTCGGCCATCTCCAGCGCGCGGCGGGCGTTCTGCTCCACCAGCAGCACCGCCACCCCGGCCCGGCGCATCAGGTCGATCTGGTCGAAAACGGTCTGCGTGGTCTTCGGGTCCAGGCCCATGGACGGCTCGTCCAGCAGGACCACCTTGGGCTCCAGCATCAGCGCGCGGGCGAACTCCACCTGCTTCTGCTGCCCGCCCGACAGCAGGCCGGCGATGCCGCCCCACCGCTCGGCCACGATCGGGAACAGTTCCTTCACCGCCTCCTCGCGCTCGCGCAGGCGCGCCTTGTCGCGCACGGTGTAGCCGCCCAGCAGGACGTTCTCCGCGACCGTCATCTCGCGGAAGACGCTGTGGCCCTGCAGCACGTGCGACAGTCCGCGGTCGAGCAGCGCCTGCGGCGAGCGTCCCGTCACGTCCTCGCCAGCCAGCACGACGCTGCCGGAGCGGGGGGCGAGCAGGCCGCTGGCGACCCTGAGCACGGTCGACTTGCCCGCGCCGTTCGGGCCGACCAGGCAGACGACCTGGCCCGCCTCGACCGTGACCGACAGGCCGCGCAGGACCAGGGCGGCCCTGCCGTACCCCGCGGTGATGTCCTTGAGTGACAGGAGCGGCTCAGACACCTAGGTACGCCTCCAGCACGCGCGGGTCGCTCTGGACCGTCTCGGGGGTTCCTTCGCAGATCGGGGCGCCGCGGTCGAAGACCACCACGTGATCGCACATGCCCATGACCACATCCATGTTGTGCTCGACGACCAGGAACGTCCTGCCCTCGGCGTTGAGATCGCGCACCAGCGTGACGATCCGGTCGATCAGCGCCGGGTTGACGCCGCCCGCCGGCTCGTCCAGCAGCACCAGGTCGGGGTCGCCCATGAAGATCGCGGCCAGTTCGAGGAGCTTCTGCTGGCCGTACGACAGGTGGCGCGCCTCGGCGTGTTCCAGGTGCTCGATGCCCATCCTGTGCAGCCAGTGGCGGGCCCGCTCGACCTCGGCGGTGTTCCGGCTGCCCGCGAGCAGTTCCCGCAGACGGGTGCGGCGGACGGCGACGAGCATGTTCTCCAGCACCGTCATGCGCGGAAATATCCGGCACAACTGAAACGTGCGCCCCAGCCCCGCGTGCGCGATGCGGTGCGGCGACCAGGCGGTGATCTCCCTGCCCTTGTACAGCACCCGGCCGGCGTCCGGCCGGATCAGGCCCGTGACCAGGTTGAAGAACGTCGTCTTGCCGGAGCCGTTCGGGCCGATGAGACCGTTGATCGCGCCCTCGCGGATCTCCACCGTGGCCCCGTCCACCGCCGTGACCCCGCCGAACGCCTTCGCCAGACCCTCGGTTCGCAGGCTCATCCCTTGACCTCCTGAAGGCGTTGCTCCGCGGTGTCCTCCCTGATCGAGGCGCCCTTCGGCCGGCCGATCAGCCTCGGCACGATGCCCTCGGGCATGAACAGCACCACCAGCACCAGCAGCACGCCGGTCGCGGTCAGGTGGATCTGCGACTCGCCGAGCGCGATGAGGAAGTACTCCCCCGCCGGGGCGATGATCAGCGCGCCCAGCAGCGGGCCGAACAGGTGGCGCACCCCGCCCAGCAGGCTCATCAGCACCATGTAGACGCCGCTGACGATGGAGAAGACGAAGATCGGGTCGAGCGAGCGGAACCAGACCGCGTACAGGCCGCCCGCCAGCGCCACGAACAACGCCGACACCGCGAACGCCGCCACCTTGAACGCCGCCGTCGGCACGCCCAGCATCTCGGCCTTGTCCTCGTCCTCCCTGATCGCCTTCAGCCCGCCGCCGAAGCGCGAGCGCGAGATGAACCACCAGGTCAGCAGCACCAGGCCGAGCAGCGCCAGGAACAGGTAGAAGAACACCATGTGCGTCTGGCCCCTGCTCAGGTCGAACGGCGCCGGCACCTGCAGGCCCGTGGCGCCGCCGGTCAGCGACCGCCAGCCCTGCACGAGCAGGTTCATCACCGACACCAGCGCGATCGACACGATCACGAACGACGCCCCGCGCACCCGGACCGCCGCCACCCCGATGACCGCCGCGGCCACCGTCACCAGCACCGCCGAGACCAGGAGCGCCAGTACCCACGGCATGCCCGCCCGGGTGATCAGCAGGCCGGTGCCGTAGGCGCCCAGCCCGAAGAAGGCCGAATGGCCCAGCGAGACGTAGCCGGTGAAGCCGCCCAGGATGTTCCACGAGGTGGCCATGGCGGCGTACATGACCGTCAGGACTCCGGCGTAGACCAGGTAGTAGTTCGGGACCAGCCAGGGGTAGGCGAGGGCGCCGGCCGTACCGGCGAGGAGGAGGAGTTTAGAAACGGTGCGCAAGCCGGCCTCCGAAGAACCCCTGCGGGCGCAGCAGCAGCGTCAGGAACAGGAAGGCGTAGAACATGAGCGTGGCCCAGGTGGCGTCGACCGTCACCAGCACCAGGCCCTCCACCACACCCAGCAGCACTGCCGCCAGCGCCGCGCCGACCACGCTGCCCAGGCCGCCGACCACGATGATCGCCATGAGCTTGCCGATCCAGGCCCAGTGCGAGGCCGGGAAGAACGGCGTGATCAACGCCAGCACCCCGCCCCCGACGGCCGCCGTCGCCAGCCCCACGCCGAACCCGTACCCCGTGACCCGATCCGTCCTGATCCCCACCAGCCGCGCGGCCTCCCGATGCTGAATCGTCGCCCGCAACGCCTGCCCGAACCGGCTCTTCACCAGCACCCCGAACAACACCGCCAGCGTCAGCCCCGCCACCCCAAAAGCAATGATCTTGTCGTACGGCAGGCTGACCGCCCCGATCGTCAGGCTCTTCGTGTCGTAGCCGACGGTGACCGACTTGTAGGAGCCTGTGTAGATGGTGCCGAGGAGGCCCTCGATCGTCAGCGCCAGGCCGAACGTCAGCAGGACCGACATCATCTGGACCTGGTCGGAGGCCAGGCGGGCCAGCAGGAGGCGCTGGACCAGCACGCCCAGCACGAAGAAGACCGGGACGGTGAGGGGGATGGTCAGCAGCGGGTCCATGCCCAGGGCTGTGTGGAGGGTGTAGGTGAGGTAGGCGGCCAGGAAGAGGAAGGCGGGGTGGGCGACCATGACGACCCGCATGACACCGAAGTACAGGGAGAGGCCGGAGGCGAGCAGGGCGTAGAGCCCGCCCGTCAGAATCCCGAGCCCCAGCCCCTGCAGAAGCAACGTCAAGCTACCCACCTCCCCCACCGGCCCCTAGGCCCACACCCCGGACTCCCCCGACCCCCGCCCAACCACCCCTGACCCACCGACCCGCCAGATCCCACCAGCCCGTCAGCCTCCAGTTCCCCGTCAGACCCCAGCGGCCCGTCAACCCGCGGCCTGTCAGCCCTCTGACCATCGGCCCGCGGTCCATCAACCCCCGGTCCATCAACCCCAGGCCTGTCAGCCGCCGGTCCATCAACCCCTGGTCTGACCGCCCCCGGTCCATCAACCCCAGGCCTGACCGCCCCCGGTCCATCAACCCCAGGCCTGACCGCCCCCGGTCTGTCAACCCCTGGTCCATCAACCCCTGGTCTGACAGCCCCTGGCCTGGCAACCCCTCGTCCATCACCCGCAGGTCCGTCCCAACCCCGGCCTGCCACACCCTCGCCCGTCTCCCCCAGGCCTGTCCGACCCCGGGCTGTCGGGCCGTGGTCCGGCGTCCTCCGGCCTGTCAGACCCCGGTCCGACAGACCCTCGTCCGTCATCCTCCGGTCCCTCGGACCCTGGGCTGTCAGACCGTGGTCTGTCATCCCCAGATCTGTCAGACCCCCGTCCGACCTCCCAAGGTGTGAAGGGTTCCCGGCCGTACCAGGTCCCATGGAGTTGTGGATGGTCACCACTCCTTCTTCGGGAACACGAGCTTGGCCGTCTGTGCCTTCGAGCCCTCCGGCAGCACGATCTCGACCTTGCCGTTCACGTACTGCTGGATCATGTGGGCCTGCTCGGGGCGTCCCTGGTCGTCGAAGGACAGGGGGCCGACCACGGTGTCGAAGGTGGCCTGGCGGAGGTGGGCGGCGAGCTTGTCCTGGCACTCCTTGCTCGGCTCCACGCACTTGACCGCGTTGACCGCCGCCTCCACGACCTGTCCGACCGTGTAGCCGTTGGCCGCGTCCTCGTTGGCCTCGCCGCCGAACATGTCCTTGTAGCTCTTGACCAGCGCGTCGTTGCCGGTGAACCCCGATCCGGCCGACCAGCCGACCGGGGAGATGACGCTCTCGGCCGCGCCCTTCACCGCCGCCGGGAACTCGGGCAGTGTCGGCCCGGTGCTGAAGGCGGCCAGTTTGGGCTGGACCTTGAGCTCCTGCAGCGCGCGGACGAGGCCGACGGAGTCCTCGAACTGGGTGCCGCCGACGACGATGTCCGGTTTGGCCTCGGCGATCTTGGCGGCGATGGGCGAGAAGTCGGTGGTCTCCGGCGGGTACACCTCGTCGGCCACCGTCTTGATCCCGGCGGCGGCCAGCTTGTCGCGCAGGCCGTACGCGGTGCCCTGGGCGAACGGATCGTCGAGGCTGGCGTAGGCGGCGGTCTTGGGCCGCTGGTCCGGGGGCAGCTTGATGAGGTAGTCGGCCAGGTAGTTGTAGTGGTCGTCGGCGATGGCGGGCGCCGCGTAGAACAGCTTCTTGAAGCCCTGCTCGAAGACTTCCTTGGCGGCTCCGGCCGGCTCGACGAACAGCATGCCGTACGACTCGGCGACCTTGCCCGCGGGGATGACGAGGCGCGAGGAGAAGGGCCCGAAGACCAGGTTCACCTTGTCCTGGGTGATCAGGGACTCGTAGTCGGAGGTGACGCGGTTGGGGTCCGAGGCGTCGTCGCGGAAGATCAGCTCGACCTTCCTGCCGAGCAGCCCGCCCTTGGCGTTCACGTGCTCGGCCCAGATCTTGTAGCCCTCCTGGATGCCCTTGCCGGGCTCGGCGAAGTCGCCGGTCAGGGGGAGCGAGATGCCGATCTTCACCGGCCCCGTCGTGGGCGCCTGACCCGCGGGCTGGTCCTCCGCCTTGGCACAAGCGGAAATACTCAAGCTCGATAATGCAAGAACCAACGTTGCCTTGCGCACATATGACATTTCCGGTCCTCCCGGCGTACGCAAGCGCTTTCGTAAGCGCTTTCGGTTACGATGGCACGTGTTTCAGCGGCGGACAAGGGGGTCGCGCGCCCATGGCCAATCGTCCGGCTCCGCCACGCCTCGTCGACGTCGCCAGAGCCGCGGGTGTCTCGCTGGCCACCGCGTCCCGGGCCATGACCGGCTCTGCGGGGGTGAGCGCCGTGGTCGCCGCGCACGTACAGGCCGTGGCCAGCCGCATCGGGTACGTCCCGAACAGCCACGCCAGAGCCTTGGCCGGCGGGCCGTCCACGATCGTCGGCCTGATCGTCCACGACGTCGGCGACCCGTACTTCGGCGAGATCGCCCGAGGCGTCCTGCGCGAGACCGAGTCCCGCGGCTACATGGCCCTGATCAGCCAGACCGAACGCGACCCCGCCGCCGAACTCGCCCGCATCCGCGCCCTGCGCGCCCACCGCGTGAACTCGATCGTCCTGGCCGGATCGGGCTACGTGGACGCCAGCACAGAGACCGACATAGCCGCAGAAGTCCGCTCCTTCACCAACGCGGGCGGCCGCGTGGCCGTCATCGGCCGCCACCACCTCCCCGTGGACGCCGTACTCCCCGACAACCTCAGCGGCGGCGTCACCCTGATGCGCCACCTCCTCGACCTGGGCCACCGCCGCATAGGCGTTCTGTCCGGCCCTCCCAACCTCACCACCGTCGAGGACCGCCTGGCCGGCCTCCGCCTGGCCATAGGCGCCGCCCGCCTGCCGTGGCACACGGTCCCGGTGGTCCCCGGCGACTTCACCAGAGAGGGCGGCGCCGCGGCGGCAGCGTCCCTCCTGAACAACCACCCCGACCTGACCGCCGTCATCGCCCTGAACGACCCGATGGCCGTCGGCGCCCTGTCCTGGCTCCTGGGCTCAGGCCGCAGGGTCCCGGCCGACATCTCGGTAGCCGGATTCGACGACATCCCCGCCGCGGCCGACGTCTACCCCGCCCTCACCACCATCCGCCTCCCCATGATCAGCATGGGCCGCCAGGCCCTCGAACTCGTCCTCAAACCCTCCGTCTCCCGCCCCCGCCGCCGCCGTACCCCCCACGAACTCATCCCCCGAGCCAGCACCGCCCCACCCCACCCCTAACTCACACCCCACGCCAAGCACCACATACACCCCCACACCACGCGCCGCACACGCACGTTCACATCACACGCCATACCGACACCACACGCCTCACCCACACCACCGCCACACCCGCGCCTCCACACCTGCAACCGCCACCCGCGGATCGCAATGGCGCAGCAGTGGAGCGACGGCACGCAGACCCGCTGGCTGGCACGCGGGCCACTAGCGCGGCGGCCCACTGGTGGTGCGGAGGCGCAGCGGTGGCGGGGCGCGGCTGGTGGAGCTGCGGCGGCGCGGTGGTGTGAAGCGGCTGGTGGTACGGCGGCACGCAGGCCCGCTGCGCGACGCGGCGAATGCGGTGGGGGGCGAGATGCGCGGATGGCGTGAGTGCGCAGGCGCGCGGGAACGCCACGTGCGCGGGGCAGGCCGCATGCGCGGGGCAGGCCGCATGCGCGGGGCAGGCCGCATGCGCGGGAAGGCCGCATGCGCGGGAAGGCGAGTGGGTGGGGAGCGGGGTTGCGAGGGGTGTTGTGGTGGGGGTGGTGTGTGGGGGCTGGGGGCAGGTGTTGGGGGTGAAGGATTGACAGGGGGATTTGGCGAGTTACGCTTCGGCCGGAGGCTAACGGAAGCGCTTTCGGAAGCGCTTACGAATAACAACCGTCGATCACTCGACCGAGAGGATCCGGATGTCGGCCCTTCGCGTGCGCTTATGTGCCCTGGCCACCACTACTGTGCTCGGTGCGGCGATGCTCGCGCCGGGGTCCGCTGTCGCGAACGATTCGGGGGGCCCAGGGTCCGCCGGTTCCGGCCATGCTGCTTGTGATCCGGGCAGCGCTGTGGTTCGGAAGGTGAACGGAGCCGGCAACTGGGCGCCGGTGACGCCGTCCAAGTGGCGGTTGCCCGGGGATCAGGTCATTCTCGCCGAGGCGGGGGTGGCGCGGCCGGGGCCGCGGCGGCCGTTCGAGTACGCGGTGCTCACGGCCGGGCCGGAGTTCGCGTCGGTGGAGATCGAGGCGACCGTACGGCTGGACACGCCGGTCAGCGTCAGCAACCGGGACGTGATCATCGTGTTCGGGTACCGGTCGGACACGCAGTTCTACTACGTGCATCTGTCCCAGGACAACACCATCTACCCACACAACGGGATCTTCGTCGTCAACAACGCGGACCGCCTCCGGCTCGATCACCAGTGGAACGGGCAGGTGGGGGCGCCGCCTGCCGTCACCGACGCGCAGTGGCACCGGGTGCGGGTACGGCACTGCGTGGCGACCGGCGAGATCGCCGTGTACATGGACGGGTCGACCACACCCCTCATGACCGCCACGGATAGGACGTTCGGCACCGGCCGGGTCGGGTTCGGTTCGTTCGACAACATCGGCCGCATGCGGGATATGTCGCTCAAGGGCACACCGGTCTGCGCCGGGGTGGCGTCCACCGTCGTGGGAACCGACGGACGGGATCTGCTGTCCGGCACCTCGGGTGCCGACGTGGTCTCCGGGCTCGGCGGCGACGACCTGGTCTGGGGCCTCGGCGGGGATGACGTGGTCTGCGGTGGTGACGGCAGCGACGTGGTGCTCACCGGCTCGGGAAATGACCAGGTCTATGGGGGTGCGGGCAGCGACGTCCTCTCCACCGGTCGCGGCGACGATTCCCTGTACGGCGGGCCGGACCCCGACGCCCTGAACGGCGGCCCCGGCAACGACCACCTCTACGGCACCCGGGGCACCGACGTCCTCATCGGCGGCCCCGGAGACGACACCACCCACGCCGACTCCTGACCCGGCCCCCTCCCAGCCACACGGCCCAACAGGCCAACAGGAGCAGACCGGCACAAGCAGACCCGCGAACCAGCAAACACCGGCAATCCCCGTCGACCGAGCGCGGCACCGGCTGGCGACACCGCGGTGCCGTACCAGAAAGCGCTGTTCTCAAGCGCCCAGAAGCCCACCCTCGACCCCCTCTGGTGATGCCATGACCGTGAAACCCCTCCGAACCTTGGCCGCCGCTCTGCTCGTGACCGTCCTGGCGACGACTCCGGCGGTGGCGGAGCCCGATATGCCCATCGACGACCCGATTCCCGAGAAGCCGACCCCGTCGGCGCTGACCCTGACGCTGGAGGAGTTCGCGCAGTTCCCGAAGACGGAGCCGGTGCCGACCCCGACCGACCAGCGCCTGGTCAGGTGGGCGCGGATCAACTACTTAGGCCAGGTGCCCGACCGTTCCGGCCGGATGTTCGTCAACGATCTCAACGGCAAGCTGTACCTGCGCGACAAGGGCACGTGGCAGGAGTACCTGGACGTCGGCGCGACGTTCGCCCCGGACTTCATCTCGGGCCGCGGGCTGGGGAGTGGGTTTGGGTTTGTGGCGTTCCATCCGGAGTTCGCGAGGAACGGGAAGTTCTACACCGTCCACACCGAGGCCGGCGCGGCGCTCACCACGAAGACGCCCGACCTGACCCCGCAGCAGAACTCGATCGTCCACGGCGTCATCGACGAGTGGACGGCCACCGACCCCAAGGCCGGCACCTTCCAGGGCACCCGCCGCGAGATCCTGCGCCTCGGGTTCGGCAGCAACATCCACGGCATCCAGCAGATCGACTTCAACCCCACGGCCGGCCGCCGCGACCCCGACTACGGCCTGCTGTACGTGGCCGCCGGCGACGGCGGGCGCGGCGTGACCACCACGAACCCACAGGATCTGGGCATACCGCAGGGCAAGATCCTGCGCATCGACCCCACCGGTACGAACAGCGCGAACGGCAAATACGGCATCCCGGCCGGCAACCCATTCGTCACCCGGCCGGGCGCGCTCGGTGAGATCTACGCGTACGGCATGCGCGACCCGCACCGCTTCTCCTGGGACCCGGCCGGATCGAACCGCCTGTTCCTCGGCCACATCGGCGAGCACGAGATCGAGGCGATCTACGATGTGCGCGCGGGTGACAACTTTGGCTGGAGCGTGCGCGAAGGGTCATTCGTCTTCAAGAGGGAAGACCGCTGCAACCTGTACACCTTGCCCGCGGACGACGCCCAATACGGCTATACCTACCCGGTCGCCGCATACGACCACGACCCGCCGCCCGGCCACTCCTGCACGGCCGACAGCGGGCACGCGGTGGTCGGCGGGATGGTCTACCGCGGCTGGCGGCTGCCGTTCCTGTACGGAAAGTACGTGTTCGGTGACATCGTGGACGGGCGGATCTGGTTCACCCACGCCTCGAAGATGCGCCGGGGCAAGGACCGCGCGGTCATGTACGAGCCCAAGCTCCGCGACGCCGCCACCGGCCAGCTGGTGACGATGAAGAACCTGGCCGGCAGCAACCGCGTCGACCTGCGCTTCGGCCGCGACGGCCACGGCGAGCTGTACGTGCTGTCCAAGGCGAACGGCAAGATCTGGAAGGTCACGGGCGCGCGCTGGGAGTTCCCGTCATGAGATTTCGGCATCTGTCCGCCCTCACGACCCTCCTCCTCACCGCCGCCCTGACCACCCCTCTCGCCGGTACGGCTACCGCCACAGCGTCGTCCGGTGCGGCGGGAAACCCGGCAGCGCCCGGGACGGTTCCGGCGACCGAGGCAGTCTCCGGGACCGGGACGGGCACGCGAGAGGCGGCGGGCAGCCCCGAGGCCGAGCCGGCGCCGGTCACGGATGAGGTCGAAGCGGCCAGAACCGAGGTCGAGGCGGCGCGGGCAGAGGCAACCGGGAAGGGATGGGGGTGGCCCACTGTGCTGCCCAGCCTGCGGCGCGACCTGGTGGCCCACTACGACTTCGAGCACCCCGACCCCGCCACCCCGGCCATCGAACAGGACCGGGGACGTTCCGGCACCGGCATCACCCTGGTCAACGGCGGAGCCGGCATGCGGGTGCGGGACGGCGCGCACCGCGGCAGCCGTACCTCGGTGCAGGTGCGGCAGGTCAGCCCCACGACGGCGAGCAGCGACGACTGGAAGGCGGGCGTCTACTCCCCCACCGGCGTGCCCACGCTGAACGCCTTCAACGCCGTCCGGGGCGCCACCATCATGGGCTGGTTCAAGATGACCGGCCAGAACCCCAGCCCGAACTCCAACTCCGCCAACCCGGACGACTTCTACGGCGCGATCGGCCTGGCCGGGGTGCTGAGCGGCAACTCGCAGGGGCACGACGTTCGCGCCCTGCTGGAGCTGATCACGGTCAACGGCGAGATGCGGGTCGTGGCGCTCGGGCGGCGCGTGGACGGCAGCAGCTCGCAGACATTCGCGGCAGACCGGCCATGGCAGGAGATTCTGCCGCCGGGCGAGTGGGTGTTCCTGGCGGCCACGTTCGACTACGACACCGCGACCATGCGCCTGTACAAGAACGGCCGCCCGCTCTCCGGCTTCTACACGCTGACCGGCGACCCGTGGACGATCGACGGCCCGCCCGAACCCGACCTCGCCTCACCCACCGACCCGCGCGGCATCAAGATCGGAGGCAGCTACCCGCAGAACAACCGCGAAGGCAACCCCTGCAACTGCCGGATGGACAGCCTCATGTTCCTTGACCGGATCGCCACCCCGGGCCAGGTGCTGGGCCAGTACCTTCTGGTCGCCCGGCACTGGTGAGCCACCGCCGGACCGGTGCCGCCACACCGGCCCGGCGGTCGTCCGTGGGGGCGACAGACCGGTCAGGAGGACGGCGTGGGCGTCTGCGTGCGGTGATCCTTGAGATGGAGGTCACCGCCGAGCCGCTTCCTGATCCGGTCGAGCACCTTGCGGGTGGACAGCGCGGTCCACAGGTGGCCGACCAGGTGCGGGTTGTACTCGGGCGCGGTGTCCATCCAGGCGTCCTTGCCCGCCTGGGTGGCGAACGTCGTGAGGAAGAACTCGCCGTCACCCGTCTTGCAGTGGCCCTGCCGGAGTTCGGTGGCATCGATCTGGATCTTCGGCCGGCAGTCGACCTTGGCGGCGAGCTCCTCGACGGTGAGCGCCACGGGCTGCGGGTTCTGGGCGGCGGCCACGTAACCGCCCCCGGACCCATCACCCGGCGAGCAGGCCGCGGCCAGCGCGACGGCGATCCCGCAGATGGTCAGCCGCGTAAATGTCGTCATGCGCGAAGATACGCACCCCCTGACCCAAGAGTTCACCCCAAGATCGCCGAGACCACGAGACCAACCTCAAGGCGCAGGGCCCACAAGACGCGGGGCGCGGCAGCGCGGGCGCCCGAGTGCGGGGCGCGAGGGCGGAGGCGAGCGCGCGTGTGCGCGAGTGTGGGGCGCGGGAGGGCGAGTGCGGAGCCCGGGAGGGCGTGGGCGCGAGTGCGGGGCGCGAGTGCGCGCTGCCGCGAAGGGGACGCGGAAGCGAGCGCGAGGGACCGCGAGCGGGGGCGCGGGGCGGCGGGCGTGGGCGCGCGTGTGAGCGAGCGTGGGGCGCGGGAGCGCAAAGGGGCGCGGGGCAGGGGGTGCGCGGCGCGAAGGGCGCGCGGGCCGCGGGGGCGCGAGTGGTGGGGGCGGGAGGGTGGGAGAGGTTAGCGGAGCACTGTGCATCCGGATGACCGGAGGCGGTCGAGTACCGGGGGGTCGCCTTCCAGCTTGTTCCAGCGCAGGTCCAGTTTCCGCAGCCCCAGCGGCAGCTCATCGGGCAGGGTACGCAGCCGGTTGTTGCGCAGGTCGAGTTCGACCAGTCCGGAGGGCAGAGCGGGCACCCGGGACAGCAGGTTGTCCCGCAGGTCGAGGTGGATCAGCCCCGGTGGCAGAGGGGGCAGTTCGCGCAGCCGGTTCCCGCGAAGGTGCAGTTCTCGCAACCTGCCCAGGCGGGCGAGCGAGGCGGGCAGGGTTTCCAGCCGGTTGTTGTACAGGCGCAGCTCCACCAGCCCGGCCATGTCCCCGAGGGAGGCGGGCAGCGACTCCAGGCGGTTGTCGGTCAGGTTGAGGTACGCCAGGCGGTCCAGCCTGCCCAGTGCCGCCGGTACCTGGGCAAGGCCGTTGTCGCTGAGGTACAGGTAGTCGGTCAGGGGGAGGTCGCCGATCGTGGCGGGGACGGTGGCGAGCTGGTTGTGACCGAGGTCGAGCATGCGCAGCGAGCGTAGCCCGCCGATCGCCGGGGAGATCTCGGTGAGCGCGTTCTCGGCCAGGTTGAGCGTCTCCAGGCCGGTCAGCTCCCACAGCGTGTCGGGGACGGAGGTGAGCCGGTTCCCGCCGACCGCCAGGTGCCTGAGGCCGCCGGGCAGCCTTTCGGGGAGGGCGGTGATGGCGTTGCCGTACAGGAAAAGCACTTCAAGGTACGGCGGGCAACAAGGCACCCGAGTCAGCAAATTTCCGTCAAGATGCAACTCCCGCAACCCGCTATATCCCGAAAAATCCGGAACATCCGCCAACCGGTTACCATCCAGCAACAACACAGAAGCCCCGGAAGGATCCGGCACAGAAGTCAGCCCACGCCAGGCGAGATCAACACGCATGCCGCAGGAGCCTATCGGCCTCGAACCGGACGGCCGAGCAGGGGCTAACAACCCAAGAAGCGGCCGCCGAGTTAGGGCCTTACGGCCTGGAAAGCGGCCGCCCAAGCAGGGGCAAACGGCGCAAGAAGCGCGAACCTAGCGTGCCCGCAAATGGTAAAGGTCAGACGGCGAGATAGGCATCCGATCGATGTCGAACCCCTCAGCATCCTCCACAGCCGAAGCGATCACCGCCGACACCGGAATCACCCCAGCCTCCCCCGCCCCCTTGATCCCCAGGGGGTTCAACGGCGAAGGCGTCTCCAGATGTGCCGTCTCGATCCGCGGAATCTCACTCGCATAAGGCATCAGAAAGTCCATGAACGAGGCGTTGAGCAGCTGCCCGTCCGCGTCATAAGCCATCCGCTCATAAAGCGCACCCCCGATCCCCTGAGCCACCCCACCATGCACCTGCCCCTCAACGATCATCGGATTGACCAGCCGCCCGCAGTCGTGCACCACCGCATACCGCAAGATCCGAATCTCCGCCGTGTCAGGATCGGTCTCCACGATCGCCGCGTGCATCCCGGCGGCGAAGGTGGACCGGATGGGCGAATAGAACCCCCGCCCCTCCAGCCCAGGCTCCTCCCCATCGGCCACAGGCGGCCGATCCGTAGGAGCAGCGGTGGAGAACTGCGTGGCCTTCGCGGTCTCGGCGTCAAAGGAGTACCGCAGCGGATTGGACAGCACCGCCACGGTGGACAGCGGAATAGACGCGGACGGCGAGCCGACCACGTGCACCAGCCCATCGGCGATGTCAAGGTCGGCCGGATCGGCCTCCAGCGCCTCCGCCGCGATCCGCAACGCCTTCTCCCGCACCTTCCTGCAGGCCAGAGCGATGGCATTGCCGCTGACCACGGCGGCCCGGGAGGCGAAGGTGCCCACGGCGTACCCGAACCGGCGCGTGTCCCCGGTCACGACGGAGACCCGCGAGAGCGGCACCCCCAGCTCGCTGGCCGCGATCTGCGCGAACACGGTCTCGTGCCCCTGCCCCTGTGAGGTCAGCCCGGTGGAGACGTGCACCCGCCCGTCCGAGGTGATCTGCACATGCCCGCCCTCGTACGGCCCCACCCCGGTCCCCTCGACGTAACAGGCGAGCCCGATCCCCCTGTTCGGCGAACGCTCGAAGGAGTCCCACCCGATCAGCTCCTTGATCATGCGCAGCATCTCGGGATAGTTCCCGCTGTCGTAGACGAGCGGCCGCCCGTCCTGAAAGGTCATGCGCTGGTCGTAGGGAAACTCCGACGGCCCGATGAAGTTGGCCGCGCGCACGTCGGCCCGGTCCACGCCGAGATGTTGGGCGATCTTGTCCATCGTCCGTTCCATGCAGAAGACGGCCTGCGGCCGCCCCGCGCCCCGGTACGGCGTGACCTGCACGGTATTGGTGTAGATGGAGCTGAACTCCACCCGGTACGACCCGATCTTGTACGGCCCGAGCAACTGCGTGGACGTGACGATTGGCACGATGATCCCGTAAGGCGTGTAGGCGCCGTGGTCGTGCAGGATCGTCACCTCCAGCCCCAGCACCCGCCCGGCGTCGTCGAACCCGACCCGTACGTACTGCACCTGCGCCCGCTCATGCGCGCTGGCGACGAAGTGCTCGCGCCGGTCCTCTGCCCACTTGACCTCGCGCCCCAGCGTCATGGCCGCCCACGGCACCAGCACCTCCTCCGGCCACGGGTGCACGATCTTGACGCCGAACCCGCCGCCCACGTCGGGCGCGATCACCTCGACGTGGGGCAGCGGCAGCCCGAGCTTCGCGGCGATCGCCATCCGGACGCTGGTGGAGGTCTGGGTGCTGGAGTAGACGCGCAGGTCGCGGCCGTCCCAGCGGGCGTACACGCCGCGGCCCTCCAGCGGCATGCTGGCGCTGCGCTCGATGTCCAGGCGGAACGCGAGCGTGTGCGGCGAGGTCTCGATGCACTCCCTGGCGCTCGCGCCGCCGGTCGAGGCGACCTCCTGGACGAGGTGGGCGCCCAGGTTGGCGGGCACGTCCTCGTGGACGAGCCGCGATCCCTGCGCCGCCTCCTCCAGGCCGACGACCGGCTTGAGCGGCTCGTAGTCGACCTCGATCAGCGCGCAGACGTCCTCGGCCAGGTAGCGGTCGGCGGCCACGACCATGACGACGGGCTCGCCGACGTGCCGGACGGTCTCCCTGGCCAGGGGGTGGGCGGTGCGGCCGTGGGTGAGGGCCGGGTGCGGGATGAGCAGGGGCAGGGGCTCGGCCACCCCGGGTGGCAGGTCCTCCCAGGTGTAGATGGCGACCAGGCCCTCGACGTCGAGGGCCGCGGTGACGTCGATGTCGCGGATGCGGGCGTGCGCGTGCGGCGAGCGGACGAACGCGGCGGCCAGCGCCTCGCGCCCCAGATCGTCCAGGTAGCGTCCCTGACCGGTCAGCAGGCGCTCGTCCTCCACCCGCTGAACCGGCTCGCCGAACAACCGCGTGCTCACGACTCCTCCGTCATCAGCTCCGCCGCCCTGTGCACGGCTTTGACGATGTTCTGGTACCCGGTGCACCGGCACAGGTTGCCCGACACCCCTTCGAGCACTTCCTCCTCGGTCGGGGCCGGGTTCTCCCTGAGCAGCGCCGTCACCGTGCACAGGAACCCGGGCGTGCAGAACCCGCACTGCAGCCCATGGCACTCCGCGAACGCCCGCTGCACCGCCGACATCCCGTCCGGCCCGGCCAGCCCCTCGACCGTCGTGATCTCCTGCCCGTCCACCGTGACCGCGAACGTCAGGCAGGACCGCACCGGCTCCCCGTCCAGCAGCACCGTGCAGCACCCGCACACGCCGTGCTCGCACCCGACGTGCGTCCCGGTCAGCCCGAGGTCGTGGCGCAGGCAGTCCGACAGCAGCCGCCGCGCCGGAACGCTCACCCGCCGCGCCACCCCGTTCACGACGAGCATGATCTCGTGCCCGCTCAACCGCTCTCCCTCTCGCCGTCGTCACTGCCCGCGGTGCGGGCGGCCGCGCGCAGCGCCCGCTCGGCCAGAACCCCCAGCAGATGCCGCCGGTACTCGGCCGTCGCGTGGATGTCCGCCTCCGGCTCAGCCCTTTCCTGTACGGCCCGCGCCGCGGAAACCCAGTCGGCGCCGTGCCCGCGGTCCTGGGCCACGTCCACCACGAGCGGCACCGGGCCGACCCCGATGCACGCCACCCGTGCCACCGACACCCGCAGATCCTCGTCCAGGACGACCAGCGCGCACACCCCGGCCAGCGCGTAGTCGCCGTGCCTGCGGGCCACCTCCACGAAGGCGGTGCCGGAGCGCTCGCCCAGGGCCGGGAAGAACGCGGACACGGCCAGTTCGCCGGGCCGGATCGCGGACTCCATCGGGCCGGTGAAGAAGTCCCGCGCCGCCACCTCGCGCTCGGCGCCGCGGGCGGCCAGCCGTACCGAACCTTCCAGAAGCACGAGGACGGCGGGCAGTTCCGCGGCCGGGTCGGCGTGCACGAGGCTGCCCACGACGGTGCCGCGGCTGCGGATGGCGGGGTGCGCGACCAGCCCGAGGGCCTGCCGCAGCAGCGGCTGGACCGCGGCGACCGGCCCGGAGCGGTGGATCTGCGCGTGCCTGGCCAGCGCGCCCACCCGCACCCCGCGCGCGGAGGTCTCGACGGCGGCCAGCGCGCCGACCCGGTTGATGTCGACGAGGTGCGCCGGGGCGGCCAGGCGCATGTTGAGCATGGGGATCAGGCTCTGGCCGCCGGCGAGCACCTTGCCCTCGGCCCCGGCCTCGGCCAGGGCGTCGAGGGCCGCCTCCACCTCGCGGGGCGCGTGGTACTCGAACGGGGCGGGCTTCACCCGGCGGTCTCCCTGATCTCGGCGGGCCGGCCGGCGATCCATCTCAGCAGGTGGTAGCCGCCGACCACGACGATGGTGCCGAACGCGATGCCCTGCAGCCGGAACTCCTCGGTGATGATCTGCTCCACCGGGCCGATCGCCAGGATGATGCCGGCGCCGATGGGCACCATGTTCACGGGGTCGGCGAAGTCCACTCTGTTCTCCACCCAGATCTTGGCTCCGAGCAGGCCGATCATCCCATAGAGGATGACCGTGACCCCGCCCAGCACGCCGCCCGGCGTGGCGGCGACCAGGGCGCCGAACTTCGGGCACAGGCCGAACAGGATCGCGATGACGCCGGCGATGTAGTAGGCGGCGGTGGAGTAGACGCGGGTGGCGGCCATGACGCCGATGTTCTCGGCGTAGGTGGTGGTGGGCGAGCCGCCCACGGCGCTGGTCACGACGGTGCCGATGCCGTCGGCGGCGACGGCGCGGCCCACGTACGGGTCGACGTCGGTCTTGGTCATCTCGCCGACGGCCTTGACGTGGCCGATGTTCTCCGCGATCAGCGCGATGACGGCGGGCAGGACGAGCAGGACCGCGCCGAACCTGATGTCGGGCCCGTGGAAGCTCGGCAGCCCGATCCAGTCGGCCTGGGCGACGGAGGAGAGGTTGACCCGCGGGTGTGTGTCGACCTTGCCGGTGGCGGCGTTGAACGCGGTGATGTTCCCGAAGACCTTGTCGAAGCCCCACGACAGCAGGAATCCGGCGACCAGGCCGACCAGGATGCCGATCCGGCCGATGAACCCCTTGAACGCCACGATCACCACGAACGTGATCACCATCGTGATCAGGGCCATCCACTGGTCCTGCGGCCAGTAGACGTCGGCCACGACGAACGCCAGCCCGAACCCGATGAGCATGACGACCGCGCCGGTCACCACCGGCGGGAAGATCCGGTGGATGACCTGGACGCCGAGGAAGTGGATGGCCAGCCCCGCGAGGGCCAGCACGATCCCCGCCACCAGGATCGCGCCGGTGACGATGGCGTCGGCCGCCGGGGTGTCGCCGCCCATGAGCGCCCTGATGGCGATCACGCCGCCGACGAAGGAGGCGCTGGTGCCCAGGTAGCTGGGCACCTTCCCCTTCACGATCAGCAGGAAGAGGATCGTGGCGATCCCGGACATCATGATGGCCACGTTCGGATCCAGGCCCATCACGAGTGGGAAGACGAAGGTCGCGCCGAACATCGCGATCACGTGCTGGGCGCCGAACCCGACCATTCTCGGCCAGGTCAGGCGCTCGTCGGGCCTGACGACCTCGCCGGGAGCCAGGTGTTTTCCGTCGCCGTGTTTGGTCCAACCCAAAACCATGAGAGCCCCTTTTCTACCGGGCCGTCGGTTCGGTGGCCGCCCCGCAGGCTCCTCCGCGGCGGTTCCTCGCTTGTCGGGCACATTAGGCCCGATGTCACTGTCCTACACCGTCATGATCTGCCAAAGCTGGGCCGATGACCAGAGGCGCCCTTACCGGCGCACCGCCCTGAGCACGTGATATCCCACCAGAAGGACGATCGTGCCGAGCGTGATGCCGCCGAGCGAGAAGGTCGAGGTGATCGGGAAGGCGACCGGGCCGATCGCGCAGATGATCCCGGCGCCGACCGGGACCATGTTGGCCGGCTCTGCCAGGTTCACCTTGTTCTCGATCCAGATCTTGGCTCCGAGCAGGCCGATCATGCCGTAGAGGATCGTGGTGACGCCGCCCAGCACGCCGCCGGGCGTGGCGGCGATCAGCGCGCCGAACTTCGGGCACAGGCCGAACAGGATCGCGATCACCGCGGCGATGTAGTACGCGGCGGTGGAGTAGACGCGGGTGGCGGCCATGACGCCGATGTTCTCGGCGTACGTGGTGGTGGCCGAGCCGCCGACGGAGGTGGCGACGACGGTGCCGACGCCGTCGGCCATGACCGCCCGGCCCATGTACCTGTCGACGTCCGCGCCGGTCATCTCGCCGACGGCCTTGACGTGGCCGACGTTCTCCGCGATGAGCGCGATCACCACCGGGAGGCAGACCAGGACGGCGGAGACCTCGAAGACCGGCCCGTGCAGCTTGGGCAGCCCGATCCAGTCGGCCTGGGCGACGGCGTCCAGGTTGACGCGCAGGTGCTCGCTCACCTTCCCGTCGCCGCCGGGCGCGGTGATCGGCCCGCCGATCAGGTCCCAGGCCCACGACAGCATGAACCCGAACACCAGGCCGAGCAGCACCCCGATCCGGCCGAGGAACCCGCGCAGGACCCCGATGAACACGAACGAGGCCGCCATGGTCAGCAGGGCGACCCAGGGGTCCTGGGGCCAGTAGACGTCCGCCGCCACGTACGCCATGCCGAACCCGATCAGCATGACCACGCCCCCGGTCACGACCGGCGGGAAGATCCGGTGGATGACCTGGACCCCGAGCAGATGGATGGCCAGGCCCGCCAGCGCCAGCACCACCCCGACCGCGAGCAGCGACCCGGTCACCGTGGCGCTGTCGCCGCCCGCGGCCCTGATGGCGACCACCGCGCCCACGAACGAGGCGCTGGAGCCGACGTAGCTGGGCACCTTCCCCTGCACGATCAGCAGGAACAGGATCGTCGCGACGCCGGACATCATCACGGCCAGGTTCGCGTCCAGCCCCATGACCAGCGGGAACACGAACGTGGCGCCGAACATGGCGATCACGTGCTGGGCGCCGAACCCGATCATCCTGGGCCAGGTGAGCCGCTCGTCCGGCTTGACCACCTCACCCGGCGCGAGCCGCTTCCCGTCGCCGTGCAGCTTCCACCCGAACGCCATCTTGCCTGCCCTCGCCTCTCACCAGCGGAGATGTCTCCTATTTGATGTCGGAGAGCACAATAGAGGCAGGAGTGACACGCGTGGTCGTCAGGCCACGTGAATGGTGAAGCCGTCTCCGGCGACCACCTGGCCGGAGCGGATCTTGCGGGTCTTGCGGAGCTCGACCTCCCCGTCGACGTAGACCATCCCCTCCGCGATCAGGTGTTTGGCCATGCCGCCCGTCTCGGTGACGCCGCAATATTTCAGCAGGTCGCACAGCGGGATGAAGTCAGAGTTCAGCTCGAAGTCCAGGTCCACAACGGCCCAGCTTAGATGCCCCGCATGCGCAGGACGTGCAGGGCCAGCGTGAGGTTGAGACGCAGGTGGTGGTCCTCGGTGAAGTTGCCGAGCATGCGCTCCAGCTTCCCGATGCGGTAGCGCAGGGTGTTGTAGTGGAAGTGCAGCCTGCGCGCGGTCTCGGCGACGTTGAGGTTCGTCTCCAGCAGGACCTGGAGGGTACGCCGCAGGTCACCGTTCTCCGCGTCGTCGTCGCCGGCCAGCGGGCCCAGGGTCTCGCGGACGAAGGCGTGCAGTTCGTCGGTGTCGTTGACCAGCGACAGCAGCCGGTACACGCCGAGCTGGTCGAACTGGGCGACCGCGCCGGGGCCGTGGAGCTGGCGGCCGACCCTGGCCGCCTTCAGCGCCTGGGAGTAGGCCTCGGGCAGGGTCGCGGGGGCGGTGCAGCGGCGGGAGGTCCCGGTCGAGAACGTGGCGGGAAGGGCGTCGGCCAGGGCCGCGGCGGCGTCCTTGGCCACGCGGGAGGCGTCCAGGGCGGCGTCCACGACCGCGACGACCTCGTGGGAGAAGCCGGCGACGGCGCCGCGCGGGTCGTGCCTGCGCACGGCGGCGGTCCAGCCGTTGACCATGCGGTCCTGGGCGCTGCGCTCGTCGCCGTCGGGGTCCAGCTCGGCCACCAGGACGGTCACGGGCCGCTCCAGGTCCCAGCCGAAGGCGCGGGCCCGCGCGCTGATGCGTTCGGCGCCGCCGGCCCGGCCGGTGAGGACGTCGCGCAGGAAGTCGGCGCGGTACTTGCTCTCGACCGCGTTGACCGCCTCCTGCCGGGTGACGACCAGGGCGGCGACGGTGGCGGTGCGTTCGAGTATGCCGATGTCGCTGTCGCGGATCGCGCCGGTCGGGCTGTAGGCGATGATCCGGCCGTGGTGGTGTCCGCCGGCGACCACGGGGACCGAGGCCAGGGTACGGCCGGCCGTACCGGGGAGGTCGACGGGCGCCGGAGCCGGCGGCCCTTCGCGCGCGATCGACTCGCGTAAGGCCGCCACGTGGTCGGAGGGCCCGGCGGCGGCGAGCACCCGCCCGCTGCCGTCGACGGCGGCCACGGCGACGTCGAGCAGCGCGGCCACCTCGGCGGTCACCTCGTTGAGCCCGCCGCCGGCCAGCACGACCTGCACCAGCGCCCGGTGCGCCTCCTCGGCGCGGGCGAGCACGGCGGCCTGCCGGTTGAGGATGTCGGTGAGCACCTGGTTGAGGATGTCGTCGAAGCCGACGTCGTTCGGCAGGATGATCAGCGGGAACCCCAGCCGGTCGGCCTGCTCGACCATCTCCCCGGGCAGTTCGTCCACGTAGCGCCCGAGTTTGATGGCCAGCGCGGCCAGCCCGCGCTCGTCGAGGTCGGCGACGAGCCGGCCGAGCGACTGCGGCGTGTTGCGCAGCGGGTAGCCGGTGGTGAGCAGCAGTTCGTGCGGCTTCACCCAGGCCAGGATGTCGGGCACCTCCATGACGTTGAGGCGCTGGACGATGCGGCCGAGCCCGCTCTCCCCGGCGATCAGGCGGGCGTCGGCGAGGGTCGAGACGCCCAGCACCTCCCCGACGGAGACGCCGTGGATGATCGTGCCCGTGCTGGCCAGGCGAACGGGGGGCTCCATGTGGTGATTGTGACCCCAGAAGCGGTCTGTCAGGAAGAGCCAACCTTCTCCGTCACTGTTGGCAAATTTCTCCGTACGGGGTGTCGTGGGGCCGTTCTACGGTCAGGTCCAAGGTCGGAAGGGAGGCCCGGTGACGGTCAGTACACATCCCAGGCGTGCCCGCACCCACGTGACCGGTGCGGCCAGCGCCGCCGTGCGCCCGGTCCTGGAGTCGCCGCGACGCCGCGCCCGCGTGCTCGCCGCTTTCCCGGCCGGCATCTACTTGGAGGTCAGGACCGATCTGGAACCGTCGGTGATCGCGATCATCACCGGCGAGGCGACCCGCCTGCCCAACTCGGTCCTGCTCGCCGCCGATCTGCCGCACGTCACGGTGGGTGACGACGCGTCGGTGGGCGAGGGGACGATCGAGCTCGGCCGCCTCAGCCTGCGCGCCCGCCGCTGGTGGGACCCCGCCCCGCCGCTCGCCCCCGTCGATCCGGTACGGCTGGCCGTATCCCTTGATCCGGCCCGCCCGGCAGATCCGGCCCGCCCGGCAGATCCGGCCCGCCCGGCACCCGGCCTGGCCGGGCACCAGGCGATCGAACTGCTGGCCGAGTCCTGCGCCCGCGGCTGGCTGCTCGGCGTCGTGACCGCCGCCGAGCAGCTCATAGGCCTCGGCCCCGGACTCACCCCGAGCGGCGACGACGTCCTGGCCGGGCTGCTGGTGACCCTGCGCCACCTGGGGAGGTCCGCCGGGGTGGAGCGGGCGGTCTGGCTGGCCGACTGGCTGGCCGCGACCGTGACCTACGACGCCGGCACCAGGACCACGCCGCTGTCCGCGACGCTCCTGCACTGCGCCGCGCGCGGCGAGTCGTGCCCGGAGGTGACCGGGGTCCTGCGGGCGCTGACCGGCCGCGGCGCTCTGGAACCGGCCGTGTCCAGGCTGTGCCGCCTGGGCCACACCTCGGGCGCCGATCTGGCCCAGGGCGTCGGGATCGGGCTGGCGGCAGTCCGCGCGCTGGCCGCCGACCCGGTGCCGCCCGCGCTGGCGGGTGCCAGGTGAGCACGGACGAGGTGGTCCTGCGCAAGGGCGTCTACCGCGACTCCGTCACGCTGATGCGGATCAGCAAGACCCTGTCCGATCTCGACGGCGTGGAGGTGGCCGTGGTCGCCATGGCCACGCCGCTCAACCTCGATCTGGCCCGCGACCTGGGCTTCGTGCTGCCCGCGGCCGACCCGGCCGACCTGCTGGTCGCGGTCAGGGGCGAGCGCGCGGTGGCCGCCCACGCCGAACTCGACGCGCTCCTGTCCGCGCACGCCCCCGTCGCCGCCGCCGACAGCGACCAGCCGCCGCTCACCACCCGGTCGGCCGCCCGCCGTACCGAGGCCGGGGTGGTGCTGGTGTCGGTGCCGGGCGAGCACGCGTTCGCGGAGGCGGTGGACGCCGTCGAGGCGGGGCTGCCGGTCATGGTGTTCAGCGACGGCGTGCCCCTGGAGCAGGAGATCGCGCTGAAGGACCTGGCCGCGGACAAGGGCGTGCTGGTCATGGGGCCCGACTGCGGCACCGCGGTGATCGCCGGGGTGGGCCTGGGCTTCGCCAACGTCCTGCGGCCCGGTCCCGTGGGCATCGTGGCCGCCTCCGGCACCGGCGCGCAGCAACTGGCGTGCCTGCTGGACCTGGCCGGGGTCGGCGTCAGCCACGTGCTGGGCGTCGGCGGGCGGGATCTGTCGCCGGAGGTCGGCGGACGCTCGGCCAACCGGGCGCTCGCGATGCTGGACGAGGATCCTGCCACCGAGCTGATCGTGCTGGTGTCCAAGCAGCCCGCGGTACGGCCGGCCGTACCGGCGAAGAGGTTCGTGGAGGCGTCGGCGGATCTGACGGCCACGGCCGAGCGCGTCCTCAAGGAACTGGGGCGGGCCGTGCCCGAGTGGCCCGCCTGGCCCGCGTGGGCGGGCAGGACGGCCACCGGCACGCTGCGCGGCATCTACTCGGGCGGGACGCTCTGCGCCGAGGCCAAGGGCGTGGCGGGGGCCGGCGAGTTCGTCGACTACGGCGACGACGCCTACACGCGCGGCCGGCCGCACCCGATGATCGACCCGACGCTGCGGCTGGAGGCGCTGGCCGCGGTCGCGGAGGGGGACGTGGTGCTGATGGACGTCGTGCTCGGCCACGGGGCCGACCCCGATCCCGCCGCCTCGTACGCGCACGCGGTCGCCCGCTGCCCCGCCACGGTCGTCGTGGCGCTGATCGGCAGCGAGGGCGACCCGCAGGACCTGCGCAGGCAGGCCGCCGCCTTCCGCGAGGCCGGCGCCGCCGTCTTCACCTCCAACGCCCAAGCCGCCCGGCACGCCAGGAGCCTGCTGTGAGCCTTCTGTCCGGCCCGCCACGGGTGATCACGGTCGGCGCCGAGCTTCTGGGCGAGGCCCTGGACGCGCAGGCGGTGCCGCGGACCGCCGTCGCGTGGCGGCCGCCGCTGCCCGGCACCGCTGACGCGCTGACGCGGGTGCTGGCCGATCCGCGCCGCGCCGCCGCCAACGAGCGGGCCGTGCGCCGCCTGACCACCGCGCGCCCCCACCTGGCCGGGGTACGGCGGGCCGCCGAGGCGCTCGACCTCCCGGCGCGGACGTTCTTGCACGCCGGACCGCCCATCACCTGGGAGCGGGCGTCGGGGCCGATGCGCGGCGCCCTGATCGGCGCGACGCTGCTGGAGGGCTGGGCGGCCGACGAACGCGAGGCCGCCGGGCTGCTGGCCGACGGCCGGATCGCGCTCGAACCCTGCCACCACCACCGCGCGGTCGGCCCGATGGCGGGCGTGGTCGGCCCGTCGATGTGGATGTTCGAGGTACGCGACGAGGAGCACGGCGGCGCCGCGTACTGCTCGCTCAACGAGGGCCTGGGCAAGGTCCTGCGCTATGGCGCCTACGGGCCCGAGGTGCTCGACCGGCTGCGCTGGATGGACGCGGTGCTGGGCCCGGCGCTGGCGGCGGCGCTGCGGGTGAGCGGGCCGATCGACCTGGGCGCGCTGATCGCGCAGGCGCTGCAGATGGGCGACGAGCTGCACAACCGCAACCGCGCCGCCACGTCCCTGCTGCTGCGCGAGCTGGCCCCGGCCCTGGTCGAGGCGGCCCCGGGCACGGCGGCCGAGGTGCTGCGCTTCGCCGGCGGCAACGACCACTTCTTCCTCAACGCGGGGATGGCCGCCGCCAAGGCGAGCACGGACGCGGCGCGCGACATCCCCGGCTCGTCGCTGGTGGTGGCGATGGCGCGCAACGGCACCGACTTCGGGGTGCAGGTCTCGGGGCTGGGCTCGCGGTGGTTCACGGGTCCTGCTGGGGTGCCCGACGGCCTCTATCTCGGCGCGTACGGCCCTGCCGACGCCAACCCGGACATCGGCGACTCGACGATCACCGAGACGGCGGGGCTGGGCGGCTTCGCGATGGCGGCGGCCCCGGCGATCGTGCGCTTCGTCGGCGGCGAGGTGGGGGACGCGGTGGCGGCCACCCGGTCCATGTACGAGATCACGCTGGCCGAGCATCCCGCCTACCAGATCCCGGGTCTGGGGTTCCGCGGGACGCCGGTGGGCATCGACGTCACGCTCGTGGCGAGGACCGGTGTGCTGCCGGTGGTCAACACCGGGATCGCGGGCCGCGTGGCGGGGACGGGGCAGGTCGGCGCGGGGCTGGTGAGCCCTCCGGCCGAGGCGTTCACCAAAGCTCTGGCGGCATTGACCAAGCGGGCCGCAATTCAGTAAGTGATCCATTCAAATACCACGTTTGTGCAGGTCAGACAGCACTTTTGCACGATATATCAGCGTTCAACTTCCGTTCGTCAATCAACTGCCTATATCGTGTCGAACCTCATAATCTAGAAGTATCGTGTTACCGATGAGGCTGGAGATGGGGGCGGGAGATGTCAGCCGACCGCGTGCTCAGCGGGCCAGGCGCCGAGGGCGTTCCGCAGAGCCAGGGCCGACTGATCGGCCGGCGCTATCGCCTGATGTCGCCGGTGGGGCGCGGCGGCATGGGCATGGTGTGGCACGCCCATGACGTGCTGCTCGACCGCGCCGTCGCGGTCAAGGAGCTGATCCTCCCCTACGGCCTCGACCACTCCGGCACCCAGGTCGCCAACCGCCGCATGCTGCGCGAGGCCCGCTCCGCCGCGCGCCTCACCCACCCCGGCATCGTCACCGTCCACGACGTCGTGGAGGAGGACGGGCGGCCGTGGATCGTCATGGAACTGGTCCGCGCGTGGTCGCTGGAGCAGGCCGTACGGCAGAGCGGCCCCCTGCCCGTCATCCAGGCCGCCGAGATCGGCATCCGGGTCCTCGACGCGCTGCGGCACGCGCACGCCGCCGGAATCCTGCACCGCGACGTCAAACCCGGCAACGTGCTGCTGACCTCCGACCGGGTCGTCCTGACCGACTTCGGCATCGCCGCCATCGAGGGCGACGTCACCATCACCCAGACCGGGCTGCTCATGGGCTCGCCGGCGTACATCCCGCCGGAGCGGCTGTCCGGCCAGCCCATCACCCAGGCCGCCGACCTGTGGTCGTTCGGCGCCACGCTGTACGCGGCCGTCGAGGGCCGCCCGCCGTACGAGGGGCCCGACGCCATCGCCGTCCTCGGCGCGGTCCTGACCCAGGACCCGATCAGGCCGCAGCGGGCCGGAGCCCTGCTGGGCGTCATCGAGGGCCTCCTGCGCAAGAACCCCGCGGAGCGCATGGCCGCCGCCGAGGTCACCGAGCAGCTGGAGAAGGTCCTGCACGCCCACGGCTCCCGGCCGCCGCGCGGGCCCGAGAGCAGCGGCCTGCCCACCCGTGCGGACCCGACGCCGGTCGGGCTGCTGCCTCCGCTGGAACCGCCGTCGGGGCCGATGCCGTCGCGGATCGTGGAGACGCCTTCTGGGCCGGTGCGCGTGCCGTACGACCCGCTGAAGAGCCCGTCCGGCGGCTACGTCATGCCCTACGACGGCCTCGCCAGCCCGTCCGGCAGCCACAACACGCAGCAGATCCAGCAGCCCGGATCCTCCTTCGACGCCTTCACCAGCCACTCCGGCCCGCTCCCCGCGGGCGGCTACGACTCCCTCACCGGCACCCAGGACCCCCTCCCGCACCTCCCATTCGCCGCGCCCCCGCCCATGACCGGCCATCCGCAGCCGGGCGGCCACGCACCATCGGGCGGCCATCCCGCGCCTGGTGCCCACTTGGCGTCAGGTGCCCACGACCTGCGCTCACCCTCGGGCCCCCACGACCCCCGCGCCCCGCACTCCCCGTCCGGCCCGCATGACCCTCTCGCCCCGCAGGACCCGCGCTCCCGGTCCGGCCCGCACGACCTCCGCTCGCCCTCCGGGCCCCACGACCTCCGCGCCCCGTCCGGCCCGCACGACACGCGCTCGCCCTCCGGGCCGCACGCGTTGTCCGGGTCGCATGACGTGCGCTCGCCGTCCGGAGGCGTCTCCTCGCCCGCCGGGCCGCCCTCCCTGGAGTTGGCGTCGGGGCCGGGGATCGTGCGGCCGACGTTCGGGGGTGTGTCGGGGCCGCAGCCGATCCTGCCGCTGACCAGCGATGTCCGCAGCGCACCCTGGCCGCTGGCCTCCGCGGACGACCTGCGCGAACAGTCCAGGGACCTGTCCCGCGGCCTCGGCGGGAGCCGTAACGCGAAGGCGCCGGAACGCCTGACCAAGAGCCGCAGGCGCCCGGCCGACGACGGTTCCGGCTGGATGCGCGACGGCCGCCCCACCCCGCGTCTCATCGTGACCGCCCTGGCCGGCATTGGCGCGGCGGCGGTGGCGATCTGGCTCCTGACCTCGGGCGGCACCCCCACCCCGCCGACGGCCGCCGGCGGCGCGCCGTCATCGTCGTCGAGCACGGCACCGGAGCCCTCGGTGGCAACCGTCCCCGACGGCTACAAGGAACACACCGCCGCCGGCTTCACCGCCGCCCTGCCCGGCACGTGGAAGGCCGCCACGACCAGCGGCGGCGCCACGTTCACCGGCCCCAAGGACTCGGGCATGAAGATCACCGTCCAGCAGACGGCCCCGCAGCCGGACGGCGGCGTGGCCGAACTGTCCAAGGAGGAGGCGGACGGCGGCGTGGAGGGCTACATCCAGGTACAGCTCCAGGCCCTGGAGTGGCGCGGCTGGAAGTCGGCCGACTGGGAGTACACCTACGCGCTGGAGAACGGCGTCCCCATGCACGCCCTGACCCGCTTCGTCAGCATCGACGATGCCGCCGCCTACAAGATCACCTTCGCCATCCCCGAACTCAAGTGGGACGACCAAACCGAAACCCGCAACACCTTCCTGAACACCTTCCGCCCCGCCACCTGACCCCCGGGCACCCCGGCACCGCCCTCGCGCGCTCTGTGCGCCCCTGACGCCCGCGTCCTCAGGCCCGGATCGCGACGATCCCACCCGCAGATCCGGGCGGCGGAATCTGCCGGCGGGTTGTCGCGGCTTTCGGTCGCGCAATCCGGCGTGCGTACCGTGAAGGGAACGATGGCCTGTACGGTGCGGGCATGTGGGTGCACGCGCTTCATGTCTATCCGATCAAGTCCACCCAGGGGCATGACCTCGGCAGCGCCGAGGTGGAGCCGTGGGGGCTGGCCGACGATCGGCGGTACCTGGTGGTGGACGAGCGTGGTGAGATGATCACCGCGCGCCAGTTCCCGATGCTGCTCGCCTGCCGGGCCGAGGTCGCGGGCGGCACGCTGACGCTGACCGGCCCGCACGCCGATCCCCTCCTGGTACGGCCGGCCGCGGCGATGACCGGTGTCACGGTCGGGCGTACCGTCGTGGAGTTGCGCGACTGCGGCGACGAGGCGGCCGCCTGGCTGTCGGCGCTGCTGGATCGCCCGGCCCGCCTGAAGTGGCTCGACGACCCGACCCGCCGCCCGGTCAATCCCGAGTACGGCAGGCCGGACGACCGGGTCAGCCTGGCCGACGGCTATCCGCTGCATCTCACCACCACGACCTCGCTCGCCCAGCTGAACGACTGGATCGCCGAGACCGCCGCCGAGCGCGGCGAGGATCTGCCGGACCCCCTCCCGATGCGCCGCTTCCGCCCGAACGTGGTGGTGGACGGGGTGGCGAAGCCGTTCGCCGAGGACGGGTGGAAGCGGGTACGCATCGGCGACCTGGACTTCCGCGTCACCAAGGGCTGCGACCGCTGCGTCCTGACCACCATCGACCCCGGCACCTACACCAAGGGCAAGGAACCCATCCGCACCCTGTCCATGCACCGCAAGTGGGACGGCAAGGTCTGGTTCGGCATCAACCTCATCCCCGACGCCCCCGGCCACATCAGCCTGAACGACCCGGTCACCCCGTTGTAGTCACACCCAGGCACGGGTCGTCTAGACGACACCCGATCAGCCGATCTCGCCCATCAACACCTCTCACCCAACAAACCCGCCTATCAGGACGTCACGGCAGGTCAACCACCGATCCCCCACACCCACCCCACCCAGACCGTAAATAGCTGCTTTCCGGTGGTATGGGACACTTCACCGGTGACCGATACCCCAACAAAGCGCGACATTTCATCGCCCGCCGATGTTCGCGGCATCCAGCGACGTACCCTCGCCGTCCTGTCGATCGCCCAGATCGTCGGCGGCGTCGGTGTGGCGGTCGGCCTCGCGCTGAGTTCCGTGGTGGTCGACCAGCTCTCGGGGTCCACGGTCATCAGCGGCCTGGCCGGCACCGCCACCGTCCTCGGCGCCGCCCTGCTCGCCCTCCCCATCGCCAGAACCGCCGCCAGGAGCGGCCGCCGCGCCGGCCTCTCGCTCGCCTACGTCGCCGCCACCGCCGGATGCGCGCTCTCCGTCCTGGCGATCACCATCGAGTCCTGGCCGCTCCTGCTCGCCGGCCTCGTGCTGGTGGGCGGCGGCAGCGCGGGCAACCTGGCCGCCCGCTACTCCGCCACCGACCTGTCGCCCAAGGGCCACGCCGCCCGCCACCTGTCGCTCGTGGTCTGGATGGCCACCGTCGGCTCCGTCGCCGGCCCGAACCTGGCCAAGCCCGCCGACCACGTCGGCATGTCCGCCGGGCTGGTCGCGAACGCCGGTCCCTTCGCCTTCTCCGCCCTGGCCTTCGCGCTCGCGTGGCTGGTCGTGGCGGCCGGCCTGCGCCCCGACCCGCTCAAACTGGCCCGCTCACTGACCGAACCGACCGAGCTGACCGATTCGATCGAGCGGACCGGGCAAACCGGGCGGACCGGGCGGACCAGGCGCGACGGGCAGACCGGGCACGGCGAGCGGGCCGGGCCGGGTGCGTCAGGTGCGGCGGGCGCGACGCCCGCCGTACAGGACAAGGCGTTGCGGAACGGCTGGCGCACCCTGCGCACCACCCCCATGGCCAGGCGCGCGCTCGTGATGATCGCGATCAGCCACACCGCGATGGTCTCGGTCATGTCCATGACGCCGGTGAAGCTGCACCACGACGGCTCCAGCCTCGACGTCATCGGCCTGGTGATCAGCCTGCACATCGCCGGCATGTACATGCTGTCGCCGGTCGTCGGCTGGCTGGCGGACAAGGCGGGCCGGGTGCCCGTGCTCATCCTGGGCATGTCGCTCCTGCTCGCCTCGGCGGTGCTGGCCGGGACCGCGCAGCACAGCGTCTGGCAGGTCACCGCCGGCCTGGTCCTGCTGGGTCTCGGCTGGTCGTGCGGGCTGGTGGCGGGTTCGGCGCTGGTGACCGAGTCCGTGCCGCTTGACCGCCGCCCGGCCGTCCAGGGACTGTCCGACCTGATCATGAACGTCTGTGGTGCCACCGGCACCGTCGTCGCCGGCGCCATCGTGGGCGGCCTGTCCTACGGCGTCCTGGGCCTGGTCGTCGGCGTCATGGTCGCCGCCGCCGGCGTCTGGCTCTACGTCACCACCCGCCGCTGACCACGGATCACTTGGCGTCGGAGTAGCAGGACACGGCCACCGACTCCATGGGGAAACGCACCGGCGTCTGACCGAACAGCAGGCGGCTGGCCTCGGCGGCGGAGGCGGTTACGGCGGCCATGACCTCCTCGGCCAGCGGCAGCGGGCAGTGCACCATCACCTCGTCGTGCTGGAAGAACACCAGGCGCGCCGCCTCGGGCAGCCGCCCGCGCAGCACCGCGAGCAGGGCCAGCGCCCACTCGGCCGCGGTGGCCTGGACGACGAAGTTGCGGGTGAAGCGGCCGCGGTCGCGGGCGGCGCGGACGCCGTCGGGGCCGGACACGAGCTCGCGCCAGCGCTGGGACGGCGGCGGCGAGGTACGGCCCAGCCACGAGCGCACCAGCTTGCCCTCCTCCCCCGCCTTGGCCGCGTCCTCGACGAAGTGGTAGGCCTTCGGGAAGCGCTGGCGCATCACGGCCAGAAGCTTGGGCGCGTCGCCGCTGGTGCCGCCGTACATGGCGGAGAGCATGGCGAGCTTGGCCTGGTCGCGCTCGCCGCCGAACGACTTGGCCAGGGCCGAGTAGAGATCGATCTCACCCGCCGCCCCCGCCAGCCCGGCGTCGCCCGCCATCGCGGCCAGCACGCGCGGCTCCAACTGGGCGGCGTCGGCCACGACGAGCGTCCAGCCCTCGTCGGCCACCACGACCTTGCGCATGACCTTCGGGATCTGCAGCGCGCCGCCGCCGCTGGTGGCCCAGCGGCCGGAGACGACGCCGCCGACGACGTACTCGGGGCGGAAGCGGCCGTCGTGGACCCACTGGTCGGCCCAGACCCAGCCGTGGAAGGAGTAGAGGCGGGCCAGTTCCTTGTAGGCCAGCAGCGGGCGTACCGAGGGGTGGTCGAGCTGCTTGATCTCCCACGAGCGCGTCGACTTGATCGCCAGGCCGGCGCCCTTGAACGCCTTGACGAGCTGCTGCACCGAGTCGGGGTTGACCGCGTGCCCGAACGCCGCCGACACCTCGTCGGCCAGCGCCTGCAGCTTGGCCGGGCGCATGCCGTGGACGGGGCGGGGGCCGAGCATCTCGGTCAGCAGGGCGTCGTGGACGTCGCGCCGCCACGGCATGCCGTCGTGGGCCATCTCGGCGGCGACCAGCGCGCCCGCGGACTCGGCGGCCACCAGCAGGCGGAAGCGGCCGGGCTCCGGCAGGGCGTCGATGCGCCTGAGCTGGTCGTCGAGTACCTCGGCGAGCTCGCCGGTGTCGAGCCTTCTGCGCTCGGGCTCGAACAGGGTGTCCTGCCTGGCGGCGGGGCCGTCGCCGTCGTCGGGGACCGGCAGGCCGCGCAGCCTGGCGTGGGCGGCCTCGGCCGAGCGGGCCTCGCCGTAGCGGCCCTCGTGGGCCAGCAGCAGATTCTCGGTGAGCGTGATGTCGTGGCAGCGCGACACGCGGCGCCCGGCCGACAGCAGCGGAGGGTAGGACTCGCGCGTGTCGGCCCACACCCACCGCGGGCGGGCGCGCTCCACCGCCGCCACGCGCTCCGGGAACGCGGCCCCCGCCTCGGCGGAGCCGTTCTCCTCGGGGAGGGTGCGGATCGCCTCCCCCGCCATCAGCGCGTACACGCACCCCAGAGTGCCAGGTCACTACGACAATCCGATGACCACCTCGTCCTCGAGCGGCGGGTCCTGCTCGGCGGGCAGGCAGCCCGTCGCGGCGAAGCAGCGCACCGTCAGCTGTCCGGGCGTCACCGACAGGTGGAGGAACTGCTTGAAGAACGGCGGTTCGTCCCAGTCGGACAGTTCGGACAGATAGCGGTGGAACACCTTGTCGACCGGCAGCCGGAACGGCCACGGATACGCGCCCAGGATCCGCGCCGCCCACCGCATCCGCCGGGTGACCACGGTGGTGGCGTCGAGTTCGCGGACCGGTGTGTTGCCGATCTGATCGACCATGATGCAGGCGGCCTCGGCAGGGGTGAGGTAGAGCCACTTCATGCGCAGCCGCCTCGCGTACAGCTGGCTGTAGAACGACAGCGAGTCGCCGCGCAGCGGGTAGCAGCGGAAGTCGTCCTCGTGCACGCCGGCCACGTCCACGCGCCTGATCGTGTGCGTGGCGTGCATGAAGGCCCCGGCGCCGCCGGTGACGAAGTACTGGATCACGCGGTCGCCGACGCGTACGGGGTAGCGCTGGTAGTTGTGCACGTCACCGCCGATGGCGGCGACGTAGCGGTATGCCGGGTCGCGGACGATGTCGTCGATGGTGCCCCCGCCCTCCAGCGGCGACGGCTTGTAGTCGTTGCGGGTGTAGATGGGCTTGCCGGTCACGAGGATCTTCGGGCGGGGGTCGAGTGAGGTACGGCGCAGCCACTCCACCTGAGCCTTGTCGATCACGCCCTTGATGCCGGTGTCGATGCCGACCACGAGCAGGCTCTCGCTCTCGATCACCCAGTAGGGACCCGGCTGGACCGACCGCTGGTTCGGCGACCCGCGCAACTTGCGCGCCTCGGCCAGGCGGTCCTCGTCGATCTTCTCCGGCTTGCGCCACAGCAGCCCGCGCAGCCCCCGGTCGGGCGTGGGCCGCAAAGGGGCCGCGTCACAGAAGACCCGCATGAACCCGCCGAGCCCGTCATACCAGTCGTGGTTCCCGGGAATGGCGTAGATCGGCGCGTCATAGGCCTGATACGGACGGAAGAACTTGTCCCCGTACTCGTTTCCCGCACCCGTCGGATAGATGACATCGCTGGCGATGACGGTGAACGCCGTGTCCTTGCCCACCTTGAGCATTCCCGGCACCACGGCGTACTGCGAGGCGTCGCCCTCGCCCGGATCCCCCAGGATCAGGAACTGGAAGGAGTCGCCGACCGGCGGCGTGATCCGGTGGTCCGGGTCGACGCCGCGGGCGTGCTGCGCCTCCATCCACCTCTGGCGTACCTTGCCGGACGGATCTCCGAAGAGCCCGGCCAGGATCTCGTTGCGGGAACGCCACAAGGTGCGTGGATGCAGCCAGGAAAACGTGTCATTGTTCGGCCGCAAATCCCGATAAGTGCCGACCTGCTGGCATCGCCATCCGGCGCCTTCCTCCGATGTCCGGGACGACTGCTGCTTTCCGCGCTCCGCCGCGACTTCCACCATGACCATATCTTTGCCGCGATCTTGCGGAATCGCACCCCGAACTCTCCGTACCGCTGAGAACACGCATGGTGTACGCTCAACGGTCAACCGTACGAGGGGGGCTGGGATGGCCCGTAACGGTTTCGACGATGCGATCCAGCGCGGCACAGTGGGGGCTGAGGCCGTCGAAGGGTTGCTGGCCTATGCCCAGAGCAGACCCGGGTGGGGCAGGGCGGGGGTACGCAGCGCCCTGGAGGCGGTGGCCATGAGCAGGGCCCTGGCCACCCGCGACCCGGCGGCGCACACCGGCCTGCTCGCCCGTTCCTTACGCACGGCCGCCACCATGCTGCTCAAACGCCGCCGCCCCGCGCGGGCGCTGCCGCTCGCGGAGGAGGCGGTCAGCCTGGCCCGCGCCTCGGGCGGCGCGCCGCTCGTGGTCTCCCTCGTCGTCCTCGCCGAGATACTCAACGCCCTGCGGCGCCACGCCGAAGCCGCCGAGGCCATGACGGAAGCCGACAAGATCCGCCAGTAGACGCCAGTAGACGCCGGGAGACGCCAGTAGACGCCGGGAGACGCCAGGTGGCCGTCAGGCGATGAGGGCGCCGGGGTTCATGATGCCCGCGGGGTCGAGCCGGTCCTTGACCGCACGCAGGATCTCCACCCCGAGGGGCCCGATCTCCCTGGCGTAGGCGTCGCGGTGGTCGCGTCCGACGCCGTGGTGGTGCGAGATCGTCCCGCCCGCCTCGACGATGGCCGCGCTGACCGCCTCCTTGGCCCGCTCCCACTGCTCGACCGGGTCCCCGTGCTGGGCGGTGACGACGGTGAAGTACAGGGAGGCCCCGGTCTCGTAGACGTGCGAGATGTGGCACATGACCAGCGGCGAGCCGAGGGAGCCGAGCAGCGACAGCCGTACCGCGTCGTAGAGGCGCGGCAGGTTCGCCCAGAACCCGGCCGTCTCCAGCGTCTCGACGGTGGCGCCGGCGGCGAGCAGCGAGTCGCGCAGGTAGGGGGCGGAGAAGCGCCCGTGCGCCCACGCCCGCCCCGGCTCCGGGCCCAGCGGGACGCCACCGAGCCCGGCCAGCACCTGTCCCGCCGCCTCGGCCCGCGCCCGCACGTCCGTGCCCTCGTACCCGGCGATGACCAGGCAGCCGCTGTCGCCGCCGCCGATCGCGTCGGGCTTGGCCAGGCCGATCATGGTCTCGGTCTCGTCGGACAGCCGCAGCACGGTCGGCAGCGGTCCCCGCTGGGCCAGGGTCCGCAGGGCGGCGGAGCCTTCGGCGAAGGAGGCGAAGCGCCAGCCCTCGTACGCCGTCTCCGCCGGCGCCTTCCGCACCCGCAGCCGCAGGGAGGTGATGACGCCGAACGCGCCCTCCGAGCCCAGGACGAGCTGGCGCAGGTCGGGCCCGGCGGCCGACTTGGGCGCCCGGCCGAGTTCCAGCGTGCCGGCGGGGGTGGCGAGGGTCAGCCCGGCGACCATGTCGTCGAAGCGCCCGTATCCGGCCGACGCCTGTCCGCTGGAGCGGGCCGCGGCGAAGCCGCCGAGCGTGGCGTACTCGAAGGACTGCGGGAAGTGGCCCAGCGTGAGCCCATGTCCGGCCAGGAGCCGTTCGGCCTCGGGCGCGCGCACGCCGGGCTCGAACGTGGCGATCATCGACTCGGGGTCCACCGCGACCAGGCGGTCCATCCGGCCGAGGTCGAGTGCCACGACCGCGGTGAAGCCGTCGCCGGCCGGGGTCAGGGCGCCGACCACCGACGTGCCGCCGCCGAAGGGGACGACGGCGATCCCCGCCTCGGCGCAGACGCGCAGCACCGCGGCCACCTCGTCGTGCGTGGCCGGTGAGACCACGGCGTCGGGGGCGTGCGCGCCGTCGCCCGCGCGCATCCGCAGCAGGTCGGGCGTGGACTTGCCGCGCGCGTGGCGGACGCGGTCCTCGTGGCCGGTGCCGACGTGCGCGGGGCCGGTGATCTCGCCCAGCGCGTCGAGGGCGGATTCGGGCAGGCGGGAGGGCGCCAGCCGTACCGAGGAGAGGGTGGCGGCGGGCTCGGCGGGCGCGCGCACGCCGAGCAGGTCGTGCAGGAGCGTGCGGACCGTCTCGGGGAGCTCGCGCGCCTTGGCGGGATCGCCCCAACCGGACCAGAGCATGGGTTCACTCACGCTCTACACTGTGACACATGACGTCGATTCGTCACAATGACGGCGTGCTGGACGCGGCACGGGAGTGCGTGCTGGCCTACGGCGTGCGGCGCACGACGCTGACCGACGTGGCCCGCCGGGCGGGGGTGTCCCGGATGACCCTCTACCGGCGCTGGCCGGACGTGCGCAGCCTGGTGGGCGACCTGATGACCAGGGAGTGGGTCAGGGTGGTCGAGGGACTGGACGTGCGCGATCCGGTCAAGGCGGTGGTCGAGGGCGTCAGGGCGCTGCGCGGGCACCCGCTCCTGCGCAAGATCGTCGAGGCCGATCCCGAGATGCTGCTGCCCTACCTGCTCCAGCGCACCGGAGCCACCCACGAGGCGGTCCTGGCCGTCCTCGAACCAGCGGTCGGGGACCGCGCGAAGGCCAGGGCGATCCTGCTGGTCGCGCAGTCGTTCCTGCTGTCCGGCCCGACCATGCTCGGCGACGACGCGCTCGACGCCGAGCTCACGACCCTCCTGGAGCGCTACCTTGCCTAGATCTTTCCCGCCTGAAGCTTCCTCCCTGAACGCCGCGCGCCGCTCGGCCGAGCTGGCCAGGACGGCGGAGGAGACCGTCGACGTCCTGGTCGTCGGGCTGGGCGCGACGGGCGCCGGCGCGGCACTCGACGCCGCCTCGCGCGGGCTGTCGGTGGCCGCGATCGACGCGCACGACCTGGCCTTCGGCACCTCGCGGTGGAGCTCCAAGATGATCCACGGCGGGCTGCGCTACCTGGCCAAGGCGCAGCTGGGCGTGGCCTACGAGAGCGCCGTCGAGCGCGGCATCCTGCTGAACCGCACCGCGCCCCACCTGGTCAGGGCCCATCCGTACCTGCTGCCGCTGACCCCCGGGGTCTCCAGAGGACAGGAGTCGCTGGTCATGACCGGCTACCGCCTGGGCGACGGGCTGCGGGCCGCCGCGCGCACGCCGCGCCGCCTGCTGCCCGGTCCGTCCCGCCTCACGGCCGTCCGCGCCCGCGCAGCCGCTCCCGTTCTGAGCGGGTACGGCCTGCGCGGCGCCCTGCTGTCCTGGGACGGACGGCTGGAGGACGACGCCCGGCTCGTGGTGGCCATCGCCCGCACGGCGGCGGCGTTCGGCGCACGCGTCCTGACCCGGTGCCGGGCCCTGGAGCTGACGCCGACCGGCGCGCGGGCCCGCGACGAGCTGACCGGCGAGGAGTTCACGATCAGGGCCCGCGCCGTGATCAACGCGGCCGGGGTGTGGGCCGGGCAGCTGAACCCGGAGGTCACGCTGCGCCCCTCGCGCGGCACCCACCTGGTCCTGCGCGGCGAGACGCTGCCGGGGCTGCGGGCCGGGCTGCATGTCCCGATTCCCGGGGAGAGCAATCGCTTCGCCCTGGTCCTGCCCCAGCACGACGGTCGCGTCTACGTCGGCCTCACCGACGAGCCGGTGGACGGACCGGTCCCCGACGTGCCGGAGGCGCCCGAGGACGACATCAGGGCGTTGCTGGAGGTGCTGAACGGCATCCTGGAGGCTCCGGTGACCCGTGAGGCGGTCGCGGGCGCCTACGCGGGCCTCAGGCCGCTCCTGGCCCAAGGAGACGGCTCGGGCCGCACCGCCGACCTGTCGCGGCGGCACGCCGTGCTGGACGCGGGCGGGTTCGTCACGGTGGTAGGGGGAAAGCTAACGACATATCGCCGCATGGCGGAGGATGCCGTGGATCGGGCGGTACGGCGGGCGAAGCTGCCCGCCGGACCGTGTGTCACCACGGAGGTGGTTCTGGCGGGGCGGGCCGTACGGCCTTATGCCGAGGCGGAGCCCGAGCCGGCCGGGGCGGGCGTCACGAAGGGCGAGCTGCGCTTCGCGGTGGAGCACGAGGGCGCGCTCGACGAGGACGACCTCCTGGACCGCAGGACTCGCATCGGCCTGATCCCGGAGGACCGCGTGGCGGCCCTGCCGATCGCCCGTGACGTGCTGAAGGGTTGAGACCCCTGGTTCGCGGGTAAGAAGATCCTTTTCATCGGCGTGTCGACCCCGCGCCGACCCCTACCCTGGCGTTAGGTTAGTCTTACCTAAATTTCCGTCGGGGGAAGGTGGAACGTGGCCAGGGGTTGTGATCATCCGGACGGGTGCCACACCGGCGGCGTGCCCACCTTCGCCAGCGCGACGGTGGGTGCGCGGCTCTGGCTGCTCATCGAGTATTCCGGAGCCTGGCCCTCGCACGTCGACGACGGGACGCTTCCGCCGAAAATCTCCGAGCTGATCAGGCGGGCCGTGGCGCGGGGCGTCAGGCCGCAGCTGATCCGCCGCCCCGGACGCCGGACCCGCCCGCAGGAGCAGGGGATCCGTGTGCTAGCCGGGTATGCGATCGGCGACAACCCCTGGCTGGCCGGGGGTGTCATCGCAGGTCCCGACGATCTTGACCTGGACGCGCTGGTGGCCGGAGTGGTCCCGGAGTCCTGCATACTTGAAGACGAGCCGGTATTTCTGGTCTGCACGCACGCCAAGCGCAATGCGTGTTGCGCCCGCATTGGACTACCCCTCGCCCGTGGACTGGCGGAATTCCTGCCGGACAGGGTGTGGGAAACATCACACGTTGGTGGCGATCGGTACGCCGCCAACCTCGTGTGCTTGCCACACGGAATTTTCTACGGCAGCATGTCTCAGGCTGCTGCGCTCGCAGCAGCGAACGCGTACCGGTCCGGCGAGGTGATTCTCGACCGTTTCCGGGGACGCGCAGGCATCCCTGAGCCACTGCAAGCCGCGGAGCACTTCGCCCGAACCCATACGGGAGAGTGCGGACTCGGCGGAGTGGCCGTGGAATCCGCCAGGTCGGACGGCGACGTCACCGAAGCCATCGTGCGCATCGGAGACGTCCGGATCCAGGTTGTGGTTGAGCCATCGGTGTTCCAAGCACCGTGTGGTACGGCTTGCGCCGAGAAAATCACCACCTACCGGCTGGTCTCGCTGGACAGGCTCACGCCTGTGCGGTACGCCACGCCCGCCCTTACCTGATCACGGGAACATCACGGCCAGGCCTTGCGTTGGAACAGTGACGCCGAAAGCGTCCAATGCGGCTCAATTACTGAAATACCTCTCACGAAGGTGGTTTTCTCATGTCTCAGGTACGTCGGCAGCTCGCCCGCCCGCGCCCCAGCTGGGGATGGCAGGATGATGCCGCGTGCCGGGGTGAGGACCTCGTGCTCTTCTTCGGCCCCGATGGGGAGCGGCAGCCCGAGCGTGACGTACGCGAGCGGAAGGCCAAGGCGATCTGCGGCGGCTGCCCCGTCCGCAACGAGTGCCTTGACTACGCGCTGTCCCGTCCGGAGAAGTACGGCACGTGGGGCGGTCTCAACGAGGACGAGCGCGCCAGCGAGCGTCGCCGTCGTATGCGCCGCGCCGCCAGCGCCGGCATCTCCGCGGCCTGAACTTCACCACCGGCACCACAGATTCTCCCCGCGTGATCACGCAGTTGTTCCGATGAGCGGAGCGCGCCCGTGCGCGCTCCCGCGAACCCGGTCGGAACAACTGCCTGATCAGGCAGGAATGTCACGAACGCCGATCCTCCGGCGGAACACCCAGTACGTCCAGCTCTGGTAGAGCAGCACCAGCGGCAGGAAGATCACCGCGATCCACGTCATGATGCCCAGCGTCTTCGGCGTGGACGCGGCATTTTTCACGTTGAGGCTGTTGGCCGGATCGAGCGTCGAGGGCAGGACGTCCGGGTAGAGCACCGCGAACAAGCTGGTCACCGCGACCCCGATGGCCACCGCCGACAGGGTGAACGACCAGCCCTCCCGCGCCCTGGCGATCGCGCCGAGCGCGGCCAGCCACGCCAGCGCCGCCACGACGGCGAGCACCGCGGTCAGCACCGTCCCGCCGTGGAACTGCGTCCAGCCCAGGAACAGCACCGCGAGCGCCGCGGCGAACACGCCCGTGCGCAGCGCCAGCGACCTGGCCCGCCGCCTGATCTCCCCCGTGGTCTTCAGCGACAGGAAGATCGCGCCGTGGGCGAGGAACATCGTGAGCGTCACCAGCCCGCCCAGCAGCGCGTACGGGTTGAGCAGGTCCCAGAACGTCCCCACGTACTCGTGGTCGGCGTCCAGCTTCACCCCGCGCACGATGTTGGCGAAGGCCACGCCCCACAGCAGCGCCGGCGCGAACGAGCCGGCCACGATGCAGCGGTCCCAGCCCGCCTTCCAGCGCGCCGAGTCGCGCTTGGCCCGGTACTCGAAGGCCACCCCGCGCAGGATCAGCGCCACCAGGATGATAAGCAGCGGCAGGTAGAAGCCGCTGAACAGGCTCGCGTACCACTCGGGGAAGGCGGCGAACGTGGCCCCTCCCGCGGTGATCAGCCACACCTCGTTGCCGTCCCAGACGGGTCCGATCGTGTTGATCATCACGCGGCGTTCCACCGGGTCGGCGGGCAGCACCGGCAGGAGCATCCCCACGCCGAAGTCGAAGCCCTCCAGGACGAAGTAGCCGACCCACAGGACGGCGATGGCCACGAACCAGACGTCGTTCAGCGTCATCGGGCTCTCCTAGTAGGCGAAGGTCAGGGTGGTGTCGTCCTCGGGTTTGTCCTGGATCTGGGGCGGGGGCTGCCGGCCGTACTTGATCATCAGGCCGAGTTCGACGACGGCGAGCGCGCCGTACAGGAGCGTGAAGACGATCAGCGAGGTGAGGACGGTGCCCGCGCCGACGGCGGGTGAGACGCCCGCCGCGGTCTTCATCTCGGTGAACACGATCCACGGCTGGCGGCCCATCTCGGTGAAGATCCATCCGAAGCTGTGCGCGGCGACCGGCAGCACCACCGACCAGGCGGCGGCCCGCCAGAGCCAGCGCTTGTCCGGCAGGCGGCCCTTCCTGGTCAGCCAGAGGAGCACGAGCGCGATCAGCGCCGCGAGGGCGCCGCAGCCGATCATCAGGCGGAAGCCCCAGTAGGTGACCGGGATGTAGGGGCGGTAGTCGCCGGGGCCGAAGCGCTGCTCGTACTCGGCCTGGAGGTCGTTGATGCCCCGCACCTTGCCGTCGAAGGAGCCCGTGGCCAGGTACGACAGCGCGCCCGGGATCTCCAGTTGGAAGATCGGCCGCCCGCCGTCCAGCGTGCCGATGGTGAACAGCGAGAACGGGGCGGGCTGGGCGGTCTCGTAGAGCGCCTCGGCGGCGGCCATCTTCATCGGCTGCGTCTCCGTCATGATCTTGCCCAGCGTGTCGCCGGAGAAGAAGACCAGGACGAAGGCCACGAGTGTGGTCCAAAGGCCCAGCTTGAGCGTGGGGCGGAAGACGTCGGCGTCGCGCCCGCGGGCCAGGTGCCAGGCCGAGACCGCCAGCAGGACGGCCCCGCCCGACAGCCAGGCGCCGAAGATCGTGTGGGGGAACGCGGCCAGCACGACCTTGTTGGTCAGCACGGCGCCGAAGTCGGTCAGCTCGGCCCGCCCGGCCCCGAGCTTGTAGCCGACCGGCCACTGCATGAAGGAGTTGGCGGCCAGGATGAAGTACGCCGACAGTGCGCTCCCCACCGCCACCACCCAGATGCAGGCCAGGTGGATCTTCTTCGGCAGCCGGTCCCAGCCGAAGATCCACAGCCCGAGGAACGTGGACTCCAGGAAGAACGCCAGCAGGGCTTCCAGGGCCAGCGGCACGCCGAAGACGTCACCGACGAAGCGGGAGTAGGAGCTCCAGTTCATGCCGAACTGGAACTCCTGCACGATTCCGGTCACGACGCCCATGGCGAAGTTGATCAGGAAGAGCTTGCCGAAGAATTTGGTCGCCCGGAGATAGTGCGCCTTGCCGGTTCGGACCCACGCCGTGTGCAGGATCGCCACCAGCAGCGACATTCCTATGGTGATCGGCACAAACAGGAAGTGGTACACCGTGGTGATACCGAACTGCCACCGTGCGAGATCCAGCGCGTCCATGAAAGATCACCCTATGGAGGCGCTCGGACGCGTATTGTTACGACACGCCTACCATCAGGCGATCAGATCGTCGAACTCCCCATCTTTCGCACCCAGGACGAAGGCTTCGATTTCAGCCTGCGTGTAGATCAGGGCGGGGTCGTCGGGGAAGCGGGAGTTGCGCATGGCGATCTCACCGGTCGGCAGAGCCGCCACCTCCACGCAGTTGCCGTTGGGGTTGCTGCGGCGGCCCTTGCGCCAGCGGACGGGAAGGGCACTCGCGGGCGTTCCGTTGCGGAACTCTTGCATGGGGGACACTCCTTGCGTGCTTACAGATGCACGTGCATGCGCAGATTACGGGAGCGTGCTGATCGTCATATACGGGATGACCAAAATTGCCGTATGGGGTGGATCACACCGGGAGCAGGCGTTCGAGGAAGCGCCTGGTCTCCGCGGGCGAGTCGGCCTGGACGCTGAGCCGGTCCATGACCTGCACATAGTGTTCGGCCTCCGCGGGCTTGTCGAGGTAGAGCGCGCTGGTGAGCTGTTCCATGTACACCACGTCGGGCAGTTCGCGTTCCGGGAAGCGCAGGATGCTGAAAGGCCCGCCCGCGGCGGCATGGCCGCCCCTGTCGAAGGGCATGACCTGAAGTGTCACGTTCGGCTCCGCGGTGGTGTCCAGGAGGTGTTCCACCTGCTCACGCATGACGTCGGGGCCACCGAGCGTACGCCGCAGGACCGCTTCGTCGATGACCGCCCAGAGCGTCAGCCTCGGGTCGGCGGACAGGCGGCGCTGCCGGGTGGTGCGCAGGGCCACCCTCCGGTCCAGCTCGCCGGTCTCGGCCTCGTCGTGGGCGAGCCGGATGACTGCACGTGCATATGCCGGAACCTGCAGCAGGCCGGGCACGAACTGGTTCTCGTAGGTGCGGATGAGCGAGGCGGAGCCCTCCAGTCCGATGTACACCTCGAACCAGGCGGGCAGCAGGTCGGCGTACTTGTGCCACCAGCCGGGCGCGTTGGCCTGCTTGGCCAGTTCCAGCAGCGGGGCGCGCTCGGCCTCGTCGCTCACGCCGTAGAGCGTGAGCAGGTCGGCCACGTCGCGCTGCTTGAAGCTGACCTGCCCCAGCTCCAGGCGGGAGATCTTCGCGTGCGAGGCCCTGATGGCGTATCCGGCGTCCTCGCGGGAGATGCCGCGGGCGGTACGGAGGTTGCGGAGCTGGGTACCGAGCAGGATGCGCAGGACCGTAGGACTCCCCTGCCCGCCGGACAGAAGGTTCCACTGTGCACTCACCCGGGGCCCCCGATTCTCGAAAGCACCCAGTCTCCCATGGCGTTGACATACCATGACAGATCATCTGCACGTGCATTTGCGGTTTGCATCCGTAATACACGAAAGTCTTGCATCTGTAAGCACACAAGGTAAAGATGGGCACTGGATCACCAGATCGGGGACATGATGACGACTTTCGACGCACGTCCGCGAGCCGCCACTGGTCCCGTACCGCCACCATGGCTGGCCGCCGTCCTGCTGCATGGGCGAGCGGAGGGACAGGAGGCGGTCTTCCGGTTTCACGAACTCAGCGCGTTCGAGCCCGCGTGTGTGGCCACGTCACGCCGCTTCGTCGAGCGGACGCTGAAGGAGTGGGGCGGCGCGCCTGAAATCTGCTTCGACGCCCAGCTCGTGGTCTCGGAACTGGTCACCAACGCCATGCGGCACGGCGGCGGCGCGCTGCACCTGCGGCTGCTCGCCCACGCCGCCGAGCTGGCCTGCGTGGTGAGCGACTACAGCCGTGCCGCGCCCGTGCCCGCCGCTCCCGGTGTCTTCGCCGAGTTCGGGCGGGGGCTGGCGCTGGTCGAGGGGCTGACCCGCGCGTGGGGGTGGCTCACGCCGCCCGGCCCCAACAAGCTCGTCTGGGCCTGCATGTCGCTGCGCTGAACCTCCGTCATCTCCGCCCGGCGTCCTCCCAGACCAGCCGGCGCGTCCTGGTGTCGAACGGGTCCCGGCTCGGCCGCCCCGGAGGCAGCACCGGTGCCAGCGCCTCGAAGACCCGGCGCACCGCCACCTCGTCGTACCCGGCCAGCTCCCGCGTCGCCCGCAGCCACAGTGCTCCCCCGGGCAGTTTCTCCGCCTCGTGGAAGGCCGCCGTGTCCACGCGCCCGGCCAGCTCCGCCGGGCAGATCGTGATCCACGAGTAGCCGCGCAGGAACCGCCGCGCCTGGCGCGCGGAAGGGATCCGGCCGCCCCGGACCACCGCGCCGTCCAGGGCCGTCATCCCCTGCCCCATCGAGTCGTCGGCCACGTGCCCGAACGCCGGGTCGACGGGGGCGGCGAAGTCGCGCAGCACGCCGGCCCACCTTTCGGCCACGCCGGGGGCGGCCAGGCCGTACTCGGGGGCGCGCAGGAAGGACCAGGCGCGCAGCTGCGTGTGGGCGAGCCGGTCGGAGAAGCGCTCGACACCCACGATCAGCGCGTCGTCGTGGCCGTCGCCGTCGCACAGCTCCACCCACGCGTCGTTGAACTCCCCAGCCGCCACCGCCAGCAGCCAGTCGACGCTCGCCACCGTCAGCGGGCGGTACTCGAAGCCGCGCGCGTCGGTGTCCACGCACACCACACCGGAACGCAGGCCCGGAGCCAGCGCCGCGGGCACCTCGGACAACCAGCGACGCGCGTGCCCGGCCGGGTAGGGGCCATCGACGTCGATGACGATGTCGTGAGAGCTCATGCCCGCCCTTCGTTCTCGTGCGACACCGGCAGACTAATCACCGTGAGCCATCCGGGACGGGGCGTAACCGATCCGTACCAGAATTCACAGCCCACCCTCAGCTACCGCTCCCCCAGCAGCCGCAGCACGTCCGCGTCGGTCAGCTGGTCGAAGCTCTCGTACCACTGGCCGACCGCACGGAAGTCCGCCGGAGTGGCCAGCACCACGACCTCGTCGGCCTCCCCCCGCAGCGCCCTGACCGTCTCACGAGCCCCCACGGGTACGGCCAGCGTCACCCTCCCCGGAGCGGCGGCCGCGACCGCCAGCAGCGCGGCCCTGGCCGTGCCCCCCGTCGCCAGCCCGTCGTCCACCACGATCACCTCCTGCCCCATGAGGTCGGGCAGCGGCCGCTCACCCCGGTAGACGGCCACCCGGCGGGCCAGCTCCATCCGCTCCTGCTCGACCACCCCGGCCACGGACGCCGGCGTCATCTCGAGCCGCCGCAGCAGCTCCAGGTCGAGGACCGGCTCGCCGCCCTCGGCGATCGCCCCCACGCCCAGCTCGGGCGTGGGGGGATAGCCGATCTTCCTGGTGACCAGCACGTCCAGGACCCCGCCGAGCCGCCGCGCGATGGGCTCGGCGACGGCGACGCCGCCGCGGGGCAGCGCGAGCACCACGGGATCGCGCGCGAACAGCAGCCGCTCGGCGAGCAACACCCCCGCCTCGGCCCGATCCGCGAACAGGTACCCCACGCCCTCTATCTACCCACTCTGGTGCGGGTCAGGGGCGGTTACGGCCGGAGCGGCGCATCTCCTTGTGGATGATCTTCCACTTGTTCTGCTGCTCCTTGCGCAGCCGCGCGTCGGTGCGCGACGCCATCCACGCGGCCTCCCGCTGGAGCTTGCGCCAGCTGGTCAGCCGCCGCTCGGGCAGCTCGCCACTCTCCACGGCGGCCAGCACCGCGCATCCGGGTTCCCCGTCGTGGCCGCAGTCGGCGAAGCGGCACGCGCGGGCCAGTTCGTCGATGTCGGCGAAGACCATGTCCACGCCGTCGGTCATCCCGAACAGCCCGACCCGCCGGATGCCCGGCGTGTCGATGATGAGCCCGCCGCCGGGCAGCGGGATGAGCTCCCGGTGCACGGTGGTGTGGCGGCCCCTGCCGTCGCCGGCGCGGACGAGCTGGGTCTCCATCACGCCGTCGCCCGCCAGCGCGTTCACGAGCGTGGACTTGCCCGCGCCGGACGGGCCGAGCACGACGGCGGTCCTGGAGCCCTCCAGGTAGCCGCGCAGGAGCTGCACGCCCTCGCCGCTCTGCGAGGAGACGGCGTGCACGTCCACGCCGGGCGCGGCGACGCGGACGTCGGCCAGCAGGTCGTCAAGACCGTTCTCGAACAGGTCGGACTTGGTGATGACCACCACGGGCGTGGCGCCGGACTCCCAGGCGAGCGCGACGAGCCGCTCGATCCTGGCCAGGTCGGCGAAGTCGGTGGCGTGCATGGACGGCTCGGCGACGAAGACGATGTCGACGTTCGCGGCGAGCACCTGGCCCTGACCGTCGGCGGACAGGCCCCCTCGTGAGGTACGGCCGACGCCGCCCCTGACGAAGGAGGTGCGCCGGGGCAGGACCGTGTCGAGTTCGTAGCGGCCCTCGTCGAGCCACCGCAGCGCGGCCCAGTCGCCGACACACGGCAGCGCGACCGGGTCCTCGGCCGAGGACCTGCGCACGCGGGCGCCGTACTTGACGTGATGCTGGCCGTCGTCCGCGATCACTTCGGCGGCGCCGCGGTCGACGCGCGCCACGCGGGCGGGAATGGTGCCGTGCGGCAGTTCGGCGGACTGCGATTCGGTCCAGCCGAGCAGAGAAAGATCGTAAGTCAACGGAGGTGACACCTTCGGGAAGAGGATCCCGGGTCACTCGTCAGATGAGCACCCGGAGGCTGATGGACGACAGGTCGAGCAGAACAACCCGCATAGTCGACACCTCCCAGCTCAGGGCACCCGAATGGGCACGGACGACACTTTACGCACGCGCCCGGGCGCGGGGCAACTTCGAAATCCGTTGAACCCTGGTGGCGGCGAGCCCCGTACTCCCTGCCGACGCCGGATTTCGCCGGCCACGATGGAAGGGGGCATGATGCGACTGAGCACCTACCCCGCGCCTTCGGCCGACGGAGCCGCCGACATGCCGAAACCCCCGCTGCGTCACCTTGTCCGGCGGCTGCGCCCGGCCGGGCGCGATGACGACGAGATCGCCGTCGCCGCGCTCTACCGGGAGTACCACCGGCCGCTGCTGGGGTTCGTGATCCGGCTGGTCGGCGGGGATCGGCAGTGGGCCGAGGACGTGGTGCAGGAGACGATGATCAGGGCCTGGCGCAGCGCCGGGCAACTGGACTCTGACGCGTCTTCGCTGATGCCCTGGCTCGCCACCGTCGCCCGTCGTATCGTCATCGATGACCGGCGGCGCAAGGACGCTCGTCCACAGGAGTCAGGTGACGGGCCGCTGGAGAGCGTCCCCGTCCCCGACGAGATGGAGAGTCTGCTGCATCAGGTGGTCGTGTCGGAGGCGCTGAAGTCGTTATCGCCCGCGCACCGCGAGATTCTCAACGAGACGATCCTGCGCGACAGGTCGGTCAACGACGCCGCCCTGGCGCTGGGCATCCCCGTGGGCACCGTGAAGTCCCGGGTCTATTACGCGGTCCGCGCGCTTCGCGTCGCGCTGGAGGAGAGAGGGGTGACGGCGTGAGCGCGCGAGTGGAGCACACCGATGTGGGCGCCTACGCCCTGGGTCTGCTGGAGGCCGACGACAAGAGGGCGTTCGAGGCGCACCTGGACACCTGCCGGGCCTGCACGGCGGAACTGGCCGAGCTGTCGGGGATGGCCGGCGTCCTGACCGGTGTGGGCCGGGTGGAGCCCGAAGAACCGGAGCAGCAGGGCGAGGGCGAGGTCATCGACCTGCTCAGGCGGCGCAAGGCGGCCGACCGGCGGACCCGGCGCGGCACCCTGATCATCGGGGTCGCGGCGGCGGTCACGCTGGTGGCGGGCGGCATCGCGGTGGGCTCCGGGCTCAGCGGCCCGCCGTCACAGGTCGCCGTGGGCGGAACGCACCACGGTACGGGCCCGGCCGAGCAGTTCTACGAGGAGGGCACCCCGGCGGGCGGCGTCGGCGTCACCGGCGTCACCGGCGGCGTGGTCTACGAGTCCAAGGGCTGGGGCACGCACGCGGCGCTGAAGCTCGAAGGCGTCAGGGGTCCGCTGGAGTGCGAGCTGGTCGCGGTCTCCACGACGGGCGAGCGAAAGGCGATGACCGGCTGGGCGGTTCCGCCCAAGGGATATGGCGTCGATGGGGAGCCGCCGCTTTACATGCACGGCGGCAGCCCATGGAACCCGGAGAAAATCGACCGTTTCGAGGTCGTCACCACGGCGGGCAGGACTTTGCTGACCGTGGACATCTGAAAAGCCTGACGAAGGCCCTCTCACCGCTGGTGGGAGGGCTTTTTTGATGCCCGGGAAATTCGCCTGAACCTTTTCCGGCGGGCTTGCGTACAGCTTGGCGTACCGAGCGAGAATCACCCCAGTAAAGAGGTTTCCCATGCTGACGCTTGCCCTTTCAGGTGCACTTCTGGTCACCTCGCTTTCCCCAGTGCAGAGCGCCGCCGCCGATGTCTATCTGGCCGCCGGTCTGCGCGGCGCTGATGCCGACGGGCGCTCCACCGTGGTGCTGAAGATCAGCGGCGACCGGCTGAGCTTCGCGATCCGCTGGAACAAGGTGGACGCCCCCACCGCCGCCCACATCCACCTGGGCGCGAAGGGCGCCGACGGCGCCGTCAAGGTCGACTTCTTCAAGCAGCCGCTGCCCGCGACCGTGCTCGGCGTAACCGGCTCGGCCACCGCCGACGCCGGCCTGCTCAAGCAGCTCGCCGCCAATCCCGGCGGCTTCTACGCCAACCTCCACAACGCCGCCTTCCCCAAGGGCGCGGTACGCGGCCAGTTCCACAAGCTCGCCAAGCCCGTCGACCTCAACGGCGTCCTGCACGGCAGCAACCTCGCCGCGCTCTCCTCCCGGGCCGACGGCGCCCAGGAGGTGCCCGCCGCCGACGGCAAGAAGCGCGGCGACCGGGACGGCGCCGCCACCTGGTGGCTGCGGCCCAACGGCGCCGCCCTCGCCTACACCGCGACCTGGAGCGGCCTCGGCGCCCCCACCAACGGCCACGTGCACAAGGCCGTCAAGGGCAAGAACGGGGACGTGGTGGCCGATCTGTTCGCCGCGGCCAAGGGCCTGCCCGCGAACCTGACGGGAGTGGCGGGCGAGGCTCCCGTCGCTCGCAAGGTCGTCAAGCGGATCGCCGCCAACCCGGGCGGCTACTACTCCAACCTGCACACGACCGACTTCGACGGCGGCGCCGTACGCGGGCAGTTGTCCGGTGAGTCCTTCGCCCACCCGCGCGCGATGACGGCGGACGTGCTGAGGGGCGCGCAGATCTACCAGTGCAAGGGCGGGGCGTTCGTGCAGCTCGGCGTGACGGCCAAGCTGCGCAGGGGCATCGACCACGACTTCGTCGGCCGGTTCGACGGCCCGCCGCAGTGGATCGCCCCGGACGGCAGCGCCGTACGCGGAAAGCTCGTCACCAAGACCCCGAACGGCGACGGGAACATCCCCGAGCTCGTCCTGGATGCCCAGCAGTCGGGCAAGGGCAAGGGCCTGCTGGCCTTCGCCACGACGATCCTGCGCCTGAACACCACGGGCGGCGTGGCCCCGAAGGGCTCCTGTCAGGAAGGCGCCCAGGTGAAGGTCCCCTACGGCGCCGACTATCTCTACCTCGGCTGAGCCTCCGGTCACCGGGCTCCCGTCCCCCTGTCCCGGTGACCGGCTTCCCTCCGGAGCCCTTGCCCTCTCCGGAGACGCCGGCGCCCGCCGCCCTTCAGAGGGGGCGGCGGGCGCCGGTCTTTTCGCGTTCTACGACAGGCCGGGGGCGGGGAACTGGGCGGTCAGCTCGCTGACCTCGTGGTGGACGCGGGTGATGACGTCCTCCGCGTCGCCCTTGGCCAGCGCGGTGACGACCTCGTCCATCCAGGCGCCGATCTGGCGCATCTCGGCTTCCTTCATGCCGCGGCTGGTGACCGACGGGGTGCCGATGCGGATGCCGGACGGGTCGAAGGGCTTGCGGGTATCGAACGGCACCGCGTTGTAGTTGGTCTCGAGACCGGCGCGGTCGAGCGCCTGGGCGGCGGGCTTGCCGCCGATGCCCTTGGGCGTCAGGTCGAGCAGGATGAGGTGGTTGTCGGTGCCGCCGGAGACCAGGTCGAACCCGCGGCCGGACAGCTCCTCCGCCAGCGCCTTGGCGTTGGCGACGATCTGGTGGGCGTAGGCCTTGAACTCGTCGGTGGAGGCCTCGCGCAGCGCCACGGCGATGGCGGCGGTCGTGTGGTTGTGCGGGCCGCCCTGCAGGCCGGGGAAGACGGCCTTGTTGAGCGCGGTGGCGTGCTCGTCGGCGGTGGCCATGAGCATGGCGCCGCGCGGGCCGCGCAGGGTCTTGTGGGTGGTGGTGGAGATGACGTCGGCGTGACCCACCGGCGACGGGTGGGCGCCGCCCGCGACCAGGCCGGCGATGTGCGCGATGTCGGCCGCCAGCACGGCGCCGACCTCCCTGGCGACCGAGGCGAAGGCCTCGAAGTCGATGGTGCGCGGAATGGCGGTGCCGCCGCAGAAGATCAGCTTGGGGCGGTGCTCCAGGGCCAGGGCGCGTACCTCGTCCATGTCGACGCGGCCGGTGTCCTTGCGCACGCCGTAGCGGACCGGGTTGAACCACTTGCCGGTGGCGCTGACCGACCAGCCGTGCGTGAGGTGGCCGCCGAAGGGCAGGCCCATGCCCATGACGGTGTCGCCCGGCTTCAGGAAGGCCATGTAGATGGCCAGGTTGGCGGGCGAGCCCGAGTACGGCTGGACGTTGGCGTGGTTGACCCCGAACAGCGCCTTGGCCCGGTCGATGGCCACGGTCTCGATCTGGTCGATGACCTGCTGGCCCTCGTAGTAGCGCTTGCCCGCGTAGCCCTCGGAGTACTTGTTCGTGAGGACGGTGCCGGTGGCCTCGAGGACCGCCCTGGAGACGTAGTTCTCGGAGGCGATCAGCTTCACGGTGTCGGCCTGGCGGCGCTCCTCCGCCTTGACCAGCTCCGCGATCTGCGGGTCAACGCTAGCGAGAGAAGACATGGCACTCCTGTCGTCTTTGACATCCTCGCGAAGACCCAGGCGCTCGGCCTCCGCACGATTCCGCTCCCCGGTGGTTCAGGCCCACCCTATGCGCCGGTCGCGACGCCCTAGACGATAGCGGAAGGCGCTCGGGCGCGGCGCGGAGCCTACTTCGCGACGGCCGAGCGGGTGTCGCCCCAGAGGCGGTCGACCTCGGCGTTCAGGATGGCGCCGATGAGCACGGCCAGGGCGGTGATGTAGAGCCACAGCAGCACCGCGACGGGGGCGGCCAGCGAGCCGTAGATGGAGACCGGCGAGAACCAGGCGGCCAGCACCGACCGCAGCACGCCCGCGCAGACGATCCAGATGAACAACGCCAGGATCGCCCCCGGCAGCTCCCGGTACCACTTCGTGCGCACGGGCACGCTCACGTGGTAGAGCACGGTCAGGAAGAGCACGGAGCCGACGATTACGACCGGCCAGTACGCCAGGTCGATCACCGGCGTGTACTGCGCCGGCAGCGCCTCCTTGAGCAGCGTCGGCCCGATGACCAGGACCGGCATGACGATCAGCCCGATGGCCAGGCCGACGAGGTACAGGCCGAAGGACATCAGCCGCGTGCGCACGATGCCGCGTTCCTCGCCCAGGCCGTAGGCGACGGAGATCAGGTCCACGTAGACGTAGAGGGCCCGCGAGCCCGACCACAGCGACAGCAGGAAGCCGAGCGAGATGATCGAGACCTTGCTGGCGTCGTCCCGGAGAATGTCGGCGATCAGCGGCTTGACCACCTTCTCGACCGCGTCGGTGGTGAACAGCACGGCCGCCTGCTCGACGACCCACTGCTCGACCTTGCCCACGTTGTCGCGGCCCAGCCAGACGCCCAGCTTGGCCAGCACACCGATCAGCCCGAGCACGAACGGCGGCAGCGACAGCAGCGCGAAGAACGCCGCCTCCCCCGCCAGCCCGGTCACCCGGTAGTCGACACCCGCGTTCGTCGTCGCGCGCACGAGCGCCCACGACTTGGTGTCACGCACCCAGCTCAGGTGGGTCCTCACCTTGCTCAGGACCTGCCTGCGCCGCTTGCGCTGTGTACGCCGGGTAGGCGCATCGGTCGACGTCATGGCACCAACACTCTCGCAGGTGTACTTCCCGCAAGCTTATGCTCCGCCGCGCCCGGACTATCTGACGTCCACGACGCGCGCGCCGAGCGGTAGCAGGGAGATGGGGATCATCTTGAGGTTCGCGACGCCCAGCGGGATGCCGATGATCGAGACGAACAGCGGGATCGAGGTGAGCACGTGCCCGATGGCCAGCCAGATCCCGGCCACCACGCACCAGATGACGTTGCCGATCGTGGACATGACGCCGGCGTCCGGCGAGCGCTCCACGGTGCGGCCGAAGGGCCACAGCGCGTAGCCGGCGATCCGGAACGAGGCGATGCCGAAGGGGATCGTGATGATCAGAATGCAGCAGATGACCCCGGCGACGGCGTAGCCGAGCGCCAGCCAGATCCCGGCGAAGATCAGCCAGATGACGTTCAGCAGTGTCCGCATGTGTCCAGCATGTCAGTGCGTCGCCGCTCAGGTCATCGGGGCCTTCCCCGAGGCGGCCCTGCCCTTACCCGGAGGGCCCGCGAAGGCCTGCGCGATCGCCATCCACGCCGCCGCCGTCTCGCCGCGCACCTCCAGCGCGGTGTCGTCGAGGTGCGCGCGCTGGGTGACGGCCAGGCAGAAGTCCAGGGCGGGGCCGCGCACCGAGTCCGCCGCGCCCTGCGGGCCCGCCGTCCACGGGCTCCCGCCGGGCAGCGTCAGTTCGACCCTGACGGGCCGCTCGGGGATCGGCAGACCCCTGATCACGAAGCTGTACGGCAGCGCCCGCACCCCGATCGAGGCCACGTGGCGCAGCCGGGCCGTGGGCTCGCGGGTCACGCCGAGGGCGTCGGCCACGTCCTGGCCGTGGGCCCAGGTCTCCATGAGGCGCGCGGTGGCGAAGGAGGCGGCCGACATGTCGGGGCCGTACCAGGGCAGGCGCCGCCTGGCGTCGAGGCCGGACAGGGCGGTCAGCAGGGCGGCGCGGGCCGTACCGAACCAGGCGTGGACCTCGGCCGGTGACAGGGCGCGGGCCCGTACGGCGAGGTCGTCGACGGACGCGGGGCCCTTCATGAGCTCCTCGGCGCTCGCGCGGAAGGCGTCGGGGTCGTTGACGGCGCTCACGGCGGCGTCGTCGAAGTAGGCGAGATGGCTGATCTGATCCCGGATCGCCCAGCCTTCGGCGGGGGTGGCCAGCTCCCACTGGGCGGGGCTGAGCGGAGCCAGCAGCGCCTCCAGCGAGGCGCTCTCATCACGCAGGTCGGCGGCGAGCTCGCGCATGAGGTCCATGGCACCGCACTCTAACCGAACAACATTCCAGTGCGACAATGTCGAAGGTGATTTGCGAGAGCTGCGCGGAGCGCCGCCACGAGGAGTGTCGGGGCGGCTCCTGGTGCGACTGCCAGCACCAGCCCCCGCAGGAGCCCAAGGAGTCCGAGCTCGACTGGCCACGGCAGGGGTGAGTAGGGGTACCCCTGTTCTGGTCCCAGAGTCTGGACCCCTTCTTGGACATCCCTGCGCGCCGGGGTATCGTTTGGAACATGCCAGCGGACCCCATGCTTGTCGGTCGACGCCACGTCGATCTTCAGCGTGTCCGCAGTGCCATCTGTTGCGACGCCCGCTAATCCCTGCCTGTATTTCGCAGCGGCGCGCGTCGCACAAGCTCTTCTGGGACCCCTGCACTCAATGGTGAGGCAGGAGGGACATCCCGCGCGCGCCCACAAACCCTGAAGGACGCGCAATGAGCACCCCTGCCAGCCGGCACCACAAGCGCCCGCGCGGAGAAGGCCAATGGGCCCTCGGTTACCGCGAACCGCTCAACAAGAACGAAGAGAACAAGAAGAACGACGACGGTCTCAACGTTCGCCAGCGGATCATCGACGTCTACTCGAAGCTGGGCTTCGACTCCATCGACCCGGCCGACCTGCGCGGACGTATGCGCTGGTACGGCCTCTACACCCAGCGCAAGCCCGGCATCGACGGCGGCAAGACCGCGATCCTCGAGCCCGAGGAGCTCGACGACCGCTACTTCATGCTCCGCATCCGCATCGACGGCGGCCAGCTCGACCTGCGCCAGCTCCGGGTCATCGCGGACATCTCCAACGACTACGGCAGGGGCACCGCCGACCTGACCGACCGCCAGAACGTGCAGTTGCACTGGGTGGAGATCGAGTCGGTGCCCGACATCTGGCGGCGGCTGGAGGAGGTCGGCCTGTCGACCACCGAGGCCTGCGGCGACACGCCCCGGGTGATCCTCGGTTGTCCGCTGGCCGGGATCGACGCCGAGGAACTGCTGGACTCGACCGGGGAGATCCGCGAGGTCCACGACGAGTACATCGGCGACCCGGCGTACTCCAACCTGCCTCGCAAGTTCAAGTCGGCGATCAGCGGCTGCCCGGCCCACTGCACGGTGCACGAGATCAACGACGTGGCGTTCGTGGCGGTCCAGTTGCCGACCGGCGAGAAGGGCTACGACCTGTGGGCGGGCGGCGGCCTTTCCACGAACCCGATGTTCGGCAAGCGCATCGGCGTCTTCGTCCGGCCCGACCAGGTCGCGGATGTCTACGGCGGCGTTATCGGGATATTTCGTGATTACGGGTACCGCCGTCTCCGGCACCGTGCCCGGATCAAGTTCCTCGTCAACGACTGGGGACCCGAGAAGTTCCGCGAGGTCCTGGAGACCGAGTACCTCAAGGAGCCGCTGCCCGACGGCCCCGCCCCCGAGGCGCCCCGCGGCAACCGCCGCGACCACGTCGGCGTCCACCCGCAGAAGGACGGCAACTTCTACGTCGGCTTCGCGCCCAAGGTCGGCCGCCTCGACGGCGACAAGCTCCACGCCATCGCCGACATCGCCGAGCGCCACGGCTCCGGCAGGGTACGCACCACGGTCGAGCAGAAGATGGTCATCCTCGACATCACGCCCGACCGGGTCGACAGCATCGTGGCCGAGCTGGAGGCCAACGACCTGCAGGTCCGCCCCTCCACCTTCCGCCGCCAGACCATGGCCTGCACCGGCATCGAGTACTGCAAGCTGGCCATCGTCGAGACCAAGGCGGTCGCCTCCGACCTGATCGACGAGCTGGAGCGGCGCCTGCCCGACTTCAGCGAGGCGCTGACGATCAACGTCAACGGCTGCCCCAACTCCTGCGCCCGCATCCAGGTCGCCGACATCGGCCTGAAGGGCCAGCTCGTCGTCAACGACAAGGGCGAGCAGGTCGAGGGCTTCCAGATCCACCTGGGCGGCTCGCTCGGCGTCAACCCGGGCTTCGGCCGTAAGGTGCGCGGGCTCAAGACCACCTCCGACGGCCTGCCCGACTACGTCGAGCGGGTGGTCACCCACTTCGAGGACCAGAAGAAGGAAGGCGAGAGCTTCGCCGACTGGGTGCAGCGCGCCGACGAGGCGGACCTCAAATGAGCGGCGCCCGCGCGGTTCCTTTCCACTGCCCGTACTGCGGCGATGAGGATCTGGAGCCCTACGAGGGCGACGGCGGCTGGTACTGCCGCGCCTGCGCTCGCGCCTTCAAGCTGAAATTTCTGGGAATCGGGGTAAAGATATGACGCTGGTCGAGATCGAGACCGGTTTAAGAGCACAACGCGGCACGCTCGACCTGCAGAACATCGTCGAGTCCGCCGCCATCTTCCTGGAGGGCGCGCCCGCCCGCGAGATCATCCGCTGGGCCGCGGCCACCTTCGGCGACCGGCTCACGCTGACCTCCTCGATGAGCGACGCGCTGCTGATCGACCTGGTCAGCCGGGTCAAGCCGGGTATCGACGTGCTGTTCATCGACACCGGCTACCACTTCGCCGAGACGATCGGGACCCGCGACGCCGTCCAGCAGGTCTACGACGTCAACGTGATCAACGTGCAGCCGTCGCGGACGGTCAAGGAGCAGGAGCGCGACCTCGGGCCCCGGCTGTTCGGCCGCAACCCGGACCTGTGCTGCTACCTGCGCAAGGTCGAGCCCCTGAACCGGGCGCTCGAGCCGTACCTGGCGTGGATCTCCGGCATCCGCCGCGACGAGTCGTCCACCCGCGCCGGAACCAGGGTCGTGGAGTGGGACGCCAGGCGGCAGATGGTCAAGGTCAACCCCATCGCCTCCTGGACCCAGGAGGACGTGGACAACTACATGGCCGACAACGGCGTGCTGGTCAACCCGCTGCACTACGACAACTACCCGTCCATCGGCTGCGCGCCGTGCACGCGCCAGGTGGCCGATGGCGAGGATCCGCGCAGCGGCCGGTGGTCGGGCCTGGGGAAGACCGAATGCGGCATTCACCTCTGACTACCGAAATTTCGCCCGACGGGCGGCATCCGTCGGGCGAGGGACCCCGTTCTGGCAGGGGCGAGGTCCCGGTGACGAGGGTGGGCGGGCTCGCAGGGACCCGCCCACCACTCGCCACCCCGTCCTCTCCGGGGTCCCCTCTGGGCCGCGTGCCGCTGGTCGCGGTGGCGCACGGCTCGCGCGACCCGCGCGCGGCCGCGACCGTGGAAGCCCTCCTCGACCGGGTACGGCTGGCCAGCCCCGGCCTCCCGGTGCGCACCGCCTACCTGGACCACGCGGCCCCCACGCTCGGCCAGGCGCTGCACGGCCTGCGCGAGGCCGCGGTGCTCCCGCTGCTGCTGACCGAGGCCTACCACAGCCGCGTCGACCTGCCCGCAGCCCTCAACGAGGCGCGCGCCCGCGACCCCCGGCTGCGCGTCCACTACGGCACGACGCTCGGCCCCCACCCGCTCCTGCTCGCGGCGCTGGAGCGCCGCCTGTCGGAGTCGGGGGTACGGCCCGGCGACCCGGACACCGCCGTCGTCCTGGTCTCGGCGGGCTCCAGCGACGCCAGGGCCAACGCGGTCATCGCCGACCTGGCGCGGTTGTGGTCCGACGGCGGCCCGGGCCGGCGGGCCGGCTGGTGGCGGGTCGTTCCCGCCTACGCCTCGGCCGCCGGTCCCACGCCCGCCGAGGCGGTGGCCGCGCTGCGCAGGGCCGGGGCGCCGCGGGTGGCGGTGGCTCCGTACCTGCTGGCGCCGGGGTTCTTCGCGGACAAGGTGCGGCGGGAGTCGGGGGCCGACGTGGTCGCCGACGTCCTGGGCCCGGCTCCCGAACTGGTCGACGTCGTCCTGGAGCGCTACGCCCAGGCGTTCGCCGCGGTGGCCGCCGCCCCGGTCGCATGACGTGGTGGCCGCCGCCCCGGTCGCCTGACGTGGTGGCCGCCGCGCCGGTCGCCTGACGTCTCACGAGCCCGTCCGATCCGGCCGGAGCACGGGCTCGGGGCACGTCCAGGCCGTCAGGGCGGTTCTGGGCCCGTTCACCGGCATGGCGTCGCGCGCGCCCGCCGGATCGTGGTCAGTCGCCGAGGCGGCGGGGGTCTCCGTAGAGCTGGCCGGGGGTCAGGCCGAGGTGTTCGCGCCAGGCGGACCAGCCGCGCTTGATCGGCTTGGCGCGGGCGTCGCCGTACACCTTGATGTCGCCCATCACCGCGTAGCCGTGCACGCGCACGACGGGCACGTTCATGCCGGGGGCGGCCTCCAGCACGTCGACCTTCTTGTCGCCCATGAAGGCGAAGCCGTCGAGGTCCACGTCCACTCCGTCGGGCACGATGATCTTGACGTCGCCCATGACGGCGACGGCGGTGATGTCGATGACGTCCGTGCGGACCTCGGCCTCGCGCAGGTCCATCACCACGTCGCCCATGACCGCCACCGCGCCGAGCTCCTGGTCGACCCGCCACTTGCCGCGCCGCTTGGTGTCGCCCATGAACGCCAGGAACCAGCGCTTCTTGCGCTCGGGCGCCGGTGCCGCCACGGGCACGGCACCGGCGGCGGGCAGGTCCTGGGTGAGGAGCGCCAGCTCGGCGTGGGTGGTCGCTGTGTAGGCCGCCTCGGTGCGGTCGGTGAGCTCCACGAGGGTGAGCCTGCCGTCGACTGAGGCGACGCGCAGTTGCTCGACGACGGCCTCGCGCTCGGCGTCGGAAGCGCGCAGTTCCCCAGAGTCTGTCATAGTCGCAACATATCGCGTCTTGTGGCGCTCGCGGTCCTCCAGAAGGAGGATTCCTCGTCCATCGAACCGCGCACCTCGCCGGGACGTTCGTCGGGGTTGGGGCGGTGAGGCGTTAGGGTCGCTGTCATGCGTGAGGATGAGCTGTACCAGGCGGCGTTGAAGGGCGACCTGGAGACGGCGGGCACGTTGCTCGCCGCCGGGGCTGACGCCAACGAGGCCGGTGAGGAAGGGCTGCCGCTCTGCGCGGCCGCGGCCTGGGACCGGGTGTCCGTCATCGGGGCGCTCCTGGCCGCCGGGGCCGATGTCAACGCGAAGGAGAGCGGCGGCTGGCACGCCCTGCTGTGGGCCGCCGCCAACGGCAACGCCGACGCCGCCCGCGCGCTCATCGAGGCCGGCGCGCAGGTCGACGAGCCGAACGAGGACGGCGACACCCCGCTCAGCCTGGCCTCCAGGCGCGGCGCGCTCGGGGTGGTGCGGGAGCTGCTGACGGCCGGGGCCGACCCGGAGAAGTACGATGGCGACGGCGACAGCCCCTACGACATCGCGATCGACTGGGTCGGCGTCCACCTGGAGACCGCGCTGCTCGACCAGATCGGGCAGGAGGGCTGGGAGTACGTCGTGGGCAGGCAGTTCGCCAAGGACGGCACCGAGCTGGTGACGGTGGCCGGCCGTTCCGCCGACGGCGAGGAGAGCGAGCAGGTGCAGGCCCAGCGCGGGCACGCGGCCGTCGCCACCCTCCTGGAGGACGCCACCGGGCTCTACACGCCCATCCCCCAGCTCGTCGCCAGGGCGCTGGCCCACCGCGACGTCGACGAGGACGCCGAGACCTGGTGGGTCGTCGCCGACTCGCTGGGCAAGCGGGCCGACGAGGAGACGTACGAGGCGCTGGCGCGGTTGTGCGTGAGCGAGGACGCCCGCGAGCGGGAGTTCGGCGTGGACGCGATCGCGCAGTACGGCGTCACCGAGGACGGCGAGAAGCCCTACCTGGAGCGCACGCTGCCGCTGCTGCAGAAGATGGCCACCACCGAGGGGAACCCGCAGGTGCTGCGCTCGGTGCTGGCCGCGCTCGGGCACCAGGGCGACCCGCGGGCGCTGCCGCAGGTGCTCGACGTGCTCGGCCGCCCGGACCACCAGCGCACGATGACCGACGCGATCGCGCTGGCCGACGTGCTGCCGCCCGGCCACGCCGAGGGGCTGGCGCTGCTGGTCTCGATGACGCGCGACGACGACTCCGAGGTACGCGACTGGGCGACCGCCGGGCTCTCCTCCCTCGACGCCGACACCCCGGAGATCAGGGACGTGCTGGCCCAGCGGCTGGACGACACCGACCTGCGCACGGTGGCCGAGGCCACGCGGGGGCTGGCCGAGCGGGGCGACGCGCGGGCCGAGGCCGGGGTGAAGCGGGTGCTGGCGGAGAGCGACGACTCCTACGAGCGCGAGATGGTCACCGAGGCGGCCGCCAAGCTCTGACTCCCGGACCTTTCAGGGGCCGGACAGGGCCGGCGCGGTGCGCAGGATGTCGGCGGCCAGGGCGTGGTCACCCGTGATGTCCGCGGGGAACGCCTCGGGCTCGCCGCGCCCGCCCAGCAGGAAGCAGAAGCCGATCACGTCGGCGGTGATCGAGACGTCCGGGGCGCCGGGGGCCGTGTCGTGGACGCCCAGCGGCATGGTCCACTCCCCGCCGCCGGGTCCGGTCAAGGTCAGGTTGAGGGTACGGCCGGCGCCGTCCACCCCGGACAGCAGCATCGTCCACGGCAGCAGGCGGGCGCACAGGTCGGCGGTCGGCCGGATGTGGTCCGGGACGGGGTGCGGCAGGCGTAGCCCGGCGACCGAGGCGGCGTCGTCGGTGTGGATCCACGTCTCCAGGCCGCGGGCCAGGACATGGTCGCTGACCGCGCCGGCCACGCCGTCGAGCGTGGCCGGGGTGTCGGGGGTCAGGCCGCCGAGGTGGCGGCAGAGGGCGTCCGCCTGTGCCCGCCAGTCGCGCCGGGTCTGCTCGGGGCTGCGCGCCCGCTCGTACTCCTGAACCTGGAGGGTGCGTCCCATCGCGTCGAGCGCGTCGAGGGCGGGGCCGAGCACGGGGGCGCCGACCGAGGCGGCCAGCAGCCCGTCCTTGGCGGCGAGGTGGGCGACGAGCTCCTGCAGCGTCCAGCCTTCGACGATCTCGCGGGCCCAGTCGTCGTCCATCGCGGCGGCCAGCAGCGCGTCCATGGCGGCCACCCGTCCGGCGTACGGCTCCGCCCACGCGGCCGTGGGCGCGGCGGGCCGGCGGCGGGCCCTCGCCCCGGCCAGCAGCTGCGGCCGGAGCGACCGCTCGGGCACGGCCGCTTCCTCCATGAGGGCGTCCAGGTACAGACGCTCGACGGGCTCCATCACACCTCTTCCTCTGCCAGCGCGTCGGCCAGGCGCCGCAGCGCCAGCCTGATGCGTGACTTGGCCGTGCCCTCGGGCACGCCCAGCTCCTCGCCCACTTGCCGATATGTACGGCCACCGAAGTACGCCAGTTCAATCGCCTCGCGTAAACCTTCGGGCAGCCGGGTGACCGCCTGGCGTACCCGCTTGGCCTCGTCGGCGGCGAGCACGGTCTCCTCCAGTCTCTCAGGCGGGGGCTCGAACAGCCTCGGCCCCAGGACGGAGACCCGGCGCCGCTCCTCGGCGCGTACATGGTCGACGGCGCGCCGGTGCGCGATCGTGGCCAGCCAGGCGCGCAGGGTGCCGCGGTCGGGGTCGTAGGCCAGGGGCCGTTCCCAGAAGATCAGGAACACCTCCTGGGTGATGTCCTCGGCGATCACACGGTCCCTGGTGACGCGGAGCGAGAGACCGAAGATCAGCGAGGAGAGATGGTCATACACCTCACCGAGCGCGGACTCATCGCCGCCGACCACCCGTTGATGCAACAGGCGGTCGTCGAACGGTGCCTCCACTGGCACCACACTCCCGTGATCCGGACCTAGGCGGCGGGTGCGCCGCGACCCGAGCATGTCACTATTCGCCGGAAATGTTGAGCCGGATGACGAACGAAACCCCCGATTTCCGCGCCCCTGTTTTGGGCTCGGCTCGGGTGCCGGGTTCCCCTCGTGCCGGACCCGGTCTCCCCGGGCCTCGCCCTACGCGGACCAGGACCACGAGGCCCGCCCGGCACCCAGCCTCACGGCATGCGGCACCCCGGCCCGGGACGAGGGGCAGGGGGCGACCATGGCGTGCGGCGTTCGGTCCAGGTAAACGGGGCGCGATGCCGGAGAGTGTCCCGGGCAGGGGGTGGGGGTCCTGCCCGGGACCCGCGCGGGGAGGGGCGCCGCGCGGAGTTTCGGGAGAAACGCGGTTGGGTGGGCCGAGGGTCCCGGCTGGGGATTTGATCGAGCCGCCGAGGCCCTATGGATGCTGGCCCCCGAGGGTGGTTGGGGCCGAGGGGATGTGGGGTGGGTTAGGAGGAGGGGTAGGGCGGGGTGGGGTAGGAGGTGGTGATGCGGTGGTGGTAGGCGGCCACGGTTTCGGCTGTTGCCTGGTCGCCGTCCAGGATGGCGGCGATGCGGGCCTGGGACCTCAGGGCGAAGGACTCGGCCCACCAGTCGCGGGGTCCCGGGGCGGGGCGGTCGCGGAAGAGCGGGAGGCAGCGGCGGGTCAGGGCCCGCCACTCCAGTGTTGCCGACAGGCCGTCGAGGTCGCACAGGGCGTGGGCGGCGAGCATGCGTGCCGGTGAAGGGGGCGGGAGGTCGCGCCACAGGGCCGGGCGGGAGAAGGGGAGGCTGCGGCCGGTGATGCCGTCCGGGTCCTTGACGACGTAGCCGATGCCGGTGCCGCCTATCCACAGCATGGCCAGCCCGGTGGCCAGGCGGTGGGCGGGGCCGTACTCGAGAGTGGCCAGGTCGTCGACGGCGGTGACGAAGCCGGGGCGTGGCGGGCCGTCCTTGGGGGACCACAATCGGCGCAGTACGCCTTCGAGCGGACCGCACCAGCGGCGGCCGTCGCGCGGGGTGGGACGGAGATCCTCCGGATGGGGCGGGCACCAAGCGGGCGTCATCATCATGCCCGGTAATAGTCCGGCCGCCCGGCTTTTCTTACGGCTCCGCGCCGCCGCGTCTTTCACCGCCTTACGAAGCCGCCGTACGAACCGCCTCAAGCCGCCTTGCGGAGCCGTCGTGTTTGGCCGTCGGGCTGAGGTGGGTTGCCGGGGCGCGCTTCTCACGTGGGCTGCCGGGTCTCGCCGTACAAGGAACGGGGCGGGTCAGTCGCGCGTGGTGGCCGTGTCGGCGCGGTCGAGGAAGGTCCAGAAGTCGCGGACGCAGGGCGGCGTGGCCTCCAGGCCGGTCGCGGGCCGCAGCATCACGCGCTCCACCCCCAGCAGGTCGCCGCTCCCCCGGTCGGCCACCAGCACCCACCGGTCGGCGGCGCCCACGTCGACGGCGACCCCCTGCCCCCTGCGTTCGCGCCGGTCGGTGATCTGGCCCAGTGTGCGCAGGCCCGGCCGGTCGGCCAGGGCCCGCCACAGCGCGGCCACGCGCGCGGCGTCGAGGACCTCGCTCTCGTTGAGGGAGACGATGGCGGTGAGCAGCCCGTACGTCCCGGGCTCCGCCGACAGGCGGGCGCGCAGGTCGGCGGAGTCGCCGGGGAGCGGGAGTCCCGGCCGGTACGCCCCCTCCCGCCCCTGCTGCCCTTGGACGAGGCGTTCCCCGTCGAGGGCCAGCGTGTACTCCACCCGGCGGCCGGAGCCCCGGACCGGCGTCCACTGCCTGGACAGCACGCCGGCCCGCCCGCCCGGCCTCAGCAGCGACGACGCCACCGTGATCCGGCCGTGGCCGCGCACAGCCACCCGTCCGGCCCGTGCCGCCGCCTCGGCCAGGCCGAGTACGACGCGCCGGGCCCCGCCCCCGGTCCCGGGCAGTTTGCGCGGCCGTGGCCCCGGCTCTCCGCACAGCGCGAGCGGCGCGCCGGGGTAGCGGAAGTAGGCGGCGACGGTCACCTGGCCGGGCGCCCTCGGGGTGGGGATGGCGCCGGCGGCGAGGATGACCAGCCCGGTGGCCAGCGCCGCGCCGAACGTCAGCCGCCAGGACAGGGTGGAGCCGCGGCGCGGCCGGGCCGTACCGAGGATCTCGGCGAGCAGCAGTTCGTCGGGCGGCACCTCGTGCGGGGCCGGGTCGTGGCGTGCCATCAGCCGTGCGAGCTCGTCCATCAGCTCCCCTCCTGGAACCCGAGCGTGCGCAGGTGCTCGCGCAGGCGTGCCCTGGCCCGGCTGAGCCGGGTGGCCATGGTGCCGGCGCGGCAGCCGGCGACCGTGGCGGCCTCCTCCACGCTGAGCCCCTCCCAGTAGAAGAGGCGCAGGGCCTCCCTGTCCTTGCCGGCCAGCCTCGCCAGCGCCTCGTGGAAGGCGAGCCGGGTGACGATCTCGCCGTCGAGGCCCTGGTCGGCCGACGGCGCGCGCCAGACGGCCAGCCGGTCGGCCAGGGCCTGGCGTCTGCGCAGGCCGCGCCACTCGTTGCTGACCTGGCCGCGGGCGATGCCGAGCAGCCAGACCCGCTCGGCACGGCGCTCGCCGGGCGCCTGCCCGAGACGGCGGAAGGCGTCGGTGAAGGTGCGCGCGGCGACGTCGGGCGCCGCGTCCCGCCCTACTCTGCGCGCGGCGTAGCGCAGCACCGAGGAGTAGTGGCGGTGGTACAACGCGGCATACCGCTCATCGTCATCCGGCACGGGGCCCTCCGCTGCGGGGATTACGACGCTCCGCTCCGATTACAACCGACCACTCATGGTCACCGCGGCGATACAGGATATGTTCGGACCTGTATCGGCAATCGATGAAGGGACTATCGCCATGGCGACCACGCGTACGGCCACCACGCAGTGGAAGGGCGCGCTGCTCGACGGCTCCGGTACGGTCTCGCTCGACACCTCCGGCGTCGGCACCTTCGAGGTCTCCTGGCCGTCGAGGGCCGAGGCGGCCAACGGCAAGACCTCGCCCGAGGAGCTCATCGCCGCCGCCCACTCCTCCTGCTTCTCGATGGCGCTGTCGCACGGCCTGGCCGGGGCCGGTACGCCGCCGGAGTCGCTGGAGACCCGCGCCGAGGTGACCTTCCAGCCGGGCGAGGGCATCACGGGCATCGTGCTCAGCGTGAAGGGCCACGTCCCCGGCCTGACGCCCGGCCAGTTCCAGGAGGCGGCCGAGACGGCGAAGGCGAACTGCCCCGTCAGCAAGGCCCTGTCGGGAACCACGATCAGCCTGAAAGCGGAACTGCTCTAGCAACGGGACGATCGCGTGCGACAATTGGGTCACATGCGTGAGGTCTGGCCGGGCGAGCCCTATCCACTCGGCGGCACCTGGGATGGCGTTGGCACCAGCTTCTCGGTGTTCTCCGAGGTCGCCGAGCGGGTTGAGCTGTGCCTTTTTCAGGACGACGGCTCCGAGGAGCGCGTTGATCTGCCGGAGATGGATGGGTTCGTCTGGCATGGCTACCTGCCCGGGATCGCCCCCGGCCAGCGGTACGGCTACCGCGTCCACGGCCCGTTCGCGCCCTCGCAGGGCCACCGCTGCAACCCGGCCAAGCTGCTGCTCGACCCGTACGCCAAGGCGATCGACGGGGAGCTGACCTGGAACGAGGCGTTGTTCGCCTACCGGTTCACCAATCCGGCCGAGTTCAACGACGCCGACAGCGCGCCGTACATGCCGAAGAACGTGGTGATCAATCCGTTCTTCGAGTGGGGCAACGACCGGCCGCCGCGCACGCCGTACCATCAGACGCTGATCTACGAGGCGCACGTGCGGGCGCTCACGATGCGCCACCCGTCGGTGCCGGCGGAGCAGCGGGGCACCTACGCGGGGATCGGGCATCCGGCGGTGATCGACCACCTGGTCTCGCTCGGGGTGACCGCGATCGAGCTGATGCCGGTGCACCACTTCGTGCCCGAGCACTTCCTGGTGGCGCGGGGGCTGACGAACTACTGGGGCTACAACACGATGGCCTTCCTGGCCCCGCACGGTCCCTATTCGAGCGCGGGCTCGCGCGGGGAGCAGGTGCTGGAGTTCAAGGCGATGGTGCGCGCCCTGCACGAGGCGGGCATCGAGGTCATCCTGGACGTGGTCTACAACCACACGGCCGAGGGCGACCACATGGGGCCGACGCTGGGCTTCCGCGGCATCGACAACTCCGCCTACTACCGCCTGCACGACGGCGACCGGCGCTACTACCTCGACTACACCGGCACCGGGAACTCGCTGAACGTCCGCTCGCCGCACGCGCTGCAGCTCATCATGGACTCGCTGCGCTACTGGGTGCTGGACATGCACGTGGACGGCTTCCGCTTCGACCTGGCCTCGGCGCTGGCGCGAGAGCTGCACGACGTGGACCGGCTGAGCGCGTTCTTCGACCTGATCCAGCAGGACCCGGTGATCTCGCAGGTCAAGCTGATCGCCGAGCCGTGGGACGTGGGCCCCGGCGGCTACCAGGTCGGCAACTTCCCGCCCCTGTGGACGGAGTGGAACGGCAAGTACCGCGACACGGTGCGCGACTTCTGGCGCGGGACCGGCTCGGCGCTGCCCGAGTTCGCCTCCCGGCTGACCGGCTCCGCCGACCTCTACGCCACCTCCGGCCGCCGCCCGGTCGCCTCCATCAACTTCGTGACCTGCCACGACGGCTTCACCCTCACCGACCTGGTCTCCTACGACCGCAAGCACAACCTGGCCAACAGCGAGGACAACCGCGACGGCACCGACGACAACCGCTCCTGGAACTGCGGCGCCGAGGGCCCGGTCGAGGACCCGGACATCGTCCGCCTGCGCCACCGCCAGCGCCGCAACTTCCTGGCCACGCTCTTCCTGTCACAGGGCGTGCCGATGCTCTCCCACGGCGACGAGCTGGGCCGCTCGCAGCGCGGCAACAACAACGCCTACTGCCAGGACAACGAGCTGACCTGGATCGACTGGACGGCCGTCCACACCGAGTCGGACCTGCTGGAGTTCACGCGGTCGCTGGCCAGGCTGCGCCGCGAGCACCCGGTCTTCCAGCGCCGCCGCTTCTTCCGCGGCCGCACCGCCGACAACGGCCGCGACCTGGTGTGGCTGACCCCGGCGGGCGCCGAGATGAGCGCCGGCGACTGGCACACCGGCTACGCCAAGTCGCTCATGGTCTATCTCAACGGCGACGCCATCACCGAGCCGGGCCCGCGCGGCGAGCGCATCCAGGACGACTCGTTCCTGCTGCTCATCAACGCCCACCACGAGGACATGACGTTCACGCTGCCGGGCGAGGAGTTCGGCGCGGCCTGGCAGACCGTCTTCGACACCAGCGACGACACCGCCCGCGACGAGCCCTTCCCCGACGAGCAGTGGCCGCCCGCCGCTCTGGTCGCCGTCGCCTCGCGCAGCCTGCAGCTCCTGCAGCGCAAAACCCCCTAAAACCTCTTAGAAGCTTTTTAGAAGCTTTTAGAAGTACGGCAAGCCACCCCCACGCCACCCGCCGCCGTGCGCGGGCGCCGATCGTGGGGGTCGCTTCTCACGTCGCACGTGGTCCCCGCCGCGACGGTCTGGTGTACCGATGCACCGTCAATGACCTAACGCGCCCATGTCCTTCAGGTTAACTCCCTGTTGACCACCGCAAGAGGCGTCCCTATGGTTGGTGCATCGATTCATCGGCGCCCCTTCCCCCCAGAACTGAGAGGCATCCCATGGACCTGACGAGACGGGGTTTCCTTGCTGCGCTAGGCGCCCTCGGCACGGCCGCGGTCGCCACCGGGTGCGCCGCCGGCGGCTCCTCGGCCGGGAACGCCGACGGCGCCGTGGAGGGCGAGATCACGCTCCTGACCCCGATGTTCGAGGGGTCCAGCGGCAAGCAGCTCCTCGAAGGCACGCTGCTGCCCGCGTTCCTGAAGCGGCACCCCAAGGCCAGGGTGCGCGTCGACTACACCACCTACGCCGCGCTCAACGAGAAGATCACCACCGCGCTGGCCGGCGGGCTCCTGCCCGACGTGCTCATGCTGGGCGTCGGCTGGGTGCCGCCGTTCGCGCACAAGAAGGTGCTGGCTCCGCTGCCCGACTCCGTGGCCGCCCGCCACCAGTACGAGCCCAGGGTGCTGGAGCCCTCCCGCTACGACGGCAGGCTCTACGCGCTGCCGGTGGTGCTCGACACCCGGGTGGTCGCCTATCGCAAGGACATGTTCGACAAGGCCGGGGTCAAGGGGACGCCCCAGGACTGGACCGAGCTGCGCGCCCTCGCCAAGGAGCTGACCAGGCGCGACGGCGCGGGCAAGCTGGCCACCGCGGGCTTCGACCCGTTCTCGGTGGACCTGCGGCAGTGCTGGGAGACGTTGCTGTTCGCCAACGGGGGCAAGCTGTTCGACGAGGCCGGCCGTACCCCGTTGTTCGCCGACGAGCGCGGCGTCGCGGCGCTGCAGCTCTTCCTCGACCTGATCGCCGACAGGAGCACCGAGTACTCCTTCAAGTCCGAGACCGGCCAGCCGAGCCTCATCCAGCAGGGCAAGGCGGCGATGGCGATGACCACGACCGCGCTGTGGCTGCAGATGGAGCAGCAGACGCCCGAGCTGATCAAGGACGACGTCATCGGCACGTTCGTGGTCCGCAACACCAACGAGGCGATGCTGCAGGGCGGCACGCTGGCCTCGGTGTCGGCGCACAGCAGGCAGCCGGCCGTGGCGCGGGCGCTGGTGGAGTTCCTGGCCAGCCCTGAGGTGATCCTGCCCGCGTCCCGGCAGCGCGGCTCGGTGCCCGCGGTGCGCAGCCTGCGCGACAGCGAGTACGTGAAGAAGAACAAGTTCGTCGGCTTCGCGCTGGACAACCTGGACAAGGCCTACTCCGAGGGCGGCACCGCGGCCTGGATGGAGATCCGCGAGAAGATCAAGCCGACGCTGGAGACCGCCGTCGTCGGCCAGCGCGGCGCCGCCGAGGCGCTCAAGGAGCTGTCCGGCCTGGCCGCCAACGCGATCGGCCGGCTCTGATGGCACTCGGCACGCTCGCCCCGCCGCGTCCCCCGCGCGTGGCGCCCCGGCCGGCGCGCTCGTCGCGCTCGCGGCGGCGCGCCGGGTACCTGATGGTGGCGCCGGCGTTCCTGCACATGCTGCTGTGGACCGGGCTGCCGCTGGTCGCGGCGGTGTTCCTGGCGTTCACCTCCTACGACATCCTGAGCGCGCCGGAGTTCGTCGGGCTTGCCAACTTCACCGAGATGTTCGGCGACCCGGTCTTTCGCCGGGCCGTGCTCAACACCGTCATCTACGCGATCTTCACGGTGCCGGTGGCGATGGGCATCGCGCTGGTGATCGCCGTCCTGCTCAACGGCAACGTGCGCGGCCGGAGGCTGTTCCGCACCGCGGTGTTCCTGCCGCAGGTCACGGCCACGATCGCGGTCGCGCTGGTGTGGCTGTGGATCTACAACCCGCGCGGCGGGCTGCTCAACGCGGTGCTGTCGTTCTTCGGCGTCGCCGGGCCGAGCTGGCTGTCGTCCACGACGTGGGCGCTGCCGGCGGTGATCGCGGTCGGCGTCTGGCAGGGCATCGGCATGAAGATGCTGATCTACCTCGCGGCGCTGCAGAACCTGCCGCCCGAGCTGTACGAGGCGGCCTCGGTCGACGGGGCCTCCAAGGTGCGCCAGTTCTTCAAGATCACGGTGCCGCTGCTGCGCCCGGCGACGTTCTTCGTCTTCGTCACCTCGGTGATCGGCGCCTTCCAGTCCTTCGACCAGATCTACGTCCTGACCGACGGCGGCCCCGCCCACAGCACCACGATGATCACCTACGAGGTGTACAAGTCGGCCTTCCGCGAGTTCCGCATGGGCTACGCCTGCGCGCAGTCGCTGGTGCTGTTCGCCATCCTGATCGCCCTCACGCTGATCAACCGGCGGGTCATCGGAGGCGACCGTGTCACGGCTTAGCCGCAGGATCGGCCTCTACGCCGCGCTGAGCGTGATCGCGGTCATCATGATCGCGCCGTTCGTGTGGATGGTGCTCACCTCGCTCAAGACGCCCGCCGACATCGGCGCCAGCCCGCCGCCCCTGCTGCCGACCACGTGGGCGTGGAGCAATTACGTGGACGCCTTCACCGCGGCGCCGTTCGCTACCTATGCCCGCAACAGCCTGATCATCGCGGTCAGCCACACGCTGATCAACGTCACCTTCGCGTCGATGGCCGGGTACGCGCTGGCGCGGCTGCGCCTGCCCGGATCGCGATGGTTGTTCGCCGCCTTCGTGGGCGCGCTGATGATCCCCACCTACACGAAGATCCTGCCGGAGTTCCTGATCGTCCGGTTCATGCCGCTGGCCGGCGGCAACGACCTGTTCGGCCAGGGCGGCACCGGATGGCTGGACTCGTGGTGGGGCCTGATCATCCCGGGCGCGATCGCGCCGTTCTCGGTGTTCCTGTTCCGGCAGTTCTACCTGTCGCTGCCCGTGGAGCTGGAGGAGGCGGCGCGGCTGGACGGGCTCGGCGAGTTCGGCATCTACTCCCGCATCATGACGCCGCTGGTGAAGCCGGCCTTCGCCACCGTCGCGCTGCTCACGCTCGAAGGGTCGTGGAACAACTTCCTGTGGCCGCTGCTGATCACGCGCAGGGACGACCTGCGGGTGATCCAGGTGGGCCTGTCGGTGTTCCAGACCGAGAACAACACGCAGTGGGCCTTCCTGATGGCCGGTACGACGCTGGCCACGCTGCCCATGGTGCTGCTGTTCGTCGCCTTCCAGCGCTACTTCGTCCAGGGCTTCGCCACCGCCGGCATCAAGTGACCCCCCGGAAGGATCTTCCATGTCCCTGCCTCTCACCCGGCGTACCGTCCTGATCGGCGCGGGCTTAGGAGCCACCGCCGCCTTCGTCGCCGGCCCGGCCGCGGCTCTCGTGGCCGATACCGCGGCGTTGCGGCTGCGCTGGCGGGCCCTGCTGACCGGCGGCGACGGCATCGACACCGGCGATCCGGACATCGCCGCCGCCGTGGAACGGATCGGGCGTACCGCCGCCGGGTTCCTCGCCACGCTCGACACCGGCGCCGGCCGTACCGCGCTGTGGCCCGACCTGGCCGATCCGGCCCGTTCCGGCCATGTGACGTCGAGCTTCTCGCGGCTGGCGAAGATCGCGCTGTCGTGGGCGACGCCGGGCACCGGCCATCACGCGCACGAGCCGACCCTGCGGGTGGTCCTGGACGCGCTGGACTGGATGTCCGCGCACCGCTACGGCCCCGCCCTGGCCCGCTACGACAACGACTGGGACTGGGAGATCGGCGCGCCCATCCAGCTCAACGACACGATGGTCCTGCTGCACGACGTTCTGGGGGCCGAGCGCCTGGCCAGGATGACGGCGGCGGTCCACCACTACACGCCCGACCCCAACCTGTGGCGGGCCGACCGGCAGATCGCCACCGGGGCCAACCGGGTGTGGGTGTGCACGGTCGTGGCGCTGCGGGCCGTACTGGATGGCGACGGGAGTGCGCTGGGCGAGGTGCGCGACGCGCTCAGCGACGTACGCGGCGGCGGCGCCAACAGCGTGCTGGCCTTCCAGGACGGCGGCGCCGGCGGCACCGGCGAGGGCTTCTACTCCGACGGGTCGTTCCTGCAGCACTGGAAGCACCCCTACAACGGCGGCTACGGCAAGGAACTGCTCAACACGCTGTCCAAGCTGCTGCACCTGCTGGCCGGCAGCACGTGGGCGGTGCGCGACCCGGCCGTGGACAACGTGTTCCGGTGGGTGGACGAGGCGTTCGACCCGCTGATGTTCCGCGGCGACATGATGGCGGCCGTCTGCGGCCGCGAGGTGGCGCGCGAGAGCAAGCAGGGGCACGCGGCGGCGCAGCCGGTGATCGAGGCGGCGCTGCGGCTGGCCGGGGCCGACGCGAGCCGGGCCACCCACCTGACGCGGCTGGTCAAGCGCTGGATCACCGAGGACACCTACCGCGACTTCCTCAAGGTCACCGACCTGTCGTCGATCGTGCTGGCCCGCAAGGCTCTCGGCTCGGCCGCGCCCGCCTACCCGGCGCCGGTCCTGCACCGGCAGTATCCGCGGATGGACAAGGCCGTCCACCACCGCCCCGGCTTCGGCTACGCGGTCAGCGCGTACTCCACGCGGATCTACAACTACGAGTCCATCCAGAACGAGAACCTGCGCGGCTGGCACCTGTCCGACGGCATGGTCCTGGTCTACGACGGCGACCTCGGCCACTACAGCGAGGACTACTGGCCGACCGTGGATCCGCACCGCCTGCCCGGCACCACGGTCGAACGGCGCGCGCTCGCCGACGGGCAGGACCAGCGGCGCGTGTCCGGCGCCGACTGGGCCGGCGGCGCCGCGCTGCCCGGCACCACGCTGGCCGCCTACGGCATGGACCTGCGCGGCCTCGACACCGGCCTGCGCGCGCTGAAGAGCTGGTTCTTCGTCGACGACGCGATCGTCTGCGTCGGCTCCGGGATCACCGGCCAGGACGTGGAGACCGTGCTGGAGAACCGCAAGCTGCGCGATCCGCAGGCCGTGCTGACGGTGAACGGCGCCGCCGTACCGGGCAGCCCGGGGACGCTCACCGGTGTGCGCTGGGCCCACCTCGCGGGCACCGGCGGCTACGTCCTGGCCGCTCCCACGCGGCTGCGGGCCGTGCGCGAGCCGCGTACCGGCCGGTGGAAGGACATCAACATCAAGTACGGCTCCGCCACCGAGATCACCCGCACCTACCTGACCCTGTGGCTGGAGCACGCGGCGGGCACCGGCTACGCCTACACCCAGCTTCCCGCGGCCTCCGCCGACCGGACGGCGGCGTGGTCGGCGGCGCCCGCCGCGCAGGTGGTCGCCGCGACGGGGGCGGTGCACGCGGTGGCAAGCCCGGGGCGTCACTTCCTGGCGGCCAACTTCTGGGGCGCCGGGCGGGCCGTCGACCTGGCGGCCGACGGGCCCGCCTCGGTGGTGACCCGCAGGCGCGGCTCGGCGACGGCGGTGGCGGTGTCCGACCCCACGCAGAAGCGCGATCGGGTGGTGGTGGAGCTGTTCCGGCCGGGGCTGCGGGTGGTGCGGGCCGATCCGGGGGTGCGGGTGCGGGCGCTGGCGGGCCGGATCCGGATCACCGCCGAGACCGCGGGCCGCCATGGGGCGACCCTCACCGCCGACCTGGCCTGAAAAGCCCCGAAAAATCGAGATTTGGAGAGGATTGCCCGTGCTCGTGGACATGCCGCTCGACCGGCTGCGCGACTACCGCCCGGAACCCGAGGAGCCCGCCGACTTCGACGCGTTCTGGAAACGCACGCTCGACGACTCCCCGGCCGGAGCGGAGTTCACGCCGTGGGCGGGCGGCCTGGCCACGGTCGAGGTCCTGGACGTGACGTTCAGCGGGTGGGCCGGGCAGCCGGTCAAGGCCTGGCTGCTGCTTCCCCGTCATCGGACCGCGCCGCTGCCCGCCGTCGTGCAGTACATCGGGTACAACGGGGGGCGCGGCCTGCCGTACCAGTCGCTGGCCTACAGCGCGGCCGGGCACGCCCACCTGATCATGGACAACCGCGGCCAGGGCGGCGGCGGCAAGGCCACCGCCGACACCCCGGACGTGCACCCGGCCGGCCACGGCTCCTCCGCGCCCGGTTTCGTCACCCGCGGCATCGAGGACCCCGAGCACCACTACTACCGGCGGCTCATGACCGACGCGGTCCGCGCGGTCGACGCGGTCAAGGCGCATCCCGACGTGGACGGCTCACGGGTCGCGGTGGCCGGGGGCAGCCAGGGCGGCGGGCTGGCGCTGGCCGTCGCCGGGCTGCGCGACGACGTGGCGGGGATGCTGGCCGACGTGCCGTTCCTGTGCCACTACCGGCGCGCGGCCGAGATCACCGACAACGGCCCCTACGCGGAGATCCGCCGCTGGCTGAGCGGCCACCGCTTCGCCGCGGAGACGGCCTTCAGCACACTGTCCTACTTCGACGGCGTCAACTTCGCCGCCCGCGCCTCCTGCCCCGGCTGGTTCTCGGTCGGGCTGATGGACAACGTCTGCCCGCCCTCCACGGTCTACGCCGCCGTCAACCGCTACGCCGGTCCCGCCTCGATCGAGGTGTACCGGTACAACGGCCACGAGGGCGGCGCCGAGTACGACCTGCCGCGCAAGTTCGCGGCCCTGCGTTCCCTGTTTTCCTAAGGAGTTCTGATGAGTACTGACCTGCTTGGCACCCGAGCCCTCGTCACCGGCGCGGCACACGGCATCGGCGCCGCCATAGCGGTGGCGCTGGCCGAGGCCGGGGCGGACGTGGCGGTGCACTACGGGCGCTCGGCGGGCGCGGCGGACACCGTGGCGCGGGTGGAGGCGTTCGGCCGCAAGGCGCTGGCCGTCCAGGCCGACCTGACCTCCACGGAGGAGGCGGGCCGCCTGGTCGGCGAGGCGGTGGCGTTCCTGGGCGGGCTGGACGTCGTGGTGTGCAATGCCGGGCATCTGGTGGGACGGTCTACCGTGGCCGGCATGTCCGACGAGCAGTTCGCCGCCACGCTCGACGTGAACCTGGGCGCCACCTTCCGCACCTGCCGCGCCGCCGTACCGCACATGGGCGCGAAGGGCCGCATCATCACGATGTCCTCGCTGGCCGCCCACAACGGCGGCGGCCCCGGCTCGGCGGCCTACGCGGCGGCCAAGGCCGGGGTCATCGGCTTCACCAAGGCCCTGGCCAAGGAACTCGCGCCCCAGGGCATCACCGTGAACGCCCTCGCCCCCGGCTTCATCGGCCAGACCGCCTTCCACGACACGTTCACCTCCGCCGAGGCGCGCTCGGCCATCGTCGGCGGCATCCCGGCCGGCCGCGAGGGCGACCCCGCCGACGTGGCCGCCGCCGCCGTCTACCTGGCCGCGCCTGGCAACGGCTTCGTCACCGGCACCACGCTCGACATCGACGGTGGCGTATGGCCCCGCTGAACGCGCCCCGCCTGCCACGCGAGCGCGGCGGCTGGTGGCACGCCTACGTCTGCGGCGTGCACGGCGTCGAACTCGCCCACGACGGCCTGCTGTCGGGCGCGTTCCCGCCGGAGGGGGCGCGCTGCCCGTACGGCTGCCGCGTGGACACCCCCGCCGTCCGCGGCGCGTGGGCCGCCCTGGCCCACCAGGCGTGCGCGCGCCGCATCCGCCTGCTCGCCGCCGTCTCCCCCGCACAAGCCCTCCCCTCACTGATCGAGTACGGCCGGCGGTACACGGAACTCACCTCCGGCGGCCGCCACGAACAGGCACAGCCGTGGATGCTCCGCGGCCGCATGTTCCACCAGGCGCTCAGCGAGGCGATCTGGGCGGTCTCGCTCGGCCACGCCGCCTGGACGCTGGCCGAACACGACGTCCCCGGCCTGGACCCGCTCCTCCCCCTGCTGGACTCGCTGCAACGGGCGGCCCGCGAGGCCCGCGCCACCCTCGTCGCCCAGGACCGCTTCACCTCCAACTACACCGCCTGGCTCAACGCCGCCGGCGCCGTCACCGCCCACGCCGCAACCCTCATCCGCACCGGCCCGGCGGACGCGGGCGGCTCGGCGGGCGCGGGCTGGCTGGACGGTCCGCATGGGCTGCACGCGCATGCCCTGGCGGCCGTCGCGCCGGACGGCTGGGAGTGGGAGGCCTCGACCTACTACCACGGCTTCGTGCTGCGGGCCTACCTGCTGCAGTTGCGCGGCACCCGCCCCGGGGACCTGCCGGACGCGGTCGCCGCCAGGCTGCTGGGCATGATCGCGGCGCTGGCCGGGACGGCCTCACCCGGCGGGGTGCTGCCCGCGCTGCACGACGGCCCCTACGACCGGCCCGCCACCGCCGCCGAGCACGCGGAGCTGGGGGTTCTGGCCGCCGGGTTCGCCGCGCCCGACCATCTGGCCGCCGTCACCGCCCGCGCCGTGGCCGACGCCGGGCCCGGCCATGACCGGCTGGAGTCCTACCTTTCCGGGTGGTTCGCCGGGCCGCCGCGCGCGGCCGTACCGCCGGGAACGCGTTTCCCCGACGCGGGCCTCGCGGTGCTGCGGGCGGGTGGCGTGCACGCCGTGCTCGACTACGGCCCGCACGGCGGCAGCCACGGACACCACGACAAACTCGCCCTCTACCTGTACGGCGAGCACACCCCCTGGCAGCCCGACCCCGGCCAGGTCCCCTACGCGGAGGACCGGTGGCGCGCCCACTTCGCCGGGCCCGACGCCCACCCCGCCCCCGGCCTGCCCGGCGCGGAACCCGCCGAGACCACCGGCACGCTGGACGCCGACGAACCCGCCCGGGTCACGGCGAGCTGCGACGACGCCTATCCGGATGTGCGCCTCACCCGGACGGTGCTGACCGGCTCCGGCTACCTGGCCGACCTGTGCGCGCTGGCGCCGAAGGCGGACGAGCCGGTGGTGCTGCGGTTGCGGCCCGGGGTGCCGGTGGAGGCGGCCGAGGGCGGCGGCGTGGTCACGACCGTGTGGCGGGGCGAGGAGGTACTGCGCGGCCGGCACGTGGCCGACGTCCCGGCCGTGCTCTCGGCCTTCCCCGCGCCGGGCCTGGCCGACGACCCGCAGCGGTCCCGCACCTGCCTGGACTGGGCGGCGCGGGGTCCGGTCACGTTCTGCTCGGTGTACCAGGCGGAGGGGGCGGAGCCCGCGGTGCTCGGCGTGGCGGTGGCGGACGGCGTTCTCCGGGTGACGCTCACGGGCGGAACCGTCGAGGAGCACCTGCTGCCATGAGCGGGCGGCGGTGGGATCAGGTGATGGTGCGGTGGCTCGGGTATGCGACCGTGCCGGCGTTCGCCGGGGCCGCGTTCTGCCTGCTGGCGCTGGGGGTGGTGACGTGGCTGCCCGCGCTGGCCGCCGCCGCCTCGGCGTTGCGGGCCTGGCGGGAGGAAGGCGAGCACCGGGTGTTCACCGGGGTGCTGCGCGCCTTCCCCGGCTACCTGCGGCCGCTGCTCGCGCACGCGCTCGCCTCCACCGCCGCCCTTGCGCTGCTCGGCGCGAACGTGCTGTTCCTGCTGCGGCGGCCGGGCGAGCTGGCCGGGCCGCTGCTGTGGGGGCAGCTCGGCGTCCTGGCCGCCGCGCTCGTCTACCACGTGCACCTGGCCGTGGCCGCCGCCCGCGCACCCGGCGCTGGGGTCCGTGCGTGGGCGATGACGGCGCTGCGCGGGTTCGGGGCGCCGGGGCCCAGCCTCGCGATCCTGGGGGCGGCGGTGGCGGCGGGCATCCTCACGATCGTGCTGCCGTTCGGGCCGCTGCTGTACGGGCCCACCGTCCCCCTTCTGCTCGCCCTGCATCTCGGCGCCGGGCGCGGTTAGGGCCAGTCGACCACGCCGGTCCACGGGCGCGGCGACTCGTGCACCGGCTCGCCGTCGCGCCGGACGCTGACCGCCTCCACCAGCGCCGCCCTGCCGCCGGAGACGATGACCGCCGCCGCCTCGGCCTCGATGCCGGCCGCCGTGATCTTCCGCTCCGCGGGCGACAGCAGGACCACCTCGCCGCCGAACGACAGCGCCGTGCCGTACCCGCTGTCGAGGGGGAGGCGCGCGGACGTCGGCGGGGCGGGGTTCAGGGCGGCGGACGGCTCGATCGTGTGCAGGAGGCACGCCTCCCGCACCCGCGCGGTCGTGGTGCGGACGGTGTGCAGCGTCTTCACGATGCGCAGGCTCGGCGTGGAGGAGGTGGGGTTGGCCTCGATCTCGGTGACGTCCCGGGTGACCTCGACGGGCTCGGGCGACAGGCGGCGTACCCAGGCGAGGGCGGGTCCCGAGACCAGCGCCAGGTCGGCGGCGCCCGGATCGGCGGGCCAGTCGGTGTGCAGGAGCATGGTCCAGGCGCGCGGCTCGGCGGCGGCCAGCGTGTCGAGCAGCACGGTACGGCCGCGCGGAGTGACCACGAGCGTGCGGTCACAGCGCAGCACGCCGAGCTCCTCGGGGAACATCATCGCCGTCGAGGAGGTGGCGTGGGCGAAGCCGTCAAGGGCCAGCACGTCGCGCATGCCGGGCACGCGGTCGTCGGGCAGGTCCTTGTAGACGTGGTAGCGGCCCTCACCCGCCCAGCCCGAGCCGTCGACGAGCACGAGGTTGTGGTGGGCCGCCCGCTTGGCGTTGCAGTATCCGTCGTCGACGGCGAGGAAGGCCCCGTGCGCGGCCAGCACGAACGAGCCCGCGTCCGGGTGGTGGTGTCCCGCGCTCAGCGTGTCCCAGCCGCGCTCGTCGCGCAGCCGCCGCGACTCCCGCCACGCGCGGTGCCCGCCGCCGGGCGCGGACTTGAAGCTGAGGTACGCGGCGTCGCCGGCCCAGCTCGTCCGCGTGGTGAGCTGGCCGAGGTCGGGGAAGTAGGCGCCGGTCTCCCGCGGCGGCTCCGGAGCGACCGACGGGTCGTACCAGAGGAGTTCGAGGTAGGCCTCGGGCATGATGCCCGGCTTGACGCCCGACTCGTAGGCCTCGCGCCACAGGAAACGCTCCGACACCAGGTCGGCCAGCCAGCGCGCGCGGCCGTCGCGGTAGACGGCGGCGAGCTTGTGGTACAGGGCCGGGCTGTGGCCGCTGCGGCGGTCGTGGCAGTCGCCGTGGTCGGCGTTCTCCTCGAATCCGGGCGCGCACTGGTGCAGCCGCCAGCCGAAGGTGTTGCGCAGGAAGCCGCCGCGATCCCACAGGCTCACGCCCTCCAGGCGTTCGACCAGGTCGGCGTGTACGGCCAGCCACGGCACGCCGTAGCGCCAGTAGACGACGCCCTCGCTGTCGGAGCCGTCCTCGGGCAGCAGTTCCAGGACGGTCTCCAGGTTGCGCCGGGCACGGGTGGTCCAGGCGGGCTCGTCCAGCAGGTACCCGGCGGCGGCCAGGCCCGCGTGGCAGATCCAGTTGTGGTTCTGCCAGTAGCTGGAGGACCACCAGCCGCCCTCGCTCGCGACCGCGTGGTCGTACAGGCGCCGGCCCTGCAGGCGCAGCTTGGCGCGCAGCGCCTCCAGGCGGCCGGGGCCGAGGTCGTCGCCGAGCCAGCCGCAGGCCATCGACAGCCCGTGGAGCAGCCAGCCGGCGTCCAGATCGTGGTCGGGCAGGTGCGCCTTGCCCCAGTGGGGATAGGAGATCGCGGTCGAGATCCAGCGCCAGGCCTCCTCCAGGTACGCGCGGTTGCCGGTCAGCCGGTAGGCCAGGGCCAGGTTGGCGGCGGCGGGGCCGAAGTAGGTGATGCTGGCGCGCGGGTGCTCCGCGGGCGGCCGCTGGCGGCGGTACCAGTCGCACTGCTCGTGCAACCGGCGCCACTGCGCGGCGTGCGTCGTGGTGAGCAGGTCCCTCAGGCCGTCGACGGGAAACACACGACCTCCTTGTGCAACGTTTTACCGACGCTTCACCCTAGACCATGGGCAGCAGGACTCTCCAGCGGGGCGCTACAATGACCGCCATGAGCGGTGCAACGATCCACCAGGTAGCGAAGGCCGCGGGCGTCTCCCCCAGCACCGTGTCCAACTTCCTCAACGGCCGCCCCGGCCGCATGCTGCCGGAGACCAGGGCCAGGGTCGAGGAGGCCATCAGGCACCTCGGCTACCGGCCCAACCGCGCCGCGCGGCAGTTGCGTACCGGGCGCGTCCAGGTGGTCGGGCTGGTCGTGCCGTCGGTGGCGAACCCGTTCTGGGGCGCGTTCGCGCTCCACCTGGAAGGGGCCGCTCTGGCCGCCGGGTACCACGTGCTGCTCTGCAACAGCGCCCGTGACCCCGAGCGCGAGCGCGCCTACATCGACGAACTGTGGGCCGACGGCATCCGCGGCGTCGTGCTCTGCTCCTCGCTGCCCTCGCTCGACCACGTGCTGCCCCTCGTCGAGCAGGGGCTCAACCTGGTGGCCTTCGACCGCACCGCCCAGGCGGGCGACCCGTCCCGCATGGTCAACATCAGCGTCGACAACGTCATCGGCGCCCAGCTCGCCACCCGCCACCTGCTGGAGCTCGGTCACCGCAGGATCGCGTTCGTCTCCGGCGCGCTGCGCAGCGTCAACCGGCGCGAGCGCTTCCGCGGCTTCCGCGACGCCCTGGAGAGCGCCGGGCTCTCCCCCGACGACGCCATCGTGTGGTCGGGCGCCGCCGACGAGCCCTACGGCGACCTCGACGTCGCCGGGCTCGGCCGGCGCGCCGCCGCCGACCTGATGCGCGAGGACGACCCGCCCACCGCGATCGTCGCCATCAACGACATGTGCGCGCTGGGTGTCAGCGCGGGCGTGCGCGACGCCGGGCTGCGCGTCGGCCAGGACGTCTCCGTCGTCGGCTTCGACGACATCGTCCTCGCCGACCTGGCCGCGCCGCCGCTCACCACCGTCCGCCAGCCCATGGCCGACATGGCCGCCGCCGCGTTCACCCATCTGCGCGAGTGCGTCGAGTCCGACGAGCCGGCCACCGGCCGCTCGCTGCTGATGCGGCCCGAGCTCGTGGTCAGGGGCTCTACTGGCCCCGTGCCACCGCCGCGGTGAGCAGCACCAGCACGAACGTCGTCACCCCCGCCACCCCGTGCAGCAGCACCGCCAGCACGGGCAGCCGCCGCTCCGCGCCCTTGGCGTGCCGGCCGCCGCCGAGCCAGCGCGTGAACAGCGTGAACCCCAGCAGCGCCGCGCCCGCGAGCACCCCGAACGCCGCCCAGGCCAGCACCCGGTTCCCGGTGAGCAGGAACGCGACCCAGCAGGCCAGCGCGCAGATCGCGAGAGCCGGATGGGAGAAGATCAGCGCCACCGGGAAGCGGGTGACCTTCGTCGCCTGTTGTCGCAGGCCGCCGCCCGACAGCCAGAGGTAGAGCAGGTAGATGCCGACGATCGCAGTGAACAGCCATGTCACGACAGTGACCAGACCCACCGGGCCTCCTTGTAGTCCCCACGCCCTATCGCCACGTTAAGCACAAGACATCACGTACGTCTTTCAGATCCACGAAAGCGCTATATCCTCCACCAACCACCCACCCGACCCGTCCTGCGCCATTCCACCCTGCTCTTTCCCGCCCGCCCGGCACACCCCCTTCCCTTGCCCACGCATCCCGGCCCACCACCTCCTGGCACACCGACTCTTCCCAGCGCACCGGACACACCCGGCTAACCCCCTCCCCCACGGCACCCAGACCCGCCGTCTCCCGCACGCCCGTCTCCCCACCGCTCTCGCGCGCACCCCCACCCAGGTCCGCCTCCCCACACGGCCTCCGCCGGGCACGTGTTGTTCGGGGCGACCACCCCTCCCGAGCGCTTCTCGGCCCACGGTGCCCGGCTCCCGGAAGCCCCACTTCTGGGTGCCGGTCCTTTCCCGCCCTGGGTGCTCCGGGTGGCCGGGCGTTTCGCCGCTCCTGCCCGCAGGGCAGCGGTGGCGGGGGCTGGTTGTCGGGGGTGTGTGCCAAGGTAGAGGGGTGCGTCGCATTCACCCGGACACCCATGACAACCCCGACCTGGTCCAGGCCTACGCCTACCCGGAGGGCCGGCCGTGGCTGCGGGTCAACATGGTGGCAAGCGCCGACGGCGCCGCCTGGCTCAAGGGCCTGTCCGGGGGGCTGTCGAGCAAGGGCGACCGCCGGGTGTTCGGGGTCCTGCGCGGGCTGGCCGACGTGATCCTGGCGGGCGCCGCGACCGTCCGCACCGAGGGGTACGGCCCCGCCAAACGCAGACCCGGCAGGGAGGTCCCCCCGCCGATCGCCGTGATCACCCGCCGGCTCGACCTCGATCTGGGCAGCCCGTTGTTCACCGAGGCCGAGTCGCCCACGATCGTCATCACCTGCGAGGCGGCCCCCGCCGACCGGCGGGCCGCGGCGGGCAGGCAGGCCGAGGTGATCCTGGCGGGCGCGGACCGGGTCGACATGCCGCTGGCCGTACAGGCGCTGCGTGAGCGTGGCCTGGACCGGATCCTGTGCGAGGGCGGGCCGCGGGTCAACGCGCAGCTCGCGGCGGCCGACCTGATCGACGAGTTGTGCCTGTCGGTGAGCCCGCTGCTGGTCGGCGGCACGGCGGCGCGCATACTCAACGGCGAGAGCGCGAACTGCGGTCTGACACTGGCCCAGGTGCTCGAGGAAGACGGCGTGCTGTTCAACCGCTATGTGAGGGAGTGAGCCGATGGAGGAGCCCACCGAGATCCAGCTCGACCTGCCGGTGCTGCCGCCGGTGCCGCCGATGCTGGCCAAGGCGGTCAAGGCGATGCCGAAGCAGGACGGCGGCCTTTTCTACGAGCCGAAGTGGGACGGCTTCCGCTGCATCATCTTCCGCGACGGCGACGAGGTGTTCCTGGGCAGCCGCAACGAGCGGCCGTTCACCCGGTACTTCCCCGAGCTGGTCGAGGCGGTGAAACGCGAGCTTCCCGACAAGTGCGTGGTCGACGGCGAGATCGTGCTGATCCATGACACGCACCTCAACTTCGAGCAGCTCCAGCAGCGCATCCATCCGGCGGCCTCGCGGGTGAAGATGTTGTCGGAGACGACTCCGGCCTCGTTCATCGCCTTCGATCTGCTGGCGCTGGGCGAGGAGTCGCTGATGGAGACGCCGTTCGCCGACCGCCGCGCCCGCCTTGAGGGGATATTTCCTGACAAGGGGCAGACGGGCGCCATCCGCCTCACCCCGGTCACCAGGAACGACGAGCAGGCCGGCGAGTGGTTCGAGATGTTCGAGGGCGCCGGGCTCGACGGCATCATCGTCAAACCCGGCGACCAGCCGTACATCCCCGACAAGCGCACCATGTTCAAGGTCAAGCACGAACGCACCGCCGACGTCGTCGTGGCCGGATACCGCGAGCACAAGACGGGCCCGATCGTCGGCTCGATCCTGCTCGGCCTCTACGGTCCCGACGGCAAGCTGCACCACGTGGGCGTGGCCGCCTCGTTCCCCATGGCGCGCCGGGCGGAGCTGGTGGAGGAGCTCAAGCCGTACCTCGCCCAGCTCGGCGAGCATCCGTGGGGCGCGTGGGCCGACCAGGCGATCCTTCAGGCGCAGGAGGGCGGCCCCGCCGCCACGCCCGCGCGCGGCGGCCAGCGCATGCCCGGCGCGGTCTCGCGGTGGAACGCCAAGAAGGACCTGTCGTTCATCCCGCTGCGGCCGGAGCTGGTGATGGAGGTGGCCTACGACGCGATGGAGGGTGACCGGTTCCGCCACACGGCCCAGTTCCGGCGCTGGCGGACCGACCGGACACCCGAATCCTGCAATTACGAGCAGCTTGAAAGACCTGTTGCCTATAACCTCGACGACATCCTTGCCCGCTGACCCCCAAAGCCGTTATATCTCGACATATGAGCACCGGCGATGACGTACGCGCGGCAGTCTCGGCCCGCCGCGACCTCGGACCCGAGTACGAGGACGCGGTGGTCGAGTCCTTCATCGACAAGATGAGCGCCGAGATCGATCGCAGGGTCGACGAGCGCGTCGCCAGGCTGCCCAGCGCCAAGCAGGTGGCGCGCCAGAGCAGCGTGTCCGACGCCATGCGGCTGGCGCTGGCGATCGTCTCGCTGGTCCTGGGCACCGCCGCCACCATCGTCCTGCTGGCCCTCGACTCCAGCACCAACGGCCTGGTGCCGATCTGGGGCGGCCTCGCGCTGGTCAACTGGGCCTTCGCCCGGGGACAGGGCGGCCGCAAGAGCTGACCCGGGCTCACTCCAGCCAGACGAGCCCGGCGAACCGCCCGGCGACCTGCTCGCGCCGGTGGGAGTAGAGGTCGCCGGTCTCGATCGTGCAGCGCGCGTCGTGGCGCACCTCGCCCACGCCCGCCGCCTGCAGTTGCGCCTTGATGCCCGCGGGCAGGTCGAGCGCGGGCGTACCCCAGGAGGTCGTGGAGTGAGTCTCGGGTACGCGGCCCGCCACCCGCGCGCGCAGGTCCTCGGGCACCTCGTAGCAGCGCCCGCACGCCCCCGGCCCGATCAGCGCCACCATCCGCGCGGCCAGCGCCCCCTTGTCCACCATGGCCCGCACCAGCGCGCCCGCGATCCCGGCCTCGGTGCCGGGCCGGCCGGAGTGGGCCGCCCCGACCATCCGCGCCACCGGATCGGCCACCAGCACGGCCGGGCAGTCTGCCCCGAGCGCGGCCAGCGCCAGGCCGGGCTCGCCGGTGAACACGGCGTCCACCGGCGGCGGATCGTCCCCGAAGGGCTCGCCGACGTGGACGACGTCCGCGCCGTGCACCTGCTTCATGAAGACGATCCCGCGCACGCCCAGCTCGGCCGCGAGGCCCGCCCGGTTGGCCAGCACGGCCTCGGGGTCGTCGCCGACCAGCCCACCGAGGTTGCGCGAGGTGTACGGCGGGGCACTCACACCGCCATGGCGGTCGGTGACGGCGGCACGGACGCCGGGAGCCAGCTGCATGGCGGCCATCCTATGGCCACTGATCCCAACCAAGCATATGCTTGGTCTCGTGATTGACTACCGCAACCTTATCGGCGGAAAGCTCGTCCCCGCGGCCGACGGCAGGACCCTCGACTCGGTCAATCCGGCCACCGGAGAGGTATGGGCCCGCATCCCCGCTGGCGGGAAGGCCGACGCGGAAGCCGCCGTCGCCGCCGCCAGGAAGGCGCTGCCCAGATGGTCCGCCCTGCCCGCTCTGGGCCGCGCGCACTTCCTGCGGCAGGTGGCCGAGATCTTCACCCGGCACACCGAGGAACTGGCCACCCTGGAGACCACGGACAACGGCCGCATCCTGCGCGACACCCTGAAGCGAGACCTGCCCGGCATGGCCTACCTGTGGCAGATCGCCGCCGGCCAGTGCCTGGAGGCGGTCAAGGGCGACACCGTCATCCTCGGCCCCGACGCGCTGGGCATGACGCGGCGCGAGCCGTACGGCGTGGCGGTCTGCATCATCCCCTGGAACAGCCCGATCTCGACGTTCTCCGCCAAGGCCGCCTTCGCCCTCGCCGCCGGCAACACGGTGATCGTGAAACCGGCCGAGCAGGCGAGCGTCTCGGTGCTGCGGCTGGGTGAACTGCTGGCCGAGGTCTTCCCGCCCGGCGTGCTCAACATCGTCGCCGGCATGGGCGAGGACGCCGGCGACGCGCTGGTCCGCCACCCCGGCGTCAACAAGATCAGCCTCACCGGCTCCACGGAGACCGGCCTGGCGATCACCAGGGCGGCCGGCATCAAGCCGATGACGTTCGAGCTCGGCGGCAAGTCCCCGAACATCGTCTTCCCCGACGCCGACCTCGACAGGGCGGCCGAGGGCGTGACGGTCAACTCGATCTACACGGGCAACGCCGGGCAGGTCTGCGTCGCCGGCTCGCGTATCCTCATCCACCGCTCGATCTGGGACGAGATGCTCGCCCGCATCACCGCGGCCGCCAGGGGCGTCATCCTCGGCGACCCGCTCGACCTGGCCACCACGATGGGCCCGATCGTCTCGGCCGGCCAGTACGAGCGGGTGGCCTCCTACCTGGAGATCGCCGAGAAGGAGGGCGCGGAGCTGGTCTTCGGTGGCCTGACCGGCGCCGACGTGGTCCCCGCGCTGCCCGGCGGCTACTGGGTCTCCCCCACGCTCTACACCGCCGGGGACAACGCGCTGCGCGTCTGCCAGGAGGAGATCTTCGGGCCGGTGGCAGTGGCCATGCCGTTCGACACCGATGACGAGGCGCTCGCCATCGCCAACGACTCCGCGTACGGCCTGGCCGCCGGCGTCTGGACCCGCGACCTGGCCCGCGCCCACCGGTTCGTCCGCGACCTGCAGAGCGGCACCGTCTGGGTGAACACCTTCCGCCAGATGCCGCCCGGCCTGCCGTTCGGCGGGGTGAAGGACTCGGGCTACGGCCACGACGCCGTCCTGGAGTACACCAGGGAGAAGGCGGCCATCATCCAGACCTAGGAGTGACGCGTTTCACTTCGGTCACACTACTTGACTCCAGGTCCAATAGTTCGCGAGGCTCGGCCCATGGCATTAGCGCGACGACTCGCAGCCGCCGGAGCCCTGGTGGCGTTCGTGATCGGCGGGGTGAGCCTCGCCGCCGGCATCGGCACGGCCACGGCGGAGACCGCATCGGACACCGCCACGGTGGTCTCCACCTGCCTGCCGCTCCCGCTGATCCCCTGCGACGAGCCTTCGGGCGAGGGCGAGCCGGAGGACCCGTGGTCGTCCGCCCCGAACCCGGTCGACAGCTGGTCGGACGGCCCGAAGCCGCAGGATTCCTGGTCCGAGCCCCCGCGGGAGGACGAGCCGAAACACCCGTGGAAGCCCGTCGACGAGGACGAGCGCAGAGTCCCCGACGGCCACCCCGAGACGGGCGCCGGCGGGCTGGCGCGCGAGGCCGCCGTCTGGCCGTTCGCCGTCGGCGGCGCCGCGCTCCTGACGGGCGCGGGTCTCACCGGTTTCGCGGTACGGCGGCGCAAGGGCGGCGCGTAGTTGGCCCAGAGGCTCATCCTGGCCGGGGCGGGCGCCGTCTCCCTGGCCGGGATCGCGCTGATCGCCCTCGGCCTGAACGGCCTGTTCACCCCGCCCCCCCCCCCGGCCGCCGCCACCCCCGCTCCGCCCCGCGACCTCGAGATCCCCAAGGGCGGCACTATCGCCGCCCCGATGGAGCCCGCCCGCCCCACCGCCGTCTACATCCCCTCCATAGGCGTGTCCGCCCCGCTGATGGAGCTGGGCCTGGACACCAAGGGCGCCATCGAGAACCCGCCGCTCAACCCCCCGAACCTGGCCGGCTGGTACCGCTACGGCCCGGTCCCCGGCCAGCGCGGCGCCGCCGTCATCACCGGCCACCTCGACACCAGGACGGGGCCGGCCGTCTTCGCGTACCTGCGCAACGTGAAGAAGGGCGACCAGGTGCAGGTGCTGCGCGCCGACCGGTCGGTGGCGGTGTTCCTGGTGGACAAGGTCGAGCACACCCCCAAGACCCGCTTCCCCACCCGCAAGGTGTACGGCAAGCTGGCCTACCCCGGGCTGCGCCTGGTCACCTGCGGCGGCGCCTTCGACGCCAGGGCGGGCAGCTACGAGGAGAACACGATCGTCTACGCCCACCTGGCCGCCCCGTACTACCCCCGCTCTAGCGGGCGGCCGGGAGGGTGAGGGTCGGGCCGGGCGGCAGCGACAGGGCGAGCTCGCGGGTGGTGCCGTGGTGGTCGAGGGTGAGGTTGGCCTGGCCGCCGGTGCCGAAGGGGCAGGCGGCGGACAGGGCTGACGGGCCGCGTACCTGCACCAGGATCGGGCGGTCCGTGGTGATGGAGCCGCCGGGCAGCGCGAGGGTGCCGGGGCGGTGGAAGACGATCTGGGTGAGGTCGAGGGTGCTGTGCCGTACCGCCTGGATGTCGGGGGTGTTGGCGAGGACGGTCAGCGGGCGCGGGGCGGTCAGCGTGTCGGCGGGCGGGCCGGGGACGGCGATGTAGGCGTAGGTGGCGTCCGAGGGGGCGCGCCCGTGGTCGAGCCAGATCTCCAGGACGTCCGCCGACAGCTCGCGCGCCGACTGCGAGCGGTTGACCGCGGCCCAGCTGCCCGAACGCGCGCCGGAGCGGACCGTCAGCGGGGCCGGGTGCGGGAAGAAGTAGGTGACGCCGTTGTGGTGGAGGGTGCCGTCGGCCAGGCGTACCTCGCCGGTCAGCGTGGTCTGGTCGATGGTGGTGTGGACGGGGACGTCCGGGTCGGCGCAGGTGATGCCGGCGCCGAGCGCCACGTACTCGTCCAGGAAGAAGAACCACGACTTGCGGGCGCGTACGCCGTCGCGGTCGAGGTGCATGGCGGCCATCGCGTAGGGGCCGTCGGTGAGGCCGCCGGCGAAGTCGGAGCCGCCGGTGTCCTGGCCGAAGTCGGCGGCCGGCAGCGGCCCGCCCCGATAGGCGACGGTGGTGCCCGGCAGGTGGCGCCAGTCCTGCACGGGCCAGAGCGCGTGGTACTCCTCGCCGGTGCGCCACAGGTGCGTGACGCCGTCGCACAGGTGCCGCCCGCTCAGGCCCTCGCCGTTGCCCGCCTCGGACAGGACCGTGCGGGTCGAGGAGGTCTTGACCGCCGCCGACCAGCCAGGACGGTAGACGGCCAGGTAGTCGGAGCGCCAGAAGTAGCGGGCGCCGGTGCCGGGGCCCTGCCCGAAGTGGAGCAGTGCCTCCGCGCGGGGCCCGCCGCCCGCGGCCAGGGACCGGGCGGCCACCTCCAGGGCGGGGCCGCGGGCGGCGTTGCCCTCGCGGGTGCTCTCCCTGCCCATGCAGGCGATGTCGTAGCGGCCGGCGTGGATCATCCAGCGCTGCCCGTCGAGGAGGTAGGCCGCCAGGACCTCCATCGCCTCCTCCGGCAACGCCATCGGGGTGCCCGCGGCCAGCGTGGCCAGGGCCGCCATGTCCACGGCGAAGCTGTGGCCGTAGCCGCCCGAGTAGAGCTGCGGGCCGTGCTGGTGGAAGCTGTGGTCGGGCTGGATCCCCTCGCCATCGCCCGGGACCAGCAGCGTCGCGGCCTGGCCGAACGCCTCGGCGAGCCCCTCGTCGTCGCCGTCGAGCAGGCAGCGGCGGATGACGACCTCGGCCGCCCAGAGCAGGTTCTGGCCGGTCATCCCGGTCACGGCGGCCCGCCCGAGTATCCGGGTGAGCCGCGGGTCGTGCGCGATCCCGAGCAGCAGCGCGGCGTCGCCGAGGACGCGCGGGGCGCCGAGCTGGTCGTACCACCAGTTGGGGCAGCGCAGGTCCATCCGCAGCCACGCGTCCAGGGCGCGCGTGGCCGGTTCCGGCTCGGCCGGGGCCAGCGCCCTGAGCCTGACCAGGTGCTCGAACGGCCCCCAGACGGTCACGTCCAGGTCGGCGTAGTCGATGTCGGCCCACAGGCCGTCGGGGCCCGGCGCGGCGGGCGGCGGCCCGGCCTCGCGGTGCAACGCGGCCAGCAGCCGCGCCCGGATCGTGTCGGCGGCCTCACTCACGACGATCACTCTAAGGGTCGCGGGGCAGCCCGAGCGCGCGCTCGGCGATGATGTTGAGCTGCACCTCCGTGGTTCCGCCGCCGATGGTGAAGGCGCGGGTGGTGAGGATCATGCGGTTCCAGTAGCGACTGGACGGGTCCACCGACCAGCAGAACTCCGAGATCGCCTGCGCGTGTCGCATGCCGAGCAGCTTGCGTACGCTCGCCGCGGTGCCGGCGCCGCCGCCCGACAACTGGGACAGCGTGACCCGCAGGCCGAGGGCGGAGATCGCCTGGCCCTCCGCCCACAACCGGCCGGCCTGCTCCCACTGCGACGGGCGCAGGCCGTCGCGGGCGGTGACCAGCCGCATCATGTCGGTGTGCTGCGAGCCGGGCCCCCAGGAGTCGCCGAGGGCGACGCGCTCGTGCGAGAGGGTGTCGCGGGCCACCTTCCAGCCGTGGTCCACCTCGCCGACCACCAGGTCGTCGGGGACGAAGACGTCGTCGAGGAAGACCTCGTTGAAGATCTCCTCGCCGTTGATCTCCTTGAGCGGCCGGACGGTGACGCCCGGCGTGGCCATGTCGACCAGGAAGTACGTGATGCCCCGGTGCTTGTCCGGGGAGGTCCTGGCCAGGCAGATGCCCCAGTGCGCGTACTGGGCCAGCGACGTCCAGATCTTCTGTCCGTTCAGCGACCAGCCGCCCTCCACCCGGGTGGCCTTGGTCGACAGTCCCGCGAGGTCGGATCCGGCGCCGGGCTCGCTGAACAGCTGGCACCACACGATCTCGCCGGTGAACGTCCCGGGCAGGAAACGTTCCTGCTGCTCGCGGGTGCCGTAGGCGACGATGGAGGGCACCGCCCAGGCCGCGATGCCCAGGTTGGGCCGCTTCAGCTCGCGGAACTCCTGGTGGATGACGACCTGCTCCAGCGGGGTGGCGGCCCGGCCCCACGGTTTGGGCAGATGGGGCATGATCCAGCCCTCCCGCGCGAAGCGGCCGAGCCGGGCGAGGGGCTCCTCTCCGGCCAGCTCCCGCGCCCGCGCCCGGATCTGCGCCCGCAGCGCCGCCGCCTCCTCGGGCAGGTCGGGCTCCATGGCGCGCCGCGTGCCCGCCGCGGCCAGGCGGGCCACGCGCTCGCTCCACTCGCCCGAGTCGCCGGCCAGCATGCGGCCGGACAGGGCGCGGCGGTAGTAGCGGTGCGCGTCGTGCTCGAAGGTGTAGCCGATGCCGCCCAGCACCTGGATGGCGTCCGCGGTGCAGCGCACGGCCGCGTCGGGCGCGAGCACCGCCGCCACCGCCACCGCGAGCCCCGCCTGATCCGCCTCCGCGCTGCTTGCCGCTTCTGTACTGCCTGCCGCTTCTGTACTTGTTGTTGCATCTGTACGGCCTGCCGTGTCGAGGGCGCGGGCGGCGTCCCAGACGGCGGCGCGGGCCTGCTCCAGGGCGACCAGCGCGGCGGCGACCCGGTGCTTGACGCCCTGGAACTGCCCGATCGGCCGGCCGAACTGCTCGCGGACCTTGGCGTAGGAGGCGGCAGTGTCCACGGCCCAGGCGGCCAGGCCGCACGCCTCGGCCCCGATCAGCACCGCCGCCAGCTCCCTGACCGGCACCGGCCCCAGCTCCCGCCCCTCGGGCACCTCGGTCACAGTCACCGCGCAGAGCGGGCGGTCCAGGTCCACGCCCTCCAGGGGCTCGGCGGTGACCGACGATCGGTCGAGCAGTGCCCAGCCGCCGTCCACGGGCACGAGGAAGAGATCGGCGCCGGCGGGGCCGAGGGCGGTAGCCGTACCGGAGAGGACGACCGTGGCGGTGAGGGTGCCGTCGGCGAGACCGTCGAGCAGGGGGTTGCCGTCGCCGAGGACGGCGGCGGCCAGGACGGTGGGCAGGAACGTGCCGCCGGCGCGGGCCCGGCCCAGTTCCTCCAGCACGACGCAGAGCTCCGGCAGCCCGAAGCCCTGGCCGCCGCGCGACTCCGGCACGTGGACGCCGAACAGGCCCTGCCGCGCCAGCGCCGCCCGGTCGATCCCGCGTCCGGCCAGCCCGCGTACGGACTCGGCCAGCGCCCGATGTTCCTCGGTCAGTCCGATGCTCATGGGCCGACTCTAGAACCTTGTTCGGTCACGTTCAAGGTTGGATGAATCTGCTGGCAACTCTGGCCAACCACGCAGAAACACGCATACGATCTCGGCGGTCATCCGACCTCTGAGGAAGCAAGGGGCAAGCATGGTGCTGAACGTCGGGTTCGGCGGATCGTTCACGACCAGGACCGGCTACACCCCGGCCACCGGCGAGGTCGCCGCCGGGCGGCTGACCAGGCGCACCGGCGGCGAGGAACACGAGATCGGCGCCGGAGTACGCCTGAAGGGCGGCGCGGAAGGCCTGACCTACCACCCGGCGCGACCGCTCGGCGCGGCCACCGTGGACCACCCGATCGCCGTGGAAGCCGCATACACCCCGGACCCGGCCCAGAACGCGTCGGCCACGATCCTGTCCATCGGCGGCGGCATCTGGTTCCGTCACCGCACGGCCACCGAGATGGAGTACGGCTTCGCCGACGTCAAGGCCACGGTGGCAGCCCCAGAGCCGGGCAGGGAACACACCGTGGCCCTCGCCTACGAACCGGCCCCGACCGGCGCGACCGTGTGGGCGTACCTGGACGGCGCCCCGCTCCCCCCGCTCACCTCGGCCGAGGGCAGGGCCCCGAAGCTCGCCGACACCATCGGCCTGGGCCACGGCATGAAGGCACTGGTCAGCCGGGCCATGGTCACCCCGTTCACCGGCGCCTACACCCCCGCCCTCCTGAGCACGCCGGCCTCGGCGCCGAACGACCCCAGTCCCGGGGCCCCGCTCCCGACGGACGCCCTGGAGCCAGGCTGGCGGCTGCCGGTGAGCGCGGCGGAGGACCCGGCCTCGCTGGTGGCCAAGGCCGCGATGCTCCGGCCCACCCGGCGCCAGTACGACTGGCAACGCCTGGAACAGACCGCCTTCCTCCACTTCGGCATCAACACCTTCACCGGCCAGGAGTGGGGCTACGGCGACGAGGACCCGGACCTGTTCCAGCCGACCGCCCTCGACACCGACCAGTGGGCCCGCGAGCTGAAGGCGGCCGGATTCGGGCTGGCCATCCTCACCGTCAAGCACCACGACGGCTTCGTCCTCTACCCCTCCCGCTACACCACCCACACCGTCGCCGCGAGCAGCTGGCGCGACGGCCGGGGCGACGTCCTGCGCGCCTTCACCGGCTCCGCCCGCGAGCACGGCCTGAAGGTCGGCGTGTACATCTCCCCGGCCGACGAGAACTCCTACGCCCGCGGCGTCTACGCCAACGGCAGCCCCCGCTCCCCCCGCCGCATCCCCACCCCGGTCGAAGGCGACACCCGCCCTCCGGCAGGAACGCGTACCTACGAGGCCACCGACTACGGCGCGTACATGCTCAACCAGCTCTATGAGGTGCTCACCGAATACGGCCAGGTGGACGAGGTCTGGTTCGACGGCTCGCTGGGCCGCATCCCACCGGGCAAGACCGAGAAATACGACTTCGACAGCTGGTACGCCCTCATCCGCGACCTGGCGCCCCAGGCCACGATCGCCGTGGCCGGTCCGGACGTGCGCTGGGTCGGCAACGAGGGCGGCCTGGCCCGCGAGAACGAGTGGAGCCCGATCCCCGTACGCCTGACCGGCGAGGCCCACATCGACTACGCCGTCCTCCCCGGCAGCCCCGACACCGGCAGCCGCACCGCCCTCACCAAGGCCGCCACGGCCACCCACCTCCAGTGGTGGCCCGCCGAGGTCGACGTCAGCATCCGCCCAGGCTGGTTCTACCACCCCGACCAGCAGCCCAAGACGGTCGGCCAGCTCATGGACATCTACCTCACGTCCGTGGGCCGCAACGCCGTCCTGCTGCTCAACATCCCCCCGGACAAAGAGGGCAGGCTACCCGCCCCCGACGTGGCAAGGCTGCGCGAGTGGCGAGCCAGACTGGACCGCGAGTTCCCCTTCAACCTGGCCACCGGCGCGAAACCCGGCCACCCGGCCGTAGACGGCGACCAGGACACCTCCTGGAAGGTCACCGGCCCCCTGGAGATCACGCTGCCCAGGGCACACGAGGTCGACAGGGTCGTCCTGGCGGAGGACATCCGCCACGGCCAGCAGGTCGAGTCAGCCGTGGTGGAGGTACGGCAGGCCGACGGCACCTGGCACCAGATCGCCGCCGCGGGCACGATCGGCTACAAACGCATCCTCACCCTGGCCGAGCCGGTAACCGGCCAGGAGTTCCGCCTCCGCATCACCGCCCACCGCGCCCAGCCGTACCTGACCCACTTCGCCCTCTACAGAACGGCCCCCGGCCGCTAGCGCCTCTACTTCTCGGGACAGCCTGGCGGCCCGCCACGCTCCAGTCCGATCAGAGGGGGCGGGTCGGGCTCGCCCGGGAATTGCTTGACGATGAGGCGGCTGGTCGCCACCGGCCCGTCGGGTTTCTCCTTGGCCCAGAACCTCGAGATTTCCTCACGGTCCGCGACGATCACGGGTGGGCCGGACGGCTTGACGGCACACGCGATCGCCTGCCAGGTATCCGCACCGACCAGCCCCGAGAACGCCAGCACCAGCACCGCCAGGATGGTCACCGTCGTACGCTGGCGCACCTCTACGTCCCCCCGCTCCTGATCGTCGGCCAAGCGTGCCAGCTTCCGATCACGCCCCGGTGACGCTTCTCAGCGTGAAACGTGAACGCTTCATTGCTCGCGGCGTCAGAGGCGGTGGCAGTCATCCCCAGCACACCGCTGCTCGTCGTGAAGAAGAACACGAACTCGCAGAAGTACTTCCCCGCGTCCGGGCCGGACTTGAGGACCACCTCCGCGTCGGCGGCCCCGGTCCAGATACCCCGCAGGTCGAGCCATGCACGCGAAGAGCGCCGAAGCCGTCTTCGCGCACACCCCCGCTCTCGCAGGTGAAGGTGGGGGGCGGGAGCGCTTGAGCCGGTACTGCCAGCGTGGAGGTCGCCAGCAGCATCGCGCCCAGGATGGTGGCGAAGCGTTTGACCATGTCCGAACGGTAGGACGGGGGCGATCCGCGGCCTAGAGGCGTTCGTCACCACCGTTCGTGTATTGCTCACACAGCGGGGGCTTCCGCGTCGCGGGTGGGGCCTCTCGGATGCGGCTCAGGCTGACGGTTCCCACGCGAAGCCGTCCGGATCGGTGAAGGGCTCGGCGTCACTGCCGAGGAGCAGCCGGTGCGACCCGCTCCCCTCGGGCGGAACCCCGGCGACCTTGGCCAGGGCCTTGCGCTTGTAGAGCGACAGCGCGAGAGGACTGGACGGCGGCGAGAACTCGACGTACTTGCTCCCGTAGCTCTTCGTCACCTCGAATCCGTGCTCGACGTAGAACCGCTTGGTCGCCGCCACGTCCTGTACGCCCAGTTGCAGCACCATCTCGTCGATCTTCCGTGTCGCCGGGCCGGTGTCCTTCTTCGACGCGCTCGCGATCGTCCAGATCGTGCCGTCCGGGGCCTGCAAGACGCCGCCGTAGCCCCACAGGGACTTCGCGACCGGCTTCAGGGGCGTGGCACCGGCCTCGACGGCGGTGCCGTAGAGGCTGTCGGCGGTGGAGGGCTGGGCGACGACGAGCGACATGGCGAAGCCGCGGAAGCCTGACGTGGGCGCGTCCGAGGCTCGCAGGCGCAGCCGCTCGTCCAGGCCGAAGGCGGCGGCGTAGAAGCGCTCTGCGTCCGCGGGGTCGGGCACCTCTAGGGTGACGAATTCCAGGTGGGCCATGGCGCCCACGTTAGGTGCGCCGGGATGGGCCCGCTTCTCGAATCCTGCTCGATGTGCCGCGCCTCTAGTCCTTGTCCTTGTTGGCTCTGGCCTTGCTGGGCTGGACGCGCATCGGCTCGCCGGGCATCTTCGGGTAGTTGGGCGGGTAGGGCATGTCGCCGCGGTCGTCCTTGGTGTACCACTCCAGGAGCTGGTCCAGAGGGTAGGCCTCGTCGTCGATGGCGGCGTGGACGTCGCCCTTGTCGGCGAAGCGGGCGGGCATCGTACGCAGGTCGAAGTCGGCGGGTTCCGCGTCGGCCAGTTCGTCCCAGGTGACGGGGGCGGAGACGAGCGCCTCCGGGCGGGCGCGGACGGAGTAGGCGCTGACGACGGTACGGTCGCGGGCGTTCTGGTTGAAGTCGATGAACACCCGATCGCCCCGCTCCTCCTTCCACCAGGCGGTGGTGACCAGGTCGGGCGCGCGGTCGGCCACGGCTCTGGCCAGGGCGATCCCGGCGTGCCGCACCTCGACGAAGTCCCAGTTCGGCTGGATACGAACGGCGACGTGGACGCCGCGGTTGCCGGACGTCTTCGCGAACCCGGTCATGCCCAGTTCGTCGAGCACCTCCCGGGTGAGGAACGCGGCCTTCCGCACGGCGTCGAAGGGCAGACCGGGCTGCGGGTCGAGGTCGATGCGGAGCTCGTCGGGGTGTTCGACGTCCTGGGCCCGCACCTGCCAGGGGTGGAAGTCGATGGTGCCGAGGTTGGCGCAGTAGGCGATGGCGGCGACCTCGGTCACCCGCAGCGAGTCGGCCTTTCGCCCGCTCGGAAACGTGACCGTGGCCGTCCGCAGCCAGTCGGGATGCTTGGGCGGCATGCGCTTCTGGTAGATGGCCTCGGTCTGGATGCCGTCGGGATGGCGCTTGAGGTTGGTGGGGCGATCCTTCATGGCCCGCAGGGCGCCTTCGCCCACGCTGATGTAGTACTCCACCAGCTCCCGCTTGGTGAGCCCAATGTCAGGGAAGTACACCTTGTCGGGGTTGGTGACCTTGACGATCCGCTCTCCGACTTCAAGCTCTATGTACGGCGATGCCATGCCCACGACCATACTCGCCACCCCCGTCAAGAAACCGACACCAGGCTCCAGGCACCGGCGGCGGGTTCCCGGTCGGGTGGTCAAGGAAGGGCCGTGGCGGCGCGGTAGGTGTCCGACGTGAGAGGCGATCCCCACGATCGGCGCCCGCGCACGGCGGCGGGTGGCGGGTGGGTGGCGACAGCCGTAACGGAAACTCGCAGTGACAACAGATCGCGGCGGCAAAGCGCCGCGACGACAGCTCGCCGCGAGAAAGGCGACAAAAGAGAAGCATCAGGAAAAGAGATAGGGGCGCCGTCCGGAGCCCGGCCGGTGGCGGGACCGGGGGCTCGACGGACGGACAGAAGATCACTCGACACCGTTCCGGGCGCTGGCGCGTCGCCCGGCCGGCCTTACGGTCGTCGGCGACGCCAGCACGGGCGTGGGCTGTGCCGCTCGGACGACCAGACGGGTGATCTCACCCCAGTACAGGAGGCGATGACGCCCCCCATACTGATAAAGACGCAGATTCGCCCCAGAAAGGATGCTTCCCCCTGCGGAGATCTCTTTTTGCCGGATCTCGTACGCTGGACTCATGGACAAGGTGGTCAAGAGCGAGGCCGAGTGGCGAGTGAAGCTCTCGCCCGAGGAGTTCCACGTGCTGCGCGAGGCCGGCACCGAGCGGCCCTTCACCGGCGAGTACGTCGACACCAAGACCGAGGGTGTCTACTCCTGCCGCGCGTGCGGGGCGGAGCTGTTCCGGTCGCAGGCCAAGTTCGAATCGCACTGCGGGTGGCCGAGCTTCTTCGAGCCGTCGGAGTCGGACGCCGTCACCCTGATCGAGGACCACAGCCACAGCATGGTCCGCACCGAGGTGCGCTGCGCGCGCTGCGACTCCCACCTCGGGCACGTCTTCCACGGCGAGGGCTACGCCACGCCCACCGACGACCGATACTGCATCAACTCCGTCTCGCTCAAACTCGAACCCACCGAGTGATCAGCTGGCGACAGCGCGTACCGACCGCCCGGCGCGGGTAGGGAAATCTATGTGAGCCTTGTCCATTTTCGTCATCGCTGGGTGACGATTGAGGCGATCGGCCGCGTCATCACGCAGCGGTGCGAGGTTTGCCTCAAAACCCGCGTCCGTATCCGCTGAGCCCCCAGGGCAGCACCCCACGGGTTCAGTCGGTGTCGGGGTGGGTGACACGGCAGGTCGTGTCGGCGGGGCCGAGGATGTTGGCGAGGATCGGGTTGCCGTTCTCCCCGAACTCCGCCTGGACGAAGACCACGGGGTCGGTGACGCCCTGCTCGCGGAGGTAGTCGAGGCCGCGTTCGCACAGGGTGAGGGCCTTCTTCGAGTTGTCCGCCTCTTCCGGCAGGTCGGTGTAGATGCGCAGATATCCGCCGACGGTGCGGATGTCCTTGAGGTGTTTGACGGCCGGGTCGCCGGATCCCCAGCGGGTCCGGAAGTGCTCGGCGGCCTTCTTGTCGGTGTGCTGTCCCTCGGCCTTGATCGCGGAGGGCTCCGCCACACTCGCCTGGCTCGCCGCGCCGGTCGCGACCGGCGCGTCCGTCACGACCGGCATGTCCGTCACGACCGGCATGTCCGTCACGACCGGCATGTCCGTCACGACCGGCTTTCCGGCACGACCGGCTTTCCGGCACCGGCCGCGGCGGGCGTGGCCCACGGCAGCGCCCCTCCTCCGCCCGCGTCCGGGCGCTCCAGGGCGAACCACCCAGCCAGGCTCCCGAGCACCAGCACCACCCCACCGGCGCCCGCCCGCCACCGCCGCCGCGGCTTCGCCCGGCGCCGTCCGTGTCTTCCGGGAGTTCTGGAACGTGCCACCCGTACACCCCCGCTCCCAAGGGATTTCCTTCCCGATTGTGACAAGAACCAGGAGATCAGGTATGGGAGACGGAGGTTTTGCCCGGCCAGTCAGAAAACACCGCCTACGGCAGCGCGTTGACCAGTTCCCCGACCGGCTTGCGGACGCCGGTGTAGAAGGGGATCTCGATCCGGGTGTGCTCGCGGGCCTTCGCGCCCCGCAGGTGCCGCATCAGGTCGACGATCCGGTGCAGCTCGTCGGCCTCGAAGGCCAGCATCCACTCGTAGTCGTTCAGCGCGAAGCAGGCCACCGTGTTGGCCCGCACGTCCGGGTAGTCGCGGGCCATCAGCCCGTGCTCGGCCAGCATCGTCCGCCGCTCGGCGTCGTCCAGGAGGTACCACTCCAGCGAGCGCACGAACGGATAGACGCACACGTAGCCCCGGGGCTCCTCCTCGGCCAGGAAGGCCGGGATGTGCGACTTGTTGAACTCCGCCGGCCGGTGCAGCGCCATCGCCGACCACACCGGCTCGCTGCCCCGGCCGAGGCCGGTGCGGCGGAAGCGCGAGTACACGTCCTGCAGGTCCTCCGGCGAGGCCGCGTGCCACCAGAACATGTAGTCGGCGTCCGCCCTGAACCCGGCCACGTCGTAGAGGCCGCGGGTGACGACGCCCTTGCGCGCCTCCTGCTCCAGCAGTTCGGTGACCTCGTCGGCCAGCCCCTCGCGGTTGCCGGGGCACGGCTCGGTGACCTTGAACACCGACCACATGGTGTAGCGGATCACCTGGTTAAGATCGCGGGCCTTCGGCCTCTGCGCACCCTCAGTCATGTGTCAATTCTCCCAGTATCCGGGCGGCCGCCGTGCGAGCCGTGGCGACGCACGCGGGGATCCCGAGCCCGTCGTAGGCCGCGCCGCAGACGGCGAGCCCCGGCTGCACGGCCACCGCCGCGCGAACCCTGGCCACCCGATCCAGGTGGCCCACGTTGTACTGCGGCAGCGCGCCGCCCCACCGGGTGACGCGGGTGTCCACGGGCAGCCCGCGTACCCCCATCACCTCCGCCATCTCCGCCGTGGCCAGGGAGACCAGTTCGGAGTCGGCGCGCTGCAGAAGGTGCTCCTCGCCGATCCGGCCCACCGAGCAGCGCACGATGAGCAGGTCGTCGGACAGGTGCGGCCACTTGACGGAGCTGAACGTGGCCGCCTTGACCGGCCGCCCCTCGACCGGGGGCACCAGATAGCCGCTGCCGGTCGGCAGCTCGGGAAAGGCGTCGGGGGTGTAGGCGAGGGTGACGATGGCCATGCTGGCGTACTCGATCCTGGCCAGCTCGGCGGCGGCCTTCGGGACCTCCTCGCGCAGCAGCCGCGCGGCGGGCGCGGCGGGGACGGCGAGGATCACCGCGTCCGCCTCGATCACCTCGGGCCGCGGCACCGGCCCGGTCACCAGCCGCCATCCCGACTCGGTACGGCGCAGCTCCCTGACCGTCACCCCGGTCCTGATGTCGGCGCCGCAGGCCTTGGCCACCGCCTCGGGCAGGCTGCCCAGCCCGCCGCGCAGCGAGTTGAAGACCGGTCCCGCCGCCTTGGGCGTGTCTCCGACGATCTCGCGGGTCGCGCCGAGCAGGGAACGCTCCGTGCGGGCGGCGATCGCGATGCCCGGCATCGTGGCTTCCAGGGAGAGCCGGTCGGAGCGCCCGGCGTAGACGCCGCCGAGCAGCGGCTCCACCAGCCGGTCGAGGACCTCGGCGCCCATGCGGGCCCGGATGTAGGCGGCGACGGAGACGTCCGTACGCACGAGCGTGGCCGGGAGCACCTGGTCGAGCGGGACCCGCAGGAGCCCGGCCGGCGAGATGATGCCCGACCTGGCCAGCTCGGTGAGATCGGCGGGCACGCCCATGACCTGGCCCTTGGGCATCGTCCGCAGCGCGCCGCGCGAGTAGATGGCGGCCGAGGTGGTGCCGGGGCTGACCAGGTCGTCGCCGAGCCCCACGGCCTTGGCCAGGTCCTTGCCCTCGGGCCGCCTGGCCAGCATCGCCTCGGCGCCCTCGTCCACCCGGACCCCCGCCACCTCGGAGGCGTGCAGCTTGCCCCCGATGCGCGGGCTGCCTTCGAGCACGGTCACCTTGACGCGTTCGCCGCCGTTGTGCCGCAGGTGCCACGCCGCGGCCAGCCCTGAGATCCCGCCTCCGACGATGACGACGTGCGCCCGGTTCCCTTCCACGCCTCCTGACGCTACCGCCTGCCGGCGCCGGTCGGACGCGTGACCCTATCGAGACGCCCCCGTGAGAACCGGCGCCGGGCGCGACCCGTCCTTATGGTCATGAAGACAATGGCGTTGGCGGCGGCACTGGCCGTCGTGTTGCTGTCCGGCTGCGGCGGCAGCGGCGGTGTCGCCCAGAGCGGCGAGGCCTCCCGGCCCGAGAGCGCGGCGGCCGGACCGGCCCGCGCGGATGATGCCGACTACTCGGCGAAGGACGAAGCGGCCGGCAAGACGATCACCTCGGACGTGAAGGTGACCGCCGAGGAACGTCAGATCATCTACGTCGCCACCCTGACCGTGCGGGCCAAGGACGTCACGGCCGCCGCCGACCGGGCCAAGACGCTCGTCACCGGCGCCGGCGGACACCTGTCGAAGGAGGAGTCCAGCGCCGCCGAACAGCAGGAGGCCAGCGCGGTCCTCGAGTTCAAGGTCCCGCCCGCCCGCTACCAGGAGGTCCTGACCGTCCTCGGCCGCGACCTCGGCAAGCGGCTGTCCATGACCCAGGGCACCCAGGACGTGACCATGGAGGTCGCCGACGTCAACAGCCGGCTGAAGTCGGCCGAGGGCGCGCTCGCCTCGCTCCGCTCGCTGCTGGGCAAGGCCAAGACCATCGGCCAGGTGCTCCAGGTCGAGCGTGAGATCCAGAACCGCGAGGCCGAGCTGGAGTCTCTCCAGGCCCGGCAGAAGGAGCTGGCCGCGCAGGTCGGCATGGCCACGGTGACACTGCGGCTCGTGGGCCCGGCCGCCGAGGTGCTGCCGCCCGACGACGACCCGCCCGGTTTCCTGGGCGGCCTCGCCGCGGGGTGGCGGGCGCTCGTGGACTTCCTCAAGGTCGTGGTGACCGTCGTGGGCGTGGCGCTGCCCTGGTTGCTGATCGTCGCGCCCGTGGCGCTGCTCATGATCTTTCTGGTACGGCGCCGCCGTACCGGCGGACCGGCCACCCCGGCGGCGCCGGAGGAGACGCCCGCCGCATAGCTCACACCACGCAGAGCTTGGAGGAGATGGTCCGGCGGCGGCCCATCGGGGAGGCCATGGCGCGGGCCACGGCCTGTTCGCGCAGGCGGGCGGGCACCTCGGCGGCGGCCCGCTCGGCCGCGAACAGCCGGACCAGGTGGTACATCCGGTAGCGCTCCCAGCCCTGCTCGTCGGCGCGCTCGTGGCGCAGGAGCTGCTCGTCGGCGAGGCGGTCCAGCAGCCCGCCGGCCTCCTCGATGCCCGCGCCGAGCATGACGGTGGCCAGCCACGGGGTGCACTCGACGGCCGCGGGCAGCAGGCCGAGCAGGCAGAAGAGCAGGCGCTCGCGCTCGCCGACGGCGTCGTAGCCGGACGCGATGGCGGCGCGGACGTCCAGGTCGCCGGCGCGCAGCTCGTCGAGGCGGCTGTGCTCGGCGCGCATCCGTCCGGCCAGGAGCCCGGCGGTCCAGCCGGGGCGGGTGGCGAGCCGGGCGGCGGCGATGCGCAGCGCCAGCGGCAGCCCGTCGCACAGCTCGGCGAGCCGCGCGAGGCCCTCGTCCCCGCGCGCCGGAGGCGAGGGGACGAGGCGGCGCAGGAGGTCGACCGCCTGGTCGCGGGGCAGCACGTCGAGTCGCGTGGACGAGGCGCCCTCCCCCACCAGGCCCTCGAACCGGCCGCGCCCGGTCACCAGCACCCGGCAGCCGGGCGCGCCGGGCAGCAGCGGGCGTACCTGGGCGGCGCAGGCGGCGTCGTCCAGGACCAGCAGCACGCGGCGGCGGCGCAGCAGCGTGCGGTAGAGGGCGGCGCGCTCGTCGAGGCCGTCGGGGACGCGGGTGACGCCGAGCGCGCGCAGGAACCTGGCCAGTACCTCGGCGGGCGGCAGCGGGCCGGTCCTGGCGCGCAGGTCGGCGGCGAGCTGGCCGTCGGGGAAGCGGGCCGCGCGCGAGTGCGCCCAGCGCAGGGCCAGGCCGGTCTTGCCGATGCCGGCCGGGCCGGTGATGACGGCTGTCGCGCCCGTCTCGAGCGATCGGTCGAGGGCGGCGAGTTCCAGGCGGCGGCCGGTGAAGGCGGCGACGTCCTGCGGAAGCTGGGCGGGGTGCGGTGGCGGCTGGTCGCCGTCCAGGGCCTGGGCATGGGCGGCGCGCAGGTGGCGGCCGGGTTCGACGCCCAGCTCGGCCACCAGGCGCGAGCGGCCCTCGCGGTAGGAGCTCAGGGCCTCGGCCCGGCGGCCGGAGCGGTGCAGGGCGAGCAGGTGGGCGGCGCGCAGGCGTTCGCGCAGGGGCTGGGCGGCCACCAGCGGCGCCAGCTCGGCGGCGGCCTCCGCGGGACGGTCGAGGGCGAGCAGCTTCTCCGCCCGCTCCTCCGCCGCCGCCAGGCGCAGCTCCTCCAGGCGGGCCGCCTCGCAGCTCACCGCGTGCAGGCCGGCGTAGGCCTCGCCGCGCCACAGGGCGAGCGCCTCGCCGTACGTGGCGGCCGCCGTCTCGGGGGAACCTTCCGCGCGGGCCCGCGTGAGCAGGCGCTCGAAGCGGACGGCGTCGAGCTCAGCCGGGTCGAGGAGCAGTGTGTAGGCCTCGCCGCGCCGGGCGACGCGGTCGTCGCCGATCGCCTGCCGTACGTGGTGGACGTGCCAGCGGACCGTGGCCGGGGACGGCGGCGCCTGCCCCCACACCGCCTCCGCGAGCCTGCCGTCGGTGGTGGCCCGGTTGGCCCTGCTCAGCAGCACGGCCAGGATGTTGCGTTGCTTGGCCGAGGTCAGCGCGACCGCGCCGCCGTCACGGACGATCGTCAATTCCCCCAGAACGCCGAACTCCACGCCGGTTCCCCCCGGTTGCCTCGCACCCGACGTCCCCGACCATACTAAGTCGCCCGAAGTATGTCAGGGGGTCATAGCCGGGAGGTATCGGGGTCAAAGGAATGGACCAGATCTGTCAACCTCTTGAGCTGGTCCGGATCGGTGCTGGGCAGGACACCGTGGCCGAGGTTGAAGACGTGGCCCTCCGCCGCGCGGCCCCTGCGCAGGATGTCGAGCGCGCGCTCCTCGACGACCTCCCACGGGGCCAGCAGGATGGCCGGATCGAGGTTGCCCTGCAGCGCCTTGCCTGGGCCGACACGGCGGGCGGCCTCGTCCAGCGGTACCCGCCAGTCGACGCCCACGACGTCGGGACCCACCTCGCCGAGCACACCGAGCAGTTCGCCGGTGCCGACGCCGAAGTGGATGCGCGGGACCTCCGGCACCCCGGCGAAGATGCGGCTGGTGTGGGGCGCGATGAACTCGCGGTAGTCGGCGGGCGCGATGGCGCCCACCCAGGAGTCGAACAGCTGGATGGCCGAGGCCCCGGCCCTGACCTGGATGCGCAGGTGTTCCAGGACGATGCCGGTCAGGCGGTCCATGAGCGCGTGCCAGAGGTCCGGCTCGCCGTACATCATGGCTTTGGTGCGGTCGTGGTTCTTGGAGGGGCCGCCCTCGATCAGGTACGACGCCAGCGTGAACGGCGCGCCCGCGAAGCCGATGAGCGGCGTGGACCCGAGCTCGCCCACCAGCGAGCCGATCGCCTCGGTGACGTAGGGGACGTCGCCGGGCTCCAGGGGGCGCAGGGCCCCCAGGCCCTTGGCGTCGCGGATCGGGTCGGCGATGACGGGGCCGACGCCCGGCTTGATGTCGAGGTCGACGCCGATGGCCTTGAGCGGCACGACGATGTCGCTGAAGAAGATGGCGGCGTCGACGCCGTAGCGGCGGATCGGCTGCAGGGTGATCTCGACGATCAGGTCGGGGTCGGCGCACGCGGCCAGCATCGCCGTGCCCTCGCGCACCTTCAGGTATTCGGGCAGCGAACGGCCGGCTTGCCGCATGTACCACACGGGGGTGTGCGGGACGGGCTGGCGGCGGCAGGCGCGCAGGAAGGCGGAGTCGTCGAGATTCACGCTCCAAGCCTGCCACGGCACTCGCGTGGTCCGTGCACCGGAGCAAGGCGGGAAATTCTGGATCAAGAGTTCGCCAAGCCGCCGCGCGGCATCGATTCGGCAACCACTTTCGGGACACGCCGAGCGCGTTGCGGGGAATTGTCAGCGAGCCGTGTCACCGTCAGACCCACGATCACAAGAAAGGCCCCGTGCGATGACCGCGTTGTGGAGCTCCCTCCGCAGTGAACATTGCCCCGACTGCGCCGGCGAGCGGCTGTTCGAGCAGCCGCTCTGCGTTGACGGGCACGAGCCTGACACGTGCCCCGACTGGGCGTGCACGGACTGCGGGCTGGCCGTGTTCCTCGGGGCGCCACAAGTGCCCGCGCGGACCCGGACGCTGGTGACGGCCGCGGCTTGAGCACATCGTATGAGCACCCCCGTGGTCCCCTTCCGTCCGTCAGCGACCTACGCTTCGACTATGACCGTCGGTGACCGGCCGCCGCCTCCCCCGGCGTTCCTGCGCGCCGCGGAGAGCCTGCGGCCGATCGACGTGCGGCCCGAGATCGAACTCGAGGACCTGCCCGCCCCCCAGCGGCTGGCGCCCTACTCGGCCGCCATCGGCGCGTCCGTCTACCGCGACGACGACGAGCTGGCGGTGGGGCGGCTGATCCTGCTGTTCGACCCCGACGGCCAGCGCGGCTGGGACGGCCCCTTCCGCCTCGTCGCCTACGTGCGGGCCGACATGGAGCCGGAGATCACCTCCGATCCGCTGCTCGGCCCGGTCGCGTGGAGCTGGCTGACCGAGGCGTTGGAGTCCCACCACGCCGCTTACTCCGCCGCTGGCGGTACTGTGACAAGGGCCGTGTCCGAGGGGTTCGGCAACAAAGCGGAAGACCCGGTCACCACCGAGCTGGAACTGAGGGCGTCCTGGTCCCCGACGGAGGAGGACCTCTCGGGTCACGTCGCCGCCTGGTGCGACCTCATGTGCCTGGCGGCGGGGATCCCACCCCTCCCGCCCGACGTGGCCACGCTGCCGCGCCATCGTGAAGATCCGGAGTCCTTTCGGCAGTGACAGAAGAACAGACCGTCGTCCCGCTGCTAGAGCCGCGCGAGGGCATCCCGCAGGTGGTCGCCGACGCCGCGGGGCTGGCCCGCACGATCGAGGCGTTCGCCGCCGGCAGCGGGCCCGTCGCGGTCGACGCCGAGCGGGCCTCCGGCTACCGCTACGGCAACCGCGCCTATCTCGTCCAGCTGCGCCGCATCGGCGCGGGAAGCGCGCTCATCGACCCCATGGGCTGCCCCGACCTGAGCGCGCTCGACGCGGCCGTGTCCGATGCCGAGGTCGTCCTGCACGCCGCCTCGCAGGACCTTCCGTGTCTCGCCGAGATCGGCTTCCGGCCGCTCCGGATGTTCGACACCGAGCTGGCCGGGCGACTGCTCGGGTACGAGCGGGTGGGCCTGGGCACCATGGTCGAGACCGTCCTCGGCCTGCGACTGGAGAAAGGCCATTCGGCGGCCGACTGGTCGACCAGGCCGCTGCCCGAGGACTGGCTGCGTTACGCGGCGCTCGACGTCGAGGTGCTGGTGGAGCTGCGTGACGCGCTCCACGCGCAGCTGGAGGAGAGCGGCAAGCTGGGCTGGGCCCAGGAGGAGTTCGCGGCCGTGCTGGCCACGCCGCCACCGTCGCCGCGGTCCGACCCCTGGCGGCGTACCTCCGGCATCCACAAGGTCCGCAACGTCCGGGCGCTGGCCATCGTGCGCGAGCTGTGGACGATGCGCGACACGATCGCCAGGGAGAAGGACCTGGCCCCCGGCCGCGTCCTGCCCGACGCCGCGATCGTGACCGCCGCGCTGGAGGTGCCGCGCACCAAGAAGGCGCTCACCGAGATCTCCGCGTTCACCGGCCGCAGCGCGCGGCGCTACATGTCCGACTGGCTGTCGGCGGTCAGCCGCGCGCGGGCGCTGCCCGACGGCCAGTTGCCCGCGCCGAGCTCGCCCGGTGACGGCCCGCCGCCGGCCAACCGCTGGGCCGACCGTGACCCGGCCGCCGCCAAGCGCCTGGCCGCGGCGCGCGCGGTCGTGGCGGCGCTGGCCGATGAGCACCGGATGCCCACCGAGAACCTCCTGCAGCCCGACGCGGTCCGGCGCCTGACGTGGGAGCCGCCCGCGGTGCTCGACGACGCGACGGTGGCCGAGCGGCTGCGTTCGCTGGGGGCCCGCGAGTGGCAGATCGGCCTCACGGCGCATCCGCTCACCAAGGCCCTGGACCGGCTGGAGACCAAGGGCGAGGTCTGACGCCGCCTCTGCGGAGGCGGCGCCGCGCTTCTATCCCTCGGTCCAGTGCATGTCCGGACGTTCCGTCGTGCCGTCCCCGTCGATCATGGCGATCGGTGCCTCCTGAGATTCCTCCGGCCAGTCGTCGGGCAACGCTAGGCAGCTCGCGTTGGATTGTTGTTGGCTCCGGGTTGGTTCGCGGCGAGGGGCCGTCAGGCTCGGCCGGTCAGCGCGATTCTGGTGATCCGGTCGAGGGTGGGGCCGGGGCGGAGGTAGTCGGTGTGGCGGCCGTCGCCGCCGTCGATGATCCGGGCGCCGAAGGCCGCGAGGTTGGGGTCGGCGCCGAATCCGATGGGGCCGAGCCGTACTCCCGGGCAGAAGACGTCGTCGCGGCTGGACATTGCCGTCCACACGCGGGCCGGCGTGCGAAGGTCGGCGGCGCCGGCGACGCCCATGCCGGGGCTGCCCAGGGCGATGATGTCGGTGACGGGCAGGGCGGGCGCGGCCTCGCCGCAGACGACCGTGCCGTAACTGTGGCAGACCAGGGAGATCCGCTTGGGCAGCAGGGCGGTCACCAGGGTCCGCAGGGCCTTGGCGCCCTTCGCGGCGGGCAGCGTGGTGATGACGCCCGGGTCGGTCATCTCGGGCGCGTCGTAGCCGAGCCAGCCGATGACCGCGACCTTCGTGCCGGGGGCCAGGGTCCGGGCGCGGGCGTGCAGGGCGCGGGCGGCGCCGCCCGGCGCGGCCGTGCTGTCGTTGAACTGGGCCAGGCCGTATCCGGTGCCCGGCACGAAGATGATCACCGAGTCGGCGGCGGCCAGGTCGCCCACCACCTCGACGGCCCGCCCGTCGCCGGTCCGGTCGAGGGCCAGGAACTGCCGTCCCGACCCGTCCCGCGCGTTGGCGGCGTAGCGTTCTGCCAGGGCGGGCGCGGTGATCGCGGGCAGGTCGAGCGGCTGCGTGCCCGGCTGGGAGGCGGCACCCGCGACGGTGAGGGCGAGCACGGCACCCAACAGGAATCGACGCATGGTTCACGACCGTATGCGACGGCGCGGCTAGCTCGCGTCAACCTCAGGTACCACCCGTCCCCTACCTCCTGGGTACGTGCTTGCCCGGAGCCCCTCTCAGGGTCGCCAGCGCGGCGTCGAGCCGCTCCCAGTCACGGCCGAGGACCTCGGCGAGCGCCGCTCCGGCCTCGCTCGTCCGGTAGAACCGGCGCGGCCTCGACTCCTCCGTACTCCACTCGCTGACCAGGAGCCCCTGCCTCTCCAGCCGCCGCAGCAGCGGGTAGAGCGTGTTGGCCTCGACCGCGAAGCCGCTGCTCGCGAGCTCGTCGAGCAGGGCGTAACCGTAGTTGGGCCGCTCCAGCGCGAGCAGGCAGGCCAGGACGGCGGTGCCCCGCCGGAGCTCCTGGAGGTGGGTGGCGAGCGGCGCTTCGTCGGGCATGGCCGCACGTTATTGTGTGGCACACAGTATTGCAACGGCACCCGCGCCCGCCGTACGGTCCTGGAAAGCGCTTTCCGAAGAAGGGGTCTCGATGCGCAGAATCGGCGTGGTGATGAACGGCGTCACCGGCAGGATGGGCTACCGGCAGCATCTGGTCCGATCCGTCCTGGCCATCAACGAGCAGGGCGGGCTGGCCCTCTCCGACGGCACCCGGGTCAGGCTCGATCCCATCCTCGTCGGCCGCAGCGAGGCCAAGCTGGCCGAGATCGCCGCCAGGCACGGGCTCACCGACTACACCACCGACCTCGACGCCGCGCTGGAGCGCGCCGAGATCTACTTCGACGCCCAGGTCACCCAGGCCAGGGTCAAGTCGGTGCTCAAGGCCATCGAGGCCGGAAAGCACATCTACGCGGAGAAGCCCACCGCGGAGTCCGTCGAGGAGGCCGTCGCGCTCGCCGAGGCCGCCGCCGCCCGCGGCGTCAAGAACGGCGTCGTCCAGGACAAGCTCTTCCTCCCGGGCCTGCTCAAGCTCAAGCGGCTGATCGACGGCGGCTTCTTCGGGCGGATCCTGTCGGTACGCGGGGAGTTCGGCTACTGGGTGTTCGAGGGCGACTGGCAGGAGGCGCAACGCCCTTCCTGGAACTACCGGGCCGAGGACGGCGGCGGCATCATCCTCGACATGTTCCCGCACTGGCACTACGTGCTGGAGAACCTGTTCGGCCGCGTCCAGTCCGTCTACGCCAAGGCCGTCACCCACATCCCGGCCAGGGTCGACGAGCAGGGGGTGACCTATGACGCGACGGCCGACGACGCCGCGTACGGGATCTTCGAGCTGGAGGGCGGCGTCGTCGCGCAGATCAACTCCTCCTGGGCCGTGCGGGTGAACCGGGACGAACTGGTCGAGTTCCAGGTGGACGGCACGCACGGCAGCGCCGTCGCCGGGCTGCGCAACTGCCGGATCCAGCACCGCGCCGGAACACCCAAGCCCGTCTGGAACCCGGACCTCCCGGTCACCGCCCGCTTCCGCGACGACTGGCAGGAGGTGCCGGACAACGCGGAGTTCGACAACGGGTTCAAGATCCAGTGGGAGCTGTTCCTGCGCCACGTGCTGGAGGACGCCCCGTTCCCCTACGACTTCGCCGCGGGCGCCCGCGGCGTGCAACTGGCCGAGCTGGGGCTGCGCTCGTCGGCCGAGGGCCGCAGGATCGAGGTGGCGGGCCTGTGAGAATCCGGCTGCCCGGCGGCGCGTACACACTGCGCGACCCCGTCACCTGGCCCGAGCGCGGCGCCGGACCCACCGGCGCGCGGGTGGTCTACGCGGCCGCGCACGTGGTGGCCGACCCGCTCGGGGACAACACGCCCGGCGCGCCCGCCGCGGTCGACTGGTCCGCCACCCTGCGCTTCCGCCGCCACCTCTGGTCGTACGGCCTGCGCGTCGCCGACGCCATGGACACCGCCCAGCGCAACATGGGCCTGGACTGGGCGGCGACGCGCGAACTGATCACCCGCAGCGCCGCCGAGGCACGCGACTACGGCGACCCGGCCGAGCTGGTCGCCTGCGGCGCCGGGACCGACCACGCGCCAGAGGCGGACACCGTCCAGGCGATCACCGACGCCTACGCCGAGCAGATCGACACCGTCCAGGCCACCGGCGCCGGCGTGATCATCATGGCCTCGCGCCAGCTCGCCAGGACCGCCACCGGCCCGGACGACTACCACCGCGTCTACGGCAAGCTGTTCGGCCTCGCCGACCGGCCGGTGATCCTGCACTGGCTGGGCGAGATGTTCGACCCCCAGCTGGCCGGCTACTGGGGCTCGCGCGACGTCGAGGCGGCCACCGGGTCGTTCCTGGAACTGATCCACGCCAACGCCGCGATGGTCGACGGCGTGAAGGTCTCCCTCCTCGACGAAGATCACGAGGTACGGCTGCGCGCCGCCCTCCCCCGGGGCGTCCGGCTCTACACCGGCGACGACTTCAACTACCCGTCGCTCATCAAGTCGGGCAGCCACGCCCTCCTCGGCATCTTCGACGCGATCGCCCCAGCGGCGGCGGCCGCCCTGCGGGCGCTGACCGCCGCGGAGTCGGCTCCCGACGAGCAGTTCCGCACCCGAAACCTCGCCCTTTACGATGAGATCTTCGGGCCGACGGTGGCGTTGTCCCGCAAGATCTTCGAGACGCCGACGTTCCACTACAAGACCGGCATCGTCTTCCTCGCCTGGCTCAACGGCCATCAGGAGGCGTTCAGCATGGTCAACGGGGCGCAGTCGGCCCGGTCGATCACCCACCTGGCCGAGGTGTTCCGGCTGGCCGACCAGGCCGGGCTGCTGTCGGACCAGGAGCTCGCGGTCCGCCGGATGACGGCGCTGCTGGCGGTGAACGGCCTGTGAACCCGTTGTCGCTCAACCAGCGCACCACCAAGAGCTGGACCGTCGCCCAGGCCGTGGACGGCTGCGTGCGGCACGGGCTCGAGGCCGTCGGGTTGTGGCGGGAGGAGGTGGCCGAGCAGGGCCTGGCCGCGAGCGCCAAGCTGGTGCGCGCGGCGGGGCTGCGGGTGTCGTCCCTGTGCCGGGGCGGCTTCATGACCGCTGCCGCCTCCCTGGACGACAACCGGCGGGCCGTCGACGAGGCCGCCGAGCTGGGGGCCGCCTGTCTTGTCCTGGTCGTGGGCGGGCTGCCGGGAGTGACGCCCGGGCGTCCTCTAGGAGACGGGGCGGGGGTCTCGCGGGATCTGGCCGGGGCGCGGGAGCGGGTGGCCGAGGCGCTGGCCGAGCTGGCGCCCTATGCCGGGGAGCGGAACGTACGGCTGGCGTTGGAGCCCCTGCATCCGATCTACTGCCCGGATCGGGCTGTCGTGTCCACGCTCGGGCAGGCGTTGGATCTGGCCATGCCGTACCCCGTCGAGCAGGTCGGGGTGGTGGTGGACACCTTCCACGTGTGGTGGGATCCGCAGGTGTTCGAGCAGATCGCGCGGGCGGGTGCGCGGATCGCGTCCTACCAGGTGTGCGACTATCTGCATCCGCTGCCTGCCGACGTGCTGCTGGGGCGGGGGATGATGGGCGACGGGGTGATCGACTTTCCGCCGATCACCCGTGCCGTGCTCGCCGCCGGGTACACCGGTGACATCGAGGTGGAGATCTTCAACGCCGACATCTGGGCCGCCGATCCGGACGAGGTGGTGGCTTCGATGAAGCGGCGTTATGCCGAGGTGGTCGGGTAGGCGGGGGTTTGGGCTGGCGCTTGGTCCTTTGCTTGGCCCTGGTTTTGGTCGTGCTCCTGGGTGATCGTGTCCGCGTGTTCTTGAGTGATCGTGCCCGCGGCTTCCTAGGTGGTGATCGTGTCCGCGTGCTCTTGAGCGATCGTGCCCGCCTCGTCTTGGGTGATCGAGTCCGCGGCTTCTTGGGTGATGGTTCCGGCGGCGCCGTCCACCGTGACGGTCTCACCGGTCGTGACGCGCTCGGTGGCACGGGTGACGCCGACCACCGCGGGGATGCCGTACTCCCTGGCCACGACCGCGCCGTGTGACATGGCGCCGCCCATCTCCATCACCAGGCCGCCCGCCGTCAGGAACAACGGCGTCCAGCCCGGGTCCGTGGACGGGCAGACCAGGATCTCGCCCGGCTCCAGGTGCGCGCCGACCGGGTCCATGACCACGCGGGCCGGGCCGGTCGCGATGCCCGCCGAGGCCGGGGTGCCGGTGATGGCGCCCTCGGCGGCGGCGATCGACAGTGCTTCCGGTTCGGTGCCGTCCGACAGCAGCAGGCGGGGGACGTGCCTGCGCCGCGCCTCCTGCTCGTGGGCCGCCCTGCGCTCGGCCACCAGTCCGCGAAGGTCGTCCTTGCTCTTCGCGGGCTGGAGGGCGGTTCTGGCCTCCTGGAAGGTGAGGAAGTAGATGTCGTCGGGGGTGCCGAGGACGCCCTGCGCCACCAGGTGCTCGCCGACGACGCGCATGCTCCGCCGTACCCCTGCCAGGATCAGCACCGCGTAGTACTTGGGCAGCTCGCGCAGCCCGCCGAGACGGCGGGTGCGGTCCAGTGCGCGGCGGACGATCGCGGCGCGCCAGCGGCCCTTGCGCGCGGCGGCGGCCGCGACGCGCTCGACGGCGGCCTGCGCTTCCGCGGCGCCGCGCTCGAACAGGGCGTCGGGCGCGAGGCGGTCGTCCATGCGCAGGTAGTTGGCCAGGACGCCGATGATGTGGGACGGATCGTCCGACCAGCGTTTGACACCGAGGTCGATCTCGGCGACGCCGCGATGGCCGTAGGAGGCGAGGAAGCCGGAGATGGCCTCCTGGGTCACACGGGGCAGTTGTCCCGCCTGGTAGAGGCGGGTGACCTCCTCGACCGACCGGTCACCGAACGGTTCGATGCGCGTGGCCAGCCGCCACAGCTCCATGTCCATCTCGGTGGTCGGATTGTGAGGCATACTCCGCAGGACGTCCTGCATGTCGGAGATCGACACGCCCGAGAGCTTCGACGCCAGCCCGAACATCCCGTACCCCACGAGGACGATCGGCATGATCGAGAAGATCATCGGGAAGGTCGCGCCGAGCAGGCGTTCGGCGTGGTCGATCCGTGCCTGCGGGGAAACGTTCTCCGGGAGTTCCAGGCGCCGCGTGAGCTCGTCGCCGACGCGCCGCGAGTAGGTCAGCGCGCGTTCCGGCCGGGTGAGCGCCCACCGCATCCGCCGCGGCGCGCCCGCCGCCCGCGCGATCCGCCGCGCCGCACGCAGGAACGGCCGCCGCGACGGGTAGATCATCGACAGCCTCGGGTCGTCCATGAGCGCCTTGAACAGCACCGCCGTACGCGCCTCCGCGACAGAGAGCATTCTCGGCAGTACGGCGCGGCCGACGCGGCTGCGTGCCGCCTTGGTCAGGTCGATCCAGAGCCGCTGCCCCGCCTCGACCACCGGGCCGGCGCCCTGATGGGGGTCGGCCGGCGGGTACCCCGCGATCCTGGCCGCGCCCGCGCTCATCAGCTTGATGCCCGCGCTTCCCATCGGCGTGAACGGCCCCATCACCCCCTGCGCCACGTTGATCGAGAAGAACAGGCGCAGCCCGTCCTGTCCGGTCTCAGGCGGGGCCTCGGGCAGGGTCTTGGACGAGGCCTCGGGCGGGGTCTCGGGCAGGGTCTTGGGCAGGGGGTAGAGCGTGGTGATCGGCCGCGCCTGCGTCAGCCAGAGCCGCCCGCCGGCGTCGATCGCCCACTCGGTGTCCTGCGGCGCGCCGTAGTGTCCCTCAACCCGGGCCCCGAGCTCGGCCAGCGCCCGCACCTGCGCGTCCGTGAGGCAGAAGCCGTCGACGTCGGTCTCGACGCGTTCGGTGCCGCCGCCGGGCAACGACCTGATGGCGATCTTCTTGTCACCGGCGTGGCGTTCGCGGATCTCGGCCGTGGCCACGTCGACCACGAACCGGTCGGGATTCACCGCCCCCGACACCACCGCCTCACCCAGGCCGGGACTGGCGTCGATCACCGCTTCCCGCCTGCGGCCGGTGACCGGGTTCGCGGTGAACATCACACCCGCCACCTGCGCGTCCACCATCGTCTGGACCACCACGGCGATGCGGACCGCCGCGTGGTCGATCCCGTTCGCCTCGCGGTAGGCGACCGCCCGGTCCGTCCAGAGAGAGGCCCAGCACTTCCGCACCGCCCGCAGCACGTCCTCCGGCCCCACCACGTTGAGGAACGTGTCCTGCTGGCCGGCGAAGCTCGCGAACGGCAGATCCTCTGCCGTGGCCGACGACCGCACCGCCACCGGGGCCGACTCCCCCAGACCCGCGTAGGCCTTCCTGACTTCCTCGGCCACCTCGTCGGGGATGGTGGTTTCCAGGAGACGTTGCCGCGCCTTCGTCGCCAGGTCGCCGCCTTGGGCGATGATCTCCTGGAGTCCCGCGGTTTCCGCTGCCTGGTGGTAGGCGTCCGTGGTCAGTACCCAGCCCGGGGGTACCGGTAGGCCCGCCCTGGTCAGCTCGCCCAGGTTGGCGGCCTTACCGCCTACTTCGGCGAGCATGCCGGCGTGGATCTCGGAAAACTCCAGTGCGGTTTTCATGCGCCGTCCTCCTGAGAGACACCCTTCGTTCACAGTGTGGCGCGTGGGCGGCGAGAATTCAACAAGTGATGAAAAACTTTGGCAGAAGGCGGCCGCTCCTCCCGTCAGGCGGCCTTTGAACGTGCCCTCACGTGCCAGGCGCCTCCCCGTGGGCTCACCCTCCTTGCGCAGCACGAGTTCGCGGCAGGACGTCTCCCCGCAGCAGGCGCCCACTCATGCGACACGACCAGCACGCCGCACCCCACAGCACGCGACCTTGACGACACGCGCCTTCCCCGCAGCGCGCACCCGCCCTCGTGGCACGTGCCTCCTCGCGGCGCGGGACCTTCGCGCCATGTGCCTCCGCGTGGCGCGCTCCCACCCAGGGGCCTCTGCGGCACGCGGCCCTCTGGCGGGCACGAGGCCTGGGGTGGCGCGTCCACACGCGGAGGCGGGGCCCTGGAGCCCGGGAGGCAGGCGCTCTGGGTTCCCGGGTGGGTTGGCGGGTTCTGGGTGGGTTAGAGGGGGAGGGGGTGGCCGTCCAGGTTCCAGGCGGGGGTGGGGGTGATGCCCAGCTGAGCCAGGGCGGTGGGGGCGATGTCCACCAGGCGGGCCTCGGGGAGGGTGCGGCCGCCGAGGTTCTCGCCCAGGCGGGCGGCGATCACGAATGTGGTGCGTTCCTCGGGAGAGACCCCTCCGTGGCCGCCTTCGTCCAGGTGGCCGTGGTCGGTGGTGACCAGGATGGTCCAGCGTTCCGCAGGGTAGGAGGGGCGGTTCTTGATCGAGGTGAGGACGCGGCCCAGGTAGTTGTCCTGGGCGTGGAGGGCGTCGGCGTACTCCGGGCAGTGGGGGCCCAGGCGGTGGGCCACCTCGTCGGTGTCGCCGAAGTAGACGAAGGCCAGGTCGGGCGCCTGCTCGGCGAAGTGGCGCTCGGCGGCGTCGGCTATCTGCGTGTCGCCCTCGGTGAAGGTGATCGCGAAGCCGTCCAGGGCCACGCGGGTGTCGATCTCCTCCCCGAACGCCCCGTGCTCGGCCAGCGCGGCCCACGAGAACAGGGCTGAGGTGGTCAGGGAGGGGTCGGCCCGCTTGGCCCGCGTCAGGAAGTCCGGATATTTCGTGAATTCAGGAGCGGTGAAGCTGTTATCCACCACCCCGTGCTTGTCCGGCCACACCCCGGTGGCGATCGACGACCACCCCGGCCCCGAGTCGGTCCTGGACGCGATCGCCCGCTCCCCCAGCCGCACGACCTCCCCCTTGGCCCCCGTGGAGACAGCCTCGGCCTCCCCATACGGCAACAGGCTCGTCCCGTGCACGCCGGTGTCGAGCAGTTCCCCCAGCACCTTGGGACGCAGCGCCAGCAACCGGTCGAACCGCAGGCCGTCCATGCCGACGACAAGCACCTTGTCCTTCACGCGACTCCCATCTCCCACCACAACGACACACCGCCGCCGCCACCCTACGCGCGCACCACTCACACCCCCAGCGTCACCCTGCCGACCAGCCGCGGGCCACCACCACGGCATCGGGCCCACGCGTGCCACCCGACCCGCCGTGCCGGCATCCCGACGGGCGGCCCGACCTGGCCACCCGCCTCCGCACCCCGGCCCACGGCCGGCAGGCACCTGGGCGCCAAGCGGCCGGCTGCACGTAGGCGGAGGGTCGGCGGTCGGTGTCCGGTGGGTCAGGGCTGGTAGCGGCGGACCCATTCGGCGGCGCCGGGGAGGATGTCCTCCACCGGGGCGACCTGGGGGTACCAGGTGCGTTCCCACTCCAGCGACACCCACCCGTCGTACCCCGCCGACTGGAGCAGATCCCCGCACTCGTCCAGCGGCACGGAACCCGACCACATCGGCACCGGCGTACTGTCGTTGGCCGACACCGCATCCTTGACCTGCACATACGCCAGGTGCGAGCCCAGGGCGGACAGGGTGTCGGCTGGGGCTTCGCCGTGGCGCCACGGGTGGAGGAGATCCCAGAGGGCGCCGGTGGTGTCCGGGGAGCCGGCGGCGTCCAGGAGTTCGGCGACCTTGACGCCGGTGGCCATCAGGTCGTGGGTTTCGACGAGGACGCGCAGGCCGAGTTCGCGTGCCGTACCCGAGACTGCCTGGAGGCGGCGCGCGCCCACGGCCGGGTCGCCGCCGCGCGGGAACACCCGCACGCCCGGCGCCCCCAGGTCGGCGGCGAGCCTGAGGTCGGCGAGGAGCGCGTCGACGAGGGGTTCGTCGGGACCTGGCTCACATACGCGCACATAGCCAGCCAGAGCGGAGATTTCCAGACCCGCGCTCTCGACCGCCTTGCGCGCCGCCGCGCGCTCGTCGCGGCTCAGTCCCGCGTGTACGCCGGTGTCGGGGTGCAGCCGCAGCTCCAGCCCCTGGCAGCCATGTCCCACGGCCACCTCGATCGCCCGGTCGAGCTTGTCGCCCGGCATTCCCAGCGTGCTGACGGACAGTTTCACTGTGTTCTCCCAAGGGGGTGGTGGGTCAAGCGACACGCGGGAGTACGGCGGAGCCGCCGCCGTACCAGCACAAAAACACAGACCGGGTCGCAACTACGGGCGGGGACATCAGAGGGGACGGACGCTTTCGCGCAGGACCACCTCGCCGCGGACCGGCTCGACCACGGGCTTGTCGGCCGAGGTGAGAGCCAGTTCCAGGGCGCGCGCACCCATGTCGGCCAGCGGCAGCCGCACCGTCGTCAGCGCGGGCGCGTGGTCGCGCAGGGTCGCGATGTCGTCGAACCCCGCCACAGACACGTCCTCCGGCACCCGCACACCCCGCTCCCTGTAGGCGGCAAGAGCGCCCACGGCCATGACGTCGTTCACCGCGAACACGCAGGTCGCGTCGCCCGTCTCCTGCGCCGCCCGGTAGCCGCCGTCGCGGTCGAACGGGCCGTGGACGATCCGGGGCCGCGGGAGTCCGAGTTGTTCGAGGGCGGTGACGAATCCGGCGCAACGGTCCGCGGCGGTCATGAGCCCCGGTGGGCCCGCGAGCACCGCGAACCGCCGATGCCCCAGCTCCGCCAGCGAACGCGCCAGCGCCGCCGCCCCCTCCCCGTTGGCCGGGGCGACGGTGTCGACGCCGAGCAGGTCCTGGCCGACGCAGGCGACACGGCCGCCGCTGGACAGGTAGCGGTCGAGTTCGGCGCGCAGCCGTCCGGTGACCTCGGGGTCGTCGAGCCGCGAACCCACCAGCAGCACCGCCCGCACGCGCTGCGCGTTGAGCGTGGCGACGTAGGCGATCTCCTGCTCGGGGTCGCGGTGGGTGGTACCGACCATGACCAGCAGCCCTTCCCCGGCCGCGGCCCGCATGACCCCGTCGGCCAGCGCCGCGAAGTAAGGGTCGGTGAGATCGTGCACCACGATGCCGATCACGTTGCTGGCACCGCGGGCAAGGGTCTGGGCGGCGATGTTGGCCCGGTAGCCGAGTTCGTCGGCGGCCTGCTCGACGCGGGCACGCAGCCCGGCGCCCACCTGGCGGGTACTGCCGTTCAGCACACGCGAGGCGGTCGCCAGCGAAACACCCGCCTGCCTCGCCACATCTTCGAGGGTGACCACGACACCTCCTGGAAAGCGATTTCCCAGTCTGCCAGACTCTCCCCTCCCCGCGCCTCGGACTCTCACCCCCAAAACCACCACCATCCATTACGGCCAGCCGCACCCCCACCACCCACCGACGCCCGCGGGCGCCGATCGGGGGGATCGCTTCTCACGTCGGACGTGGTCCCCGCCGCTACGGCGATCCGTCAGCCGGCCAAGGGGCAACCCAAGCCGGCCGAGGGGCAACCCGCCGGCCAGCCAAGCCGTGTCCAAGGGAACGGCCATCCAAGGGGACCCATCGGCCGGTTACCGCATCGCCGTAGCGGCGGGGACCACGTCCGGCGTGAGAAGCGATCCCCGCGACACGCACGCTCACGTCGGCGGGTGGCGGTGGGGCGGCTGTGCCGTAGTGGATGGGAGGTTGAAAGGACTGCAACCGAGAGCACCCCCGTGCGACGCCACAACACACCGCAGCCCCCACAAGACGCCACAACACACCGCGACCCGCACAACGACAGCACGGCACGACACCTCGCGGTCCGCACAACACCGCAGAGGCAGTGCCCACACGCGGCGGGCCGCACAACAGCGCAACAGACAGCGGGGCGGGCGGCTGGAGCCGCCCGCGGTGGGGTCCCCCGCGGCTCGTCCTGCCAAGCGAGCCCCGGGGAGATGTCAGCCGAACAGCCAGTCCAGGAGGCCGCCGGGCCTCTTGCTCTCCGTTGGCGCGGGGACCGGGGCGGAGGTGGTGGGGGCCTGGGCGGGCTGGGTGGTCTGCTTGGTCGAGGGGGCTTCGGTGGCGCGCGGTTGCTGGGGGTCGTTGGCGGTGTCGGTGACCGGGTCCTTGGGGTCCGGGGCGCGGGTGCCCTTGGAGGTCGCCTTGGGGGTGGGGTCGCTGTCGCGGGTCGGGGTCACGCGGGGAGCCGGGGTGCGGGTGGCTCGGGCGCGGCTCACCGTGGGCGTCGGGGTGACCGACTCGGACATGTCGGGTTCGGGGGTGGCCTCGATGGGCTGGTCCGCCGGGTCCTCCGTCTCCTCGGCGGGCGGGGCCACCGGGGTGCTCACCTGGCCGGCGCTTGAGCACTGGGCGCCGGTGCAGGGCTCGGAGCCGGAGCCGGTCAGCATCCAGCCCGCGCCCACGCCGATCACCACGATGGCCGCCGCCGCGACGACCAGCATCTTGGTACGGCGCCGCACCTCCCCGTGCCCCTGATCCTGATCGTCGGAACCGCTCCAGCCCGAACCGAGGAAGCCCCGGCGCGGTTCGTCGTCATCGCTGCCGAACGGGCGCTCGTAGGACTTGTCCAGCGGCAGGTATCCGGGCTCGTTCTCGTCGCGGTCTCCGTCGGGCCCCGCCACGGCGTCGTAACCGGCTCCCGCGGCTCCGGCGTCGTATCCAGGTCCCGTCGCGCCGGCCTCATAACCCGTCGTGCCGGCCTCGTAGCCCGCTCCGGGGTCGAAACCCGTACCGGCCTCGTAGCCCGTGCCAGCCTCATAACCCGTGCCGGGCTCGTAGCCGGGCGTGCCGGAGTCGTAGCCCGTGGCGTCGTAGGCGGTGCTTGCCGGGCGGTCCAGGCCGAGGTCGGCGCCGGCGTTCAGGTCCAGCGGGTCGGCCGGGTCGGTGTGGCTCTTGAGGGCGCTCTGGTCCAGGAGGATGTCCTGGTGGACCAGGGCGTCCGGCTCGGGCAGGTGGTAGGTCTCCGAACGCTCCCCAGGCGTGCTCGGGTCGCCCGGCAGGTGGTAGGTCTCGCTGAGCACGACGGCCGGCTGCTCGTCGGTGTCCGCGGCGTCCGTCTCCCACCGGTCGGAGAGCACGTCACCGGTCATGTCCGGGTTTAACGACCTGCCCTGCTCGTCCTCGAATGGTCTGTCCTTCTCGTCGCGCGACACGGTGTACCTCTCTAGCTACCGGGTGTGGATCGCGACCTTCCTAACAGACTCCACCACCTCTTGTCCGGAAATTTCACTCGATCACCACAAATAGTCGTCCGTAACAGGTTTGAACCAGCGTCCCAGTGCTTCACCCAGCGTGTCCACCCCGGCCCGCGAGGTCCACGCCACGTAACCGTCGGGACGGATCAGCAGGGCCTCCGCCTCGTGTTCCGCCCGGCCGCGAACCACCTCCACCGGCCATCCGGACACCGCCTCCACGAGATCGTCCCGCCCGGCCAGGTCCAGGAGAAACGGTCGCCCGCCGCGCAGCAACTCTGTCAGCCGTATCTCGCCGTCCTCGGTCTTGATCGCCAGATCGGGGGCCATCCGCCCCGCCCCAGGCACGCCGACGTCGTAGGCGGTGTCGACGCCGCTGATCATCCCGCTCAGGTAGGTGTTCACCTCGTCGAAGCCCATCAGCTCGGCGAACAGTTCCCGCAGCGGATCCACCGACGGATCCGGATTGGCCAGCGCCGTCTGGGCCCTGACGTTCCAGAGCACCCGCGCCGCCACCGGGTGCCGCTCGGCATGGTAGCTGTCGAGCAGCCCGTCCGGCGCCCGTCCCCGGACCTCCGCCGCCAGCTTCCAGCCCAGATTGACCGCGTCCTCCAGCCCGGTGTTGAGGCCCTGACCGCCCCACGGGAAGTGCACGTGCGCCGCGTCCCCGGCCAGCAGGACCCGGCCGGTCCGGTACCGCTCGGCCTGCAGGGCGGCGTCGCCGTACCGGGAAAGGGCGCGCGGATCGCGCATGGGCACGGGAACGCCCGCGATGTGCTCGGCCGCCTCCCGCAACTCCTCCAGCGTGACCGGCGCCTCCCGGTCGGCGTGCGGCGCACGGAAGTCATAGGTGGTGATCCGGCTATGCCCGGCGGGATTGACCCACGCGATCAGCCAGCCACGGGGCGTGCGGTGGTAGCCGCCAGGAAGCCCGTAGGGATCCTCCAGCCGCACATCCCCCATCAAAGCGGCCACCCGGGCCCCCGTCCCCGTGAACGGGATCCCGGCGGCCTTCCGCACCGCACTCCGCGCCCCGTCGGTCCCCACCACGAACCGCGCCGCCACCTCCCGCCCATTGGCCGTCACCACCACCCGGTCCTCGTGCTGAACCAGCCCCGTCACCTCCTGCCCCCGCCGGATCTCCGCCCCCAGCCCCGCCGCCCGGCGCGCGAACACCTGCTCCGCCCACGCCTGCGGGCTCCCCACCAGGCTCGGCCCGTCCCCGGCCACCGCCCCGAGATCGAGCCCGAACATCCCGGAGAAGTGAAAGCGCAGACTCCCGTAGCTCGCCCTGCCCACCGCCTCCAGCAGTCCGCGCCGGTCGAGGCTCTGCGCCGTCCGCGCGTGCAGCGTCCCCGCCTTGGACTCCCCCGTCGGTACGGCCAGCCGCTCCAGCACCAGCGCCCGCACCCCCTGCAACCCCAGCTCCCCGGCCAGCAACATCCCGACCGGCCCGCCGCCCACGATCACCACGTCGTACATCCGACCCTCCTCAGCCGACTCCCCCACCCGAACACCACAACCCCCACCCCGGTTTCGCGACCCGGGCTCCCCGCCGGACACCGTTTGTCAGTTCGGAATCCTCGTACGGACGTACCGTGCCTGTCAAATCACTGTTCGGGAGATGCGTACAATGGGCCGTATGTTGCATCCGACACGCGACCAGATCGACCTGGTGGATGTGATGGCCGCCATCGGGCACCCGGTCCGCGCCGCGATCGTGCGGAAACTGGCCGCCTCGGAAGAGGAAGAGTTCTGTGGCTCGATCCTGCCGGATGTGCCCAAGTCCACCCTGACCGCCCACTGGCGGGTGCTGCGCGAGAGCGGCGTCATCTGCCAGCGCCCCGAGGGCCGCAAGCTCTTCATCCGGCTCCGCCGCGCGGACCTCGACGACCGCTTCCCCGGCCTCCTCGACCTGATCGTCTACGAAGGATCTAGGGCTCCATCCGAGTAGCCCATTCACCGGCACGAACACGCTCGGTGACGCCATCATGACGTCATGCTTTCGACCGAGATTTCCCCCCTCCCCGGCGCACGGGTGGTGACCGGGCTGCGGACGCACGCCCGGGCCGCGCGCCGGCTCGCGCTCATCGCGCTCTCCGGTTCGATCGCGCTGCCCGCCTCCGTCCAGATGCTCGCCGAACGGGCCGCGACCAGGGAGGAGACACTGCCGTACGCCATAGCGGCGCTCCTGCTCTCCCTGGCCTCCGTGCCCGCGCTCGCGGCGACACAGGCGGTGTGGGGCGTGCGCATGCGCCGGGTGCGGCGGCGCGAGCTGGAGCTCTACGCCGTCACCGCCGCCCCGCTCACCCGCGCGCTGAGCCGTCTCGGGGTGGCCGCGTGCTGGGCCGTGACGCTGCTGCTCGGCTACACGGTGCCGCGCCTGTTCCGCGAGTCCGGCCTGTACGGCACGGCCGACACCCTGACCCGCGCCGTCGAACTCCTCACGCTGGCGGGTTACGTGGCCGCCGTCTTCTTCGCCACCTGGTGGGCCAGAGGCGCCCTGTCCACCCTGGCCGGCATAGCCCGCTCCGGCCACTCCCCGGGCGACCCCTGGGACCCGGACAACGCCAGACACCCCGCCGACCCGAACCAGCCCCGCACCCAGACCCCACATCCCGGCGGCCCCACCACACCCGACGCCCCAACCCTGCCCTTCACGACGCCGACGCCGACAGCAACGGCATCGGCAACGGAAAGGGCGAAGCCGTACCGGATGAAAGCGACGATCAGGACCGCAAGACGCCCCGCGATCACCTGGACCGTCACCACACTGGCCGTGATCGCCCTGCTCGGCGGCCGGGCGCATCTGTGGGAGCCCGCCGCCCTCACGGTAGGCGCGCTCCTGCTCACCGCCCTCGTCTGCGGAGTAGTTACTGGCGAGTAGCATAGGCACGGAAGCTGTCCAGCAACGAGGAGCGAATCCGTGCCTTCCTCTCGTGACGTCGTGTTCGTCGACGGCGTGCGCACGCCTTTCGGCAGGTCAGGGCCGAAGGGACTGTACGCGGAGACCCGCGCGGACGACATGGTCGTCCGCGTCATCCGCGAGCTGATCCGCCGTAACCCCAATCTCCCGCCCGAGCGGGTGGACGAGGTCGCGATCGCGGCCACCACCCAGATCGGCGACCAGGGCCTGACCATCGGGCGTTCCGCCGCCGTGCTGGCCGGGCTGCCCAAGAGCGTGCCGGGCTACGCCATCGACCGCATGTGCGCGGGCGCGATGACCGCGGTGACCTCGGTCGCGGGCGGCATCGCGTTCGGCGCCTACGATGTGGCCATCGCCGGCGGCGTCGAGCACATGGGCCGCCACCCGATGGGCGAGGGCGTCGACCCCAACCCCCGCTTCCTGTCGGAGAAGCTCGTGGACGGCAGCGCCCTGGTCATGGGCATGACCGCCGAGAACCTCCACGATCGCTACCCGGAGATCTCCAAGGAGCGTGCCGACGCCTACGCGGCGCTGTCGCAGGAGAAGGCGGCCAAGGCCTACGCCGACGGCAAGATCCAGCCGGACCTGGTGCCGACCGCGATCCGGACGGCGGAGAAGGGCTGGGGGCTGGCCGTACAGGATGAGGCTCCGCGGCCCGGCACGACCGTCGAGGCGCTCGCGGCGCTGAAGACGCCCTTCCGCTCGCACGGCCGGGTCACGGCGGGCAACTCCTCGGGCATCAACGACGGCGCCACCGGCTGCGTCGTGGCCGCCGCGGACGTCGCCGAGGAGCTCGGCCTGGACGCGAAGATGCGCCTGGTCTCCTACGCCTTCGCGGGCGTGGACCCCGAGGTGATGGGCGTGGGCCCGATCCCGTCGACCGAGCGCGCCCTGCGCCTGGCCGGTCTGAACGTCTCCGACATCGGGCTGTTCGAGATCAACGAGGCCTTCGCCGTGCAGGTGCTGGCCTTCCTCGACCACTTCGGGATCGACGAGGACAAGGTCAACCCCTACGGCGGCGCCATCGCCTTCGGCCACCCGCTGGCCTCCTCGGGCGTGCGGCTGATGACGCAGCTCGCCCGCCAGTTCGCCGAGCGGCCCGACGTCCGCTACGGCATCACCACCATGTGCGTCGGCATGGGCATGGGCGGCACCGTGATCTGGGAGAACCTCGCATGAGCGTGAACGTGACGGAGCTGTTCAAGGACGAGGTCGTCACCAAGGCGCTGGTACGCGACGTCGAGCTGCCCGGCGGCGCCGGGACCATGGCGCTGGTCACCCTGGACAACGGGTTCGACCACACCAAGCCGAACACGTTCGGGCCCGGCGGGCTGACCTCGCTCGGCGCGGCGCTGGACGGGATCGCGGCGCGTACCGATCTGGCCGCGGTGGGGGTGACCGGCAAGCCGTTCATCTTCGGGGTCGGCGCGGACCTCAAGGGCGCGGCGCTGGTCGGCGCGCGCGAGGAGGCTCTGGAGATCGGCCGGCTGGGGCACGAGGTGTTCCGGCGGCTGGGCGAACTGCCGGTGCCGTCGTTCGCGTTCGTGAACGGCGCGGCCATGGGCGGCGGCCTGGAGATCGCGCTCCATTGCACGTACCGGACCCTTTCCTCCGGGGTGCCCGCGCTGGCCCTGCCGGAGTGTTTCCTCGGCCTGGTGCCCGGCTGGGGCGGCACGCAGCTGCTGCCCCGCCTGATCGGCCCGGCCGCGGCGCTCAAGCTCATCATCGAGAACCCGCTGTCGCAGAACCGCATGCTCAAGGGCCGCGACGCGTTCGAGCTCGGGGTGGGCGACGCGATGTTCGAGCCGGCCGACTTCCTGGAGGAGTCGCTCCGCTGGGCATCCAAGGTCCTCAAGGGCGAAATTTCCATCGAACGCGCGACATATCCGGATGCCGACTGGGAGAAGGCCGTCAACGACGCCCGCTTCCTCGTCGACATGAAGCTGCGCGGCGCCTCCCCCGCCCCCTACCGGGCCCTCGACCTCGTCGCCCTGGCCCGCACCGCCACCCGCGACGAGGGCTTCGCCGCCGAGGACGAGGCCCTGGCCGACCTCCTCATGGGCGACGAGCTGCGGGCCGGCCTCTACGCCTTCGACCTCGTCCAGCGCCGCGCCAAGAAGCCCGCGGGCGCGCCGGACACGTCGCTGGCCCGCAAGGTCACCAAGGTCGGCGTCGTCGGCGCCGGTCTGATGGCCTCGCAGATGGCGCTGCTGTTCGCCCGCCGCCTGGAGGTGCCGGTCGTGCTGACCGACCTCGACCAGGCCAGGCTCGACAAGGGCGTCGGCTACGTCCACGCCGAGGTCGGCAAGCTCCTGGCGAAGGGCCGGATCTCCGGCGACCAGGCCAACCGCCTCAAGGCCCTGGTCACCGGCTCCCTCACCAAGGACGCCTTCGCCGACGCCGACTTCGTCATCGAGGCCGTCTTCGAGGACATGGCGGTCAAGAAGAAGGTGTTCGCCGAGGTCGAGGCGCACGTCTCCGCCGAGTGCGTGCTGGCCACCAACACCTCCTCGCTGTCGCTGAGCGAGATGGGCGCCGAGCTGCGGCACCCCGAGCGGCTGGTCGGCTTCCACTTCTTCAACCCGGTCGCGGTCATGCCACTCCTGGAGATCATCCGCGGCGCCGGCACCTCGGACGCGACCCTGGCCACCGCCTTCGCGGTCGGCAAGTCGCTGCGCAAGTCGTCGGTGCTGGTCAAGGACGCGCCCGCGTTCGTGGTCAACCGGCTGCTGACCCGCTTCATGGGCGAGGTCATCGCCGCCGTGGACGAGGGGACGCCGCTGGAGGTCGCCGAGCACTCCCTGGACGACCTGGGCCTGCCGATGTCGCCGTTCGCGCTGCTGCAGCTCGTCGGTCCCGCCGTCGGCCACCACGTGTCGGAGACGCTGCACGCCGCCTTCCCCGAGCGGTTCGGCGTCAGCGCCAACATGGCCAAGCTCGTCGCCTCGGGCAAGCCGGGCGTCTACGCGCCCGACTTCTCGCTCGACCCCGAGGCCGTGGCGCTGTTCGCGGGCGGCACCCGTCCCTCCACCGCGCAGGAGGTACGGCAGCGCGTCCTGTCGGCCCTGTCGGAGGAGATCCGGCTCATGCTGGAGGAGGGCGTGGTGGCCGCCGCCCAGGACATCGACCTGTGCATGATCCTGGGCGCGGGCTGGCCGTTCCATCTGGGTGGCGTCACGCCGTACCTGGACAGGGCGGGCGTCTCCCAGCCCCGCTTCCTGGAGCCCGGCGTCGCCTCCGTGCCGTGAGCGAGGGAAGGGCCTCGTGGCACGGGGCCCTTCCACTCCGGGAAGAAGTAGCGTGTGTGACCTTGCCCGTCCGAGGAAGGGAACACATGTGAAGACGCTCGCGCTCGTCGTGCTGGCCGGTGCCGTGATGCTGGGGAACGCCGCCCCGGCGGCCGCCTCGCAACGGCCCCGCGCGACGTTGAAGATCAGCGTCACCACGGGGGACACCACCAAGGCCGTCCGGCTGACCTGCGACCGGGACGGCGGGAACCATCCGTCGCCGCGGGCGGCCTGCCGGCTGCTGCGCTCGGTCAAGGGCAACCCGGCCAGGCTCAAGAACGACCGGGCCATCTGCACCAAGGAGTACATGCCGCACAAGGTCAGGGTCGCGGGCACGTGGCGGGGCAAGAAGGTCGCCTTCACCCGCACGTTCGGCAACGGCTGCCTGATGAAGGCCGCGGGGCGGGCCGTCTACACCTGGTGAGTGAGGCGGGGCCGTGCCACGCGAGCACGGCCCCGGGCCGGTCAGTGGGGCTTGATCCCCGTGGGCAGGCGCTGGGCGCGGCTGTGGCGGTAGCCGTACAGGAAATAGAGGGCGGCGCCGATCACCATCCAGATCAGGAAGCGCAGCCACGTCTCCACCGGCAGGTTGAGCATCAGGTAGAGGCAGGCCAGCACCGACAGGATCGGCAGCAGCGGGACCAGCGGCGTGCGGAAGGCGCGGTGCAGGTCCGGGCGGGTCCGGCGCAGGATGATCACGCCGATCGAGACGACGACGAACGCGAAGAGCGTGCCGATGTTCACCAGTTCGGCCAGCGCGCCGAGGGAGATGAACCCGGCCAGCAGCGCCGTCACCACGCCGATGATGACCGTGAGGCGGGCGGGCGTGCCGTACTTCGGATGGACCTTCGCCAGGCCACGCGGCAGCAGGCCGTCACGGCACATCGCGAACAGCACCCGGCTCTGCCCCAGCATGAGAATCATCACCACGGTGGTGAGACCGGCGATGGCGCCGATGCTGATCAGCGCGGCTGCCCAGTTCTGGCCCACGGCGGTGAACGCATCGGCGAGCGGCGCCCGCGTGCTGAGCTCGCTGTAGGGCTGCATGCCGACCACGACCAGCGAGACCGCCACGTACAGCACCGTGCAGACGACCAGCGAGCCGATGATGCCGCGCGGCAGGTCGCGCTGCGGCTGGATGGTCTCCTCCGCGGCGGTCGCCACGATGTCGAAGCCGATGAACGCGAAGAACACGATCGCGGCCGCCGAGAAGATGCCGATCACGCCGAAGGCCACCGGCGTGATGCCGAACAGCACCTGGATGAGCGGCGCCTTCAGTCCCTCGACTGCCGGTGTGGAGATCGGGTCGGGGATGAACGGCGTGTAGTTGGCCGCGTTGACGAAGAACAGCCCCGCCACGATGACCAGCAGGATCACCGCCACCTTGATGATCACGATGATCAGGTTGACCCGCGAGGACAGCTTGATGCCGGCCACCAGGATCGCGGTCAGGATCAGCACGATCACCATCGCCGGCACGTTGACCACCGGGCTGTCGCCCGCCATCCAGCCCGGCAGGGTGAGCCCGATCGACTGCAGCAGCGAGGCGAAGTACCCCGACCAGCCGACCGCCACCACGGCCGCGGCCAGCGCCATCTCCAGCATCAGGTCCCAGCCGATCACCCAGGCGGGGAACTCGCCCAGCGTGGCGAAGGAGAACGTGTACGCCGAACCCGCCACGGGCAGCGTGGAGGCGAACTCGGCGTAGCAGAGCGCGGCCAGCCCGCACACGACGGCGGCCACGATGAAGGACAGGGCCACCGCGGGTCCCGCGGTCTGCTTGGCCACCTGGCCCGTGAGCACGAAGATGCCGGTGCCGACGATCACGCCGATGCCGAAGACCGTGAGGTCGGTGGCGGTCAGGCGCTTTCTCAGCCGGTGCTCCGGCGCCTCCGTGTCCTGGATCGACTGCTCGACGCTCTTGGTGCGAAAGATATCCACGATCAGTCAGTGCCCGTTTACCCCGCTGTCATGCCTTCCCCCGCCCATCACGAACAGCGCCGATCCCCCGCCGACCAGGGACTTTCCGGACAACACATACACCTCAGCAGGCGCCCGGGGACCGGGAGGGCAGAGGGGTGGACGCCGCCGTGCGGGTGGCCCTGCGAAACCGTGGGATGCCCCGAGCGCCGCCGTGCGGGGTGGCACGGCGGCGCTTGGGTCAGCGGTGGCGCCCGGCGTCAGTTGCTGGTGGTCGGGCTTTCGATGGGGGCGCCGCGCTTGGCGATCGCCTCGGTGATCTCGCGGGCCAGGTCTTGTCCGGTCAGCCCGATCTGACCGAGGATCTTGGCGCGCTTGGCGTGGTCGAGGAAGCGCTGCGGGATGCCGTAGGAGCGGACGGGCACGTCCACGTCGGCCTCGCGCAGCAGCCGCGAGACCGCGTCGCCCACGCCGCCGACCTTGCCGTTGTCCTCGACCACGGCCACCAGCTTGTGGGCTCCCGCCGCCACCACCAGGGCCTCGTCGAGCGGCTTGACCCAGCGCGGGTCGACGACCGTGGCGGTGATGCCCTGGGCGTCGAGCAGCTTGGCCGCGTCCATGCAGATGTGCGCCATCGGGCCCACGCCGACCAGCAGCACGTCGGGCTCGTCCGAGTCGGCCACCCGCAGGAGGTCCATCTCGCCCAGCCTGCCGACCGGGTCGATCGTCTCGGCGAGCGCGCCCTTCGGGTAGCGCAGCACGGTCGGGCCGTCCGTGGTGGCGACGGCCTCGCGCAGCAGTTCGACGATGCGCTCGCCGTCGCGCGGCACCGCGATCCGCAGGCCGGGGACGACCTGCATGATGGACAGGTCCCACATGCCGTTGTGGCTGGCCCCGTCGTCGCCGGTGACGCCCGCGCGGTCGAGCACCAGGGTGACCGGCAGCTTGTGCAGGGCGACGTCCATCAGCAACTGGTCGAAGCCGCGGTTGAGGAAGGTGGCGTACACGGCGAACACCGGGTGCATCCCGCCGAGCGCCAGTCCGGCGGCGCTGGTCAGGGCGTGCTGCTCGGCGATGCCGACGTCGTAGATGCGCTCGGGGTACGCCTCGGCGAAGGCGGCCAGGCCCACCGGGTGGAGCATGGCGGCGGTGATGCCGACGATGTCGGAGCGCTCGCGGCCGAGCTTGACCATCTCCTCGCTGAACACGTCGGTCCAGATACGGGGCTTGGGCTTCTCCAGGCCGGTCGACTTGTCGAAGGCGCCGGGGCCGTGCATCTGGTCCTCGTCGTGGTTCTCCGCCGGGGAGTAGCCGCGGCCCTTCTGGGTCAGCGCGTGGACGATGACCGGGCCGCCGAAGTCGCGCGCCTTGCGCAGCGCGGCCTCCATGGCCTGCTCGTCGTGGCCGTCGATGGGGCCCAGGTACTTCAGGCCGAGGTCCTCGAACATCACCTGCGGGGCGATGACGTCCTTGACGCCCTTCTTGATGCCGTGCAGGGCGTCGTAGAGGACGGGAACGTTCCCGATCTTGTCCTTGACGAACTCCAGCATGTCCTCGTAGCGGCGGTTGACGCGCAGCGAGGACAGGTGGGAGGCGAGCCCGCCGATGGTCGGCGAGTAGGAGCGGCCGTTGTCGTTGACCACGATGACGACCGGGAGGTCCTTGATCGCGGCGATGTTGTTGAGCGCCTCCCAGGCCATGCCGCCGGTCAGGGCGCCGTCGCCGATGATCGCCACGACCCTGCGATCGCGCTCGCCGCGCAGCTTGAACGCCTTGCCGAGGCCGTCGGCGTAGGACAGCGCGGTGGAGGCGTGGGAGTTCTCGACGAAGTCGTGCTCGGACTCGGCCTGGCTCGGGTAGCCGGACAGGCCGCCCTCCTGCTTGAGCGCCTCGAAGCCCGCGAGGCGGCCGGTGAGCAGTTTGTGGACATACGCCTGGTGGCCGGTGTCCCAGATGATCGGGTCGCGCGGGGAGTCGAAGACCCGGTGCAAAGCGATCGTGAGTTCCACGACACCCAGGTTGGGACCCAGGTGTCCGCCGAAGCGCGCGCACGAGTCGACGAGCTGGTCGCGGATCTCCCCCGCGAGCCTCGGCAACTGCGCCGCCCCGAGCCTTCTGACGTCCTCCGGTCCCTTGATTGAGCTCAGCAGCCCGCTCACGGAATCAGCCCCTCCTGCTCGTGCTCGCCACTGCGCACGAGTCTAGTTCGTGCCCCCGGCGCTGACTGCATCGAGTCAAATCAGCCCACATTTGTCCGATCTTGACCTAGTCTTTCCCTCACTATGAACACTCTCCCCATGAGGAAACTCTCGTCACTCGTGGCCGCTGGGCTGGTGCTTGCTCTGGCGGGCGTGGGTACGGCGACCGCCGAAGCGAAGCCCGCCAACCAGGGGGCGCAGCTGCAGCAGGCAGCGCCGCCCCGTGGCAAAGCAGCCGCGACGGCGAACCCGCTCTACCGGACCGGTCGGCTCGCCGACTCCAACTGTTCCCCCGGCAGCCTGCCCCGTGGCAGCACCGCCGCCTACAAGCGCTTCCTGCAGCGCGTCACCAACTGCCTGAACGCCTCCTGGAGCAGCCAGTTCCGCAAGGCGGGCCTGTCGTTCAGCAAGCCGCGCCTGCGGATCATCACCAAGAAGGTCCGCACCGCCTGCGGCCCGTGGAGCTCGGGGGCCGACGGCCTCTACTGCTCGGGCGACCGCACGATGTACATGCTGATCACCAAGACGCAGCTCCGCAACCCGTACGCCCTGGGCATCACCCGCCTGATGGCGCACGAGTACGGTCACCACGTCCAGCAGATCTCCGGCATCTGGAACTACTACTGGGCGGCCCGCAACAGCTCGGGCAAGTCGATGCAGCTGCAGCTGTCGCGCCGCTCGGAGCTTCAGGCCGAGTGCTTCTCCGCGGTCTTCATGAACACCGTGGCCGACACCCTGCCCGTCAACCCGGACGAGTGGGACCACACGGTCGAGTGGTTCCGCAAGAACGGCCACAAGGCCTGGGCTCAGAACGACCACGGAAAGGGCTCCTCGCAGGCGGCCTGGATGAACCGGGGCTTCAACTCCGGCCAGGTGGGCTCGTGCAACACGTGGAAGGTCTCCGCCCGCTACGTCGCCTAGCCTGCTAGGCCCGAAATATCATGACATTGCGGCCCGTGCCCCTCGCGGCACGGGCCGCAATGTGCTTTACCAACGGCATATGCGCCAAATAAGGTGCCTTCTCATGCGTACCCCCATTTTGGCGCTCATTTCCGGCGCCCTGGCGAGCGTGCTGTTCACCGGTGTGGCCCACGCCGCTCCCCCCTCCTACTCACCGGTGCTGACCAAGAACCCGGTCTACAAGACAGGTGCGCTGGAGCTCAAGGAATGTGACGAGCAGCCGGTCCAGAGCGGGGACCTGGACGACGCCCGCGTCTACCTCGAGTTCCTCATGGACTGCCTGAACGAGTCCTGGAGCAGGCAGCTGGCCAAGAAGAACATTCCCTTCGCCAAGCCGGGCTTCGAGGTCATCGCCAAGCCGGGCGCGCGGACCTCGTGCGGCAAGTTCCCCGCGGGCGCCCAGGCCATCTACTGCCCGAAGAACAAGAAGATCACCTTCCTGCTCGACGAGGCGATCCTGGCCGAGCCGTTCGAGCTGTTCCTGATGGAGGTGCTGGCCCACGAGTACGGTCACCACATCCAGCAGCTCACCGGCATGCTGAGGATCGTCGACAACCTCAAGGGCAAGAGCAAGGCCCGCGTGTACGACGAGAGCCGCCGGGTCGAGCTGCAGGCCGAGTGCCTGTCGGGCGCGTTCATCGGCTCGGTCTGGCACTCGCTGGGCCGGCGCGAGTTCGACTTCCGCTACATCGTGAAGGTCGCCGAGAACGGCTACGACTTCCGTTCCCACGGCAAGGCCAAGAACATCGCCTGGTGGCTCAAGCGCGGCTTCGACGCCGAGTCCCCCAGCGCGTGCAACACCTGGGCGGCGCCGAAATCCCGGGTCTCCTAACCGGAGCGCCCCGAACTGGTCTAGGATCCGCGATCGTGCGACTTCCCCTTATTGCGGCATCTGTGTGCATGATCGCGGGTCTGACCATTTCCGGTACGGCCAGCGCCTCGGCAGAACCGGCGGCCGCCGTGCCGCCCGCCGTACTGACCCAGAACAAGATCTATCGCTCCGGCACCACGTCGGCGCTCTCGTGCGCCATTCCGGAGATCCGCCGGGGAAGCGCCGCCTCGCTCCGAGCCTTCCACACCGGGATGGCCCGGTGCGCCGACCGCTTCTGGACGGCCAGGTTCAAGGCCGCGGGGCTGCGGTACACGCCGCCGAAGATCCAGGTGACGACGGGCAGCCGGTCTGTCTGCGGGAAGATCACCAGCAACGGCGCGCAGTACTGCCCGCAGCAGCGCACGGTCGCCATCCGGATCATGAAGCGTGACCTGACCGACCCGTTCAAGATGAACATCGCGCACTCGGTCGCCCACGAGTGGGGACACCACGTCCAGCACCTCACCGGCATCCTGACCGCGCAGAACGCCATGTACTGGCGCGCGTCGGGCGGCGCGCGCACGATCCTCAGCCACCGCCTGGAGATGCAGGCCGAGTGCTTCGCCGGCGCCTTCTACAGCTCCACCCTCGAATCCATCGATCCGGGCATCACCTGGGACCAGTGGATGGAGTCGGTCAGCAGGGCCGGGGAGAGCAAGACCCACGGGCGGCCGGTCAATCTCGCCTATTGGCAGAACCGCGGGTACGGCGGCCGTTCGGCGCAGTACTGCAACACGTGGAAGGCGGGAAAGTCACGCGTTCTCTGAATGGCAATTGATTGTTAAGCAGGACGTATCACACTTTCTCCATGAGGTTCCCCCTTTATGCCGTGGTGTCAGTCCTCCTGGCCGGGGTGGCCCTGGCCGGTTCGACGGGCACCGCGGCCGCGTCCGCGTACCCGATCAAGAGTGCCGTCCTCACCCAGAACAAGATGTACCGGACCGGTGCGCTCGCGCCGGGCGCCTGCGTGGAGAAGCCGGTCGCGGCGGGGAGCGTCGCGCAGGCCAAGGCCTACGTGCGCACCGTCCACACCTGCCTCAACAAGGCGTGGCGCGCGCATTTCACCGGCGCGGGGCTGGCGTTCGGGCAGCCGTCGCTGACGTTCGTCACCAGGAAGGGCACCCGCTTCTGCGGCGAGAAGTGGGCCGACCAGGCGGGCAGCTACTGCGTCAAGACGCGGCGCTTCGCCATCAGCCTTGACGACAAGATGCTGGAGGACCCCTCCGATCTGTTCCTCATGGACGTGGTCGCGCACGAGTACGGTCACCACCTGCAGAACATCGCCGGCCTGCACCACGCCTACCTCTACGAGCCGTACCGGAGCAAGAAGGAGGAACTGGAGCAGACGCGCCGGTTCGAGCTCCAGGCAGAGTGCCTGGCCGGGGTCTTCATGGGCAGTGTGTGGGAGTCGCTGGACCGTACCGAGGACGACTGGGACTACCTGCTGGACATCGTCAAGAGCTCGGGCGACGAGACCACGAAGATCAAGGACCACGGCAAGGGCAGGAACCAGCGCTACTGGCTCGACAAGGGCTTCACCGCCGCCGCCCCGTCGGCCTGCAACACCTGGACCGCCCCCGCCTCACGGGTCGCCTAGGACGTCAGGACGCGCACAGCGCGCGGTCGATCAGGTCGCCCGACGCCTTCTCCTGCTTCAGCGACCGCTCGTCGCCGATCTGCGTGGACATGAAGACCACCACGCTGCGCCGGCCGTCGGCGCTCACGCCGGTGCGCGTCTTGTAGCCGTAGTCGTCGCCGCCGTGGTGCCAGTAGACGCCGCCGCAGGACAGCGGGCGCGAGCTGAGCCCGAGCCCGTAGCGCGCGCCCGGCCACACGGCCTCGTGGGCGGGCGCGCGCACGGTCTTCTTCATCTGCGCGAGTTGCTCGGCCGGCAGCAGCCTGCCGCCCAGCAGCGCGCGCAAGAACCGGCCGGTGTCGGCGGTGGTCGAGATCAGCCCGCCCGCCGCGTCGCCGTCGAACTTCGAGGTGAGGTCCACGGGCTTGGCCGGCGGCATGATGAGGTAGCCCCTGGCGTGCGGCTTGGGCACCTCGTTCGACGCGCCCGACCACACGGTACGGCTCAGCCCCAGCGGCCCGCTCACCCGGGCCGCCACCTCCTTGTGCCACGGCCGGCCCGTCGCCTTCTCGATGATCAGGCTGATGAGCAGGTAGCCCGTGTTGTTGTAGCGCCACTCGGCGCCCGGCCGGAACTCCGGCTCGTGCTTGACCGCCTTCGCCACGATCTCCGCCTCGGTGAAGCGCTCGTAGCGGTGCTCCAGGATCTCCTCGATCGAGGCGTGGCCCGGGTAGGCGTCGTACAGGCCGCTGGTGTGCTGGAGCAGCATGCGGAGCGTGATCGTGTTTCCGTCGTTGCCGTTGCCCTGGACGACGCCGGGCAGGAGCTTCTCCACGGTGTCGTCGAGCGACATCCTGCCCTCGGCGACCAGTTGCAGCGCCACGGTGGCCACGAACGTCTTGGTGGTGCTGGCGATCCGGCTGTAGCCGTCGGCGGGGACCGGGCGGCGCGTGCCGAGGACGGCCGTGCCCGCCGTGGCCACCAGGTCCCCGCCTCGGCCGGTGACTCTCGCCTGGACGCCGATCGTGCCCACGTCCTTGATGGCGTTGACGTCGCGTTGCAGGTCGGCTCTGCCGTACGCGGGGCGGGCGGTCGTGGCGGCCCCGGCGGGCAGCGCGACGGACATGACGGCCGCGGTGACGGCGGTGAACAAGATGTGGCGCATGAACTCTTCTCCGTGTCTGACGCTGGTGCATCCGACACTAGGAACGGGATCATGGCTTGTGATCGGCCGTGCGTCCGGTCTTGCCCTCGGCCAACGGGACGATCCGCCCGGGGTCCTGGCAACTTTGGATGCGCTCAGCCGCCCGCGCGGGCCAGGACTTCCAGCGGGTCGGCCAGCACGTGGGCGAAGGCCAGTTCCGCGGCGCCCACGAGGGTCGCGTCGTCGGCCAGCGCGGAGGTACGCAGGCGCAGCTTCTCCCGCTGGGGGGCCAGGGCGCTGACCGCCAGCCGGCTGCGCACCTGGGCGGCGGAGCCGAGGTAGACCTCGCGCAGCATGCCGCCGAAGATCACCATCTCCGGGTTGAACAGGTTGACCAGGTTCGCCACGCCCAGCCCCAGCCAGTCGCCGACCTGGCGCAGCGCCTCCTGGGCGACGATGTCCCCCCGGTCGGCGGCGTCGACCACGTTGCGTACCGCGTCGCGGCCCTGGTGGCCCTCCTCCGGGCTCCTGCCCGCGGCCTCCAGCAGGGCACGCTCCCCCACCTCCGCCTCCAGGCAGCCGCGGGAGCCGCAGGCGCACTGCCCGCCGCCCGGGTTGATCACCATGTGACCGATCTCACCGCCGTAGCCGTCGTGGCCGCCGAGCAGGTGGCCGCCGGCGATGATGCCGCCGCCCACGCCGACGTCGCCGTGCAGGTAGACCAGGTCGCGCACGCCCACGCCCACGCCGCGGCTGTGCTCGGCGAGGGCGGCCAGGTTCGCGTCGTTGCCCACGCTCACCGGCAGCCCGAAGGCGAGCCTCCTGCCCAGTGCCTCGCCGAAGGGCGCCTCGTCGGCGTGCAGGTTCGGGCCGAACCTGATCACGCCGTCGCTTCTGCGCACGCCGCCGGACACGGCGGCGCCCGCCCCGACGCAGACGGCGTCGTGGCGGGCCTTGCGCCGCATCTGCCGGGCCGCCGCGGCCAGGTCCCCGGTCAGCTCCGTCAGGTCGAACGGGCCGCGCCGCCGTACCGACTCCCGGCGGTCGAGTATCACCCCGCCCAGCCCGACGCGCGCGACGGCCAGCCGGTCGGGACCCACGTCGAAGGCGAAGACGTAGACGCGCGCCGACTCGGGACGCACCACCAGCGACGGCCGGCCCGCACGGCCCGTCTCGCGCGGCAGTTCCTCGCGCACCAGGCCCGCCGCGGTCAGGTCGGAGGTGAGCGCCATGATGGTGCTGCGGTTCAGGCCCATGCGCGAGGTCAGCTCGGCACGCGAGATCGGCCCGCCCAGATGGACATGGCGCAGCAGCGTGCCGAGGTTGTGCCGCCTGATGTCCTCCTGGGATGGCCCCGCCCGCATCACCTCAGACCCGCTGCGGCCGCCCGCCTGCGCGCCAGCGCGTCGACGCCCGCGGCCAGCAAGAGGACAGATCCGGTGACCAGGTATTTCACGCTGGAACCGTACTGCATCAGGCCCATGCCGTTTTCGATGACGGCCACCACGGCGCCGCCCAGCACGGCGTCGAGGACCCTGCCCTTGCCGCCGAACAGGCTCGTCCCGCCGATCACCGCAGCTCCGACGGCATACAGCAGGACCGTGCTGCCTCCGGTGTTCGGGTCGACGGAGTTGGCACGGGAGGCGGCGATGATCCCGCCGACCGCGGCCATCGAAGAGCAGATCACGAACGCGCCGACCTTGATGCGGTCGACGTTGATGCCGGCCCTGCGGGCCGCCTCCGCGTTCCCGCCGACCGCGTAGACATGCCGCCCGAAGGGCATACGGCGCAGCACGAACGTCCACAGGACCAGCAGCGCCAGGATGACCGGCACGACGATGGGCACGCCGGTGAGCGAGATCGTCAGCGGGTTGCGGCTGCGCTCCAGGTTCAGGACGTAGACGGCGAGACCGGCGAGGACCGCCAGGCTGCCGACCCGCGCGGCGATCAGCGAGAACGGGTCGGCCACCAGCCCGCGCGCGGCCCGCCGGCGGGCCCGGGTGAGCTGGATCGCCGCGTAGATCACCACGCCGGCCGCGTAGAGCGCCCAGCCGAGCGCGGGCGTCATGTTCTTGGTCGCGATGGCGACGATGACCGGGTCGGCGATGGAGATGTTGGTGCCCTCGTCCAGCATGATCAGCACCACGCCCTGGAAGGCGAGGAACGCCGCCAGCGTGACCACGAAGGACGGGATGCCGACCTTGGCCACCAGCGAGCCCAGGACCACCCCGATCGCCGAGCCGGTGAGGATGGCCGCGATCACCGCCACGTACCAGGGTTGCCCGAGGTCGGTGAGCGTCACGGCGAGCACCGCCGCGCAGACGCCGCTGGCGAAGCCGGCCGACAGGTCGATCTCACCCAGCAGCAGGACGAAGACCAGGCCCATGGCGATGACGGTCACCGCGGCGCCCTGGGTGAACAGGTTGGCGAAGTTGATGGCGGTCAGGAACGAGGGCCGGGCGATCGCGAAGACCGTGCAGAGCACGACCAGGCCGATGACGGCGGGCAGCGCGCCCATGTCGCCGCCGCGGACCCGCTCCCCGTAGGCGCGGGCGCTGTGCCCGATCGACGGCGCCTGCACCGCCGCGATGATGGCCTCTTTGTCCTGCACGAGCTTGCTCATGGCGCGATCCCCAGTTCTCCGCTGCGACCGGAGGTGATCAGTTCGACGACCTGCGCGTGCGTCACGTCGGCGGTGCGGACCTGGGCCGCCATCCTGCCGAGGTAGAGCGCCGCGATCCGGTCGGAGACGGCGAACACGTCGTTCATGTTGTGCGAGATGAGCACCACGGCCAGGCCCTGGTCGGCCAGCCTGCGCACCAGTTCCAGCACCTGGGCGGTCTGGGCGACGCCGAGCGCCGCGGTGGGCTCGTCGAGGATGACCACCCGGGAGTTCCAGAGCACCGCCTTGGCGATGGCGACGGTCTGCCGCTGGCCGCCGGACAGGCTGGCGACCTGCTGCCGGATGGATTTGACCGTGCGTACCGACAGGCCGGACAGCGTGCGCTCGGCCATCTCCTCCATCGTCGCCTCGTCCAGGACCAGGCCGCTGCGGCGTTCGCGGCCGAGGAACATGTTCTGGACGATGTCGAGGTTGTCGCAGAGCGCGAGGTCCTGGTAGACGATCTCGATGCCGAGCGCTCCGGCGTCGCGCGGGGTGCTCACCTGGACGTCGTCGCCGTCGAAGAGGATCCGGCCGGCGTCGACGGGATGGATGCCGCCCACGCACTTCACGAGCGTCGACTTGCCGGCGCCGTTGTCGCCGACCAGGGCGGTGACCTCGCCGGCGTAGGCGGAGAAGGCGACGTCGTGGAGCACTTGGACGGGGCCGAAGCTCTTGTCGAGGCCGCGTACTTCGAGAAGTGGGGTCGTCATGGGGCTCCCTCGGAGGAGGGTACGGCAGGCCGCCTTGTGGGCTGCTTGCCGTACCTTAAGCCGAAATTTCGGGATCTAGAGGGGGTTGGCTTAGCTGATTCCGGCTTCTGTGCACTTGGCGGCGAAGTCGCCGGTGCACAGTTCGTCCTTGGTCACGTAGCCGTCGGCCACGACGTCCTTGACGGTGTCGAAGGTGATGGGCTGGGGGTCGAGGAGTTCGGCGGGGACGTCCGCGCCGGTCTGGGAGTCCTTGACGGTGCCGCTCGCCGTCGGCTTCTCGCCCTTGGCCAGGGCTACCGCGAGCTTGGCCGCGGCGTCGGCCTCCTTCTTGACGGCCTTGTAGACGGTCATGCACTGGTCGCCGGCCAGGATGTTCTGCAGGCCCTGGACGGTGGCGTCCTGGCCGGTCACCGGGACCTTCCCGTTGAGGTTGTTCTTCTTCAGCACGGTGATGGCGGCGTTGCCGAGCCCGTCGTTGGCGGCCAGCACGCCGGCGATCTTCGGCTGGCTGGTGAGCATCTGCTCGAACAGCGTGCCGGCCTTGGTGTTGTCCCACTCGGGCACCGACTCCTCGGGGCCCTTCACGTACTCCCCGGCGTCGAACTTGGGCTTCAGGACGCCGTCGTAGCCCGCCTTGAACAGCGTCGCGTTGTTGTCGGTGGGCGAGCCGTTCAGGTAGGCGACGATGGGCTTGTCGGCCTTCTTCTCGGCCAGGCACTTGCTCAGGCCCTCGCCCTGCAGGGTGCCGACCTTGGTGTTGTCGAAGCTGACGTAGTAGGCGGCGTTGCCGCCGAGTGTGAGCCGGTCGTAGTCGATCGTGGGCACGCCCTGCGCCTTGGCCTTGTCGATGACGGTCTTGCCGGTGCCGCTGTCGAGGTTCACGATCATCAGCACGGTCGCGCCGTTGGTGATCATCTGGTCGGCGATGGTCTGGAACGCGGACTTGTCGTTCTGGGCGTTCTGGATGTCGAAGGCGACCCCGGCGGCCGTGAAGGCCTCTCCCAGGAACTTGCGGTCCGCCGTCTCCCAGCGGGCCGAGGACTTGCTGTCGGGCAGGATGACGCCGACCTTGCCGGGCTTGGCGGTGGCGCCTCCCGTCGTGGCAGTGGCGCCGGTGGTGCCGGTGGTCGTGCCGCTCTCGCCCCCGCAGGCGGCCAGACCCAGGATGAGCGCGGCGGCGCCCAGGATCCCCTTGCGCATGGCAGACCTCCCTGAATGTTGTTTGCGGCAACGTATTCCGCCGGGGACCTCTTGGGAAGGGGTCCTGAGGGCGGAGTTTGTTGTTCCGCATAACAATCGTGAAACGTGGGTCTTGCTCGGGTACGCGCTGTCGCGTTGTCTGGGCCCATGGACGATCACTGGGCCATCGGCGACCGCCTGGCCACCTACGCCTACGCGCTGGACAGCGGCGCCTGGGACCTGCTCGACGAGGTGTTCACGCCCGACGCCGTGCTCGACTACACCTCCGCCGGGGGGATCAAGGGGCCGTTTCCCGAGGTCAAAGCCTGGCTCGCGGACGTGCTGCCGCACTGGCCCGGCCGACTCCACCTGATCGGCGCCACCCGGGTCGCGGTGCGCGGGGACGCGGCGGAGGTCTCGGCCTCGTTCACCGACACGCTGGCGCCCAGCCGGGAGCTGGCCAAGCCGGCCGGGATCCTCCAGGGCGGCGGCTGGTACCACCACCGGATGGCCAGGACGCCCGCCGGGTGGCGGAGCCGGGAACTGGTGGAGGAGCAGACCTGGCGGACCATGCACTGAGACCCTCCCCTGTCCTAGGTCACGGGTGCTACGGTGAGCTCCGCCGTACCGGATAAGGGGGCATATGTTCGGGATTGTCCGGCCATGTCGGCACGGCATGTGCGGGGGGATGTTCAAGGACTGGCTGGGGCATCTGTGCGGTCTGTGCCTGGCCCTGCGCGACGAGCACGGGCAGGCGGCGCGGCTGGCGACCAACTACGACGCATTGCTCGTGTCGGTGCTGGCCGAGGCGCAGACGGACGCGCCCGCGCGGCGGCGTACCGCCGGGCCGTGTGCTCTGCGGGGGTTCAGGACGGCCGGGGTCGTGGAGTCGGAGGGGGCCCGGCTGGCCGCGTCCGTCTCCCTCATCCTGGCCGGGGCCAAGCTGCGCGACCACATCGCCGACGGCGACGGACCCTACCGGCGCCGGCTCGTCGCCGCGACCGCCGGGCGGCTGGCCGGACGCTGGTCCGGCGCGGGCGCCTCGACGGCCGCCGCCCTGTCCTTCGACCCCGCCCCGCTGACCGGCGCGGCCCTCGCCCAGGTGGAGCTGGAGCGGTCCGGCGGTCGTACGCTCGCCACGCTCACGGCGCCCACCGAGGACGCGGTGGCCGCCGCCTTCGCGCACACTGCGGTGCTGACGGGGCGGCCGGGCAACCGCGAGCCGCTCGTACACGCCGGGCGGGCCTTCGGGCGGCTGGCCCACCTTCTGGACGCCGTGGAGGACCTGGCCGAGGATCGTGAGCGGGGGGCCTACAACCCGCTGCTGGCCACCGGTACGGCGCTCGCGGACGCCCGTTCGCACTGTGAGCGCGCGCAGGCCGAGCTGCGGCAGGCCGTGGACGAGCTGGAGCTGCCCCGGCCCCGGCTGGCCACGGCGCTCCTGGTCCATGAGACGTCCCGGGCGATCACCCGCACCTTCGCCGAGACCACCGCGCCATCCGAGCCGCCGCCGCACTCGCCCCCTGAGCCTCATCCCCGCAAGCCGGATCCCGGCGGGCTGATCTCGCTGGCCTGTGCCGCCTTCTCCTGCTGCACCTGCGGGCTCTACCAGCCTCCGTGGGAGGAGGAGGACTCCCGGTGCACCACCTGCGCCAACTGCGGGGACGTCTGCTGCCATCTGCCCGACTGCTGCACGAACTGCGACTGTTGCTCGGACTGCGACTGCTGTTCCGGCTGCGACTGCTGCTCGGCCTGAACCGTCACCGCATCACGCTCTGCCCGATGAGCACCAGCGCGGAGACGGCCGCCACGATCAGGATCGCCGCGCGCACCTTCCCGCCGTCGAGGTAGCGCCGCAGCGGCCCCGACACGAGAAATCCGGCGATCATGGGTACGAGCAGCGCCGCCCCCGTGGCCAGCGCCTTGCCGGGCAACCGGTCCACGAAGGCCAGGACGGCCAGCGACTGGGCGGCGCTCAGGGCGAAGAACATGGCCAGTGTCGCCCGGATCTGCGGCCCCTTGGCGCTCTGGTACACCAGGCCCATGGGCGGGCCGCCGATGCCTGTGGCCGTACCGGTGACGCCGGAGACGAACCCGGCGGTGGCGAGCGTCGCGCCGTTGCGCGGCACGCTCAGCGCCCGCGCCGTCAGCCCCACCGCGATCAGCACCATCACGCCGACGAGCACACCGAGCGTGTGGGCCGACACGTAGACGACGACGAATCCTCCGATGACCGTGCCGGGCAACCGGCCGAGCACCGCGAACCCCAACCCCCGCCAGTCCACCTTGCGCCACTCGGCGGCCAGCGTGAACAAGGGCAACGTGAAGTTGACCACCTGGATCGCGCCGGGCATGACGCCGGGGTCGAGGATCGTGAGCACCGGCGCGGCGATCAGCCCCAGCCCGAACCCGACGCCTCCCTGGACGATTGCCCCGATGAAAACCGCCAAACTACCAATTGTCAGGACAAGCGCCAGTTCATTCATGCCGGAGAGTCAACCACCGCCCCGCCCGTCCCATCCCACCGCCCTGGTCACCGCTGAGCCCTATGATCCGTGTTTGTGCCCCTCATGCAGACCGTTGCCGTGCTGTCCGTACTGACCCTCACCACCGCCCCGGCCGCCGATCCGTGGGCGGGCACCGGCAGGCTCGCCGTCCAGTCGTGCGAGGAGCCCGAGCTGATCACCGGCGGGGTGGCGCGGCCCAGGGAGTATCTAGTCGCGATGGTGAAATGTCTGGATAAGGCGTGGGGCGGGCATTTTGCTCGAGCGCGGATGCCGTTCAGCAAGCCCAAGGTGCGCTACTTCGACGCGCCGCAGGATCGGATCTGCGGGTTCGACTGGCCGGACGGGACCGCCGCCTTCTACTGCCCGGGGCCGCGCACGCTGGTGTTCCCGCTGGCCGGCGACTGGATCGAGGGGCGGACCGATCTGCTGCCGCTCAAGATCGCGGCCCACGAGTACGGGCATCACCTGCAGAGCCTGACCGGCATCCGGGCCGCCTACGAGCGCGGCAAAGCCACCGCCGAGCGCGGGCGCCGCTACGAGTTGCAGGCCGACTGCCTGGCCGGGGTGTTCCTGGCCGGAGTGTGGCGGTCGCTGCCCCGGGACACGAAGGACTGGGCGGCCCTGGTCGAAACGGTACGGGCCAGCGGCGACGACCTCTACCGCACCCACGGCAGCGGCGCCAACCGCGTCTACTGGCTGAAGCGCGGCTTCACCGGCGCCCGGCCCGCCTCCTGCGACACCTGGTCGGCGGCGCGCTCCCGGGTGTCGTGACGGCCGGCCGTACCCCATGAGAAAGCCCCGCCGCGAGCGGCGGGGCCTTCTCGTGCGGGCTACTTGGCCAGCAGCGAGCGGAGCACGTACTGCATGATGCCGCCGTGCCGGTAGTAGTCGGCCTCGCCGGGGGTGTCGATGCGGACGACCGCGTCGAACTCGACGTCGCCGGCCTTCACGTGCACGGTCGGCGGGATGCCGCCGTCGTTGAGCGCCACGACGCCGGTGATCTCGAAGGTCTCCTCGCCGGTGAGCCCCAGGGACGCGGCCGAGGCGCCCTCCGGGTACTGCAGCGGCAGGACGCCCATGCCGATCAGGTTCGAGCGGTGGATGCGCTCGTAGGACTCGGCGATGACGGCGCGGACGCCGAGCAGCGCGGTGCCCTTGGCCGCCCAGTCACGCGAGGAGCCGGAGCCGTACTCCTTGCCCGCGAGGACGACCAGCGGCGTGCCGCTTGCGGCGTAGTTGACGGAGGCGTCGTAGATGAACGACACCGGCGCGCCGGCCTGGGTGAAGTCGCGGGTGTAGCCGCCCTCGGTGCCGGGGGCGATCTGGTTGCGCAGGCGGATGTTGGCGAACGTGCCGCGGATCATGACCTCGTGGTTGCCGCGGCGCGAGCCGTAGGAGTTGAAGTCCTTGACCGCGACGCCGTGCTCGTCGAGGTACTGCGCGGCCGGGGTGCCGACCTTGATCGCGCCGGCGGGCGAGATGTGGTCGGTGGTGACCGAGTCGCCCACCTTGACCAGCACGCGGGCGCCGGAGATGTCGGTGACCGGCTCCGGCTTGACCGGCATGCCCTCGAAGTAGGGGGCCTTGCGGACGTAGGTGGAGTCCGGGTCCCACTCGAAGGTGTTGCCGGTGGGGATCGGCAGCGAGCGCCACGTGTCGTCGCCCTTGAAGACGTCGGCGTAGTCGCGCTCGAACATCTCGCGGCCGATCGAGGAGTTGACGACGTCCGCGACCTCCTCGGGCGAGGGCCAGATGTCCTTGAGGAAGACCGGCTCACCGTCGTTGCCGACGCCGAGCGGCTCGGTGTCGAGGTCGAGGTCCATCGTGCCCGCGAGCGCGTAGGCGACCACCAGCGGCGGCGAGGCCAGGTAGTTCATCTTCACGTCGGGGTTGATGCGGCCCTCGAAGTTGCGGTTGCCGGACAGCACCGCGGTGACGGCCAGGTCGTTGTCCTGGACCGCCTGGGAGATCTCGGGGATCAGCGGGCCCGAGTTGCCGATGCAGGTGGTGCAGCCGTAGCCGACCAGGTTGAAACCGATCTTGTCGAGGTACGGCTGCAGCCCCGACCGCTCGAAGTACCCGGTGACGACCTGCGAGCCGGGAGCCAGCGAGGTCTTGACCCACGGCTTGCGGGTCAGGCCCTTGTCGACCGCGTTGCGGGCCAGCAGCGCGGCGCCCAGCATCACGTAGGGGTTGGAGGTGTTGGTGCAACTGGTGATCGCGGCGATGGTGACGATGCCGTGGTCGATCTCGAACGTGGTGCCGTCGGCCAGCGTCACCGGGCACGGCTTGTGCGGCCGGCCGTTCGCGCTCTGCGCGGGCGGGTCGGAGGCCGGGAAGCTCTCCTGGCCCGTCTCGTCGTCGGCGACGAAGTTGGCGACGTCGTGGCGCCAGGTGTCCTTGGCGGCCGACAGGGCGATGCGGTCCTGCGGGCGCTTCGGCCCGGCGATCGACGGGACGACCGTGGCCAGGTCGAGCTCGATGTACTCGGAGAACTCGGGCTCGGCGCCGTCCGGGTCGAGCCAGAGGCCCTGGGCCTTGGCGTAGGCCTCGACGAGCGCGATCTGCTCCTCGGAGCGGCCGGTGAGGCGCAGGTAGTTGGTGGTCTGGCCGTCGATCGGGAAGATGGCGCAGGTGGAGCCGAACTCGGGGCTCATGTTGCCGATCGTGGCCCGGTCGGCCAGCGGCACGGAGGAGACGCCTTCGCCGTAGAACTCGACGAACTTGCCGACCACGCCGTGCTTGCGCAGGATCTCGGTGATCGTCAGCACCAGGTCGGTCGCGGTGGCGCCGGCGGGGAGCTTGCCGCTGAGCTTGAAGCCCACGACGCGCGGGATCAGCATGGAGATCGGCTGGCCGAGCATCGCGGCCTCGGCCTCGATGCCGCCGACGCCCCAGCCGAGGACGCCGATGCCGTTCTCCATCGTGGTGTGGGAGTCGGTGCCCACGCAGGTGTCCGGGTAGGCCTTGCCGTCGCGCGTCATCACCACGCGGGCCAGGTGCTCGATGTTGACCTGGTGCACGATGCCGGTGCCGGGCGGGACGACCTTGAACTCGTCGAAGGCGGTCTGGCCCCAGCGCAGGAACTGGTAGCGCTCGCGGTTGCGCTCGTACTCGCGATCGACGTTGCGCTGGAAGGCGTCGGGGTGACCGAAGAAGTCGACGATGACGGAGTGGTCGATGACCATCTCGGCCGGGGCCAGCGGGTTGATCTTCGTCGCGTCGCCGCCGAGCTCGCGTACGGCCTCGCGCATCGTGGCCAGGTCGACGACACAGGGCACGCCGGTGAAGTCCTGCATGATCACGCGGGCCGGCGTGAACTGGATCTCGACGCTCGGCGCGGCCTTCGGGTCCCATCCGCCCACGGCGCGGATGTGGTCGGCGGTGATGTTGGCGCCGTCCTCGGTGCGGAGGAGGTTCTCCAGCAGGATCTTCAGGCTGTACGGCAGGCGCGCCGAGCCCTCGACGGCGTCCAGCCGGAAAATCTCATACGACGCGTCGCCGACGCGTAGCGTGTCACGGCTGCCGAAGCTGTTCGCGGACACGGTGAATCGCCTCCTCGGTGGACCAAATACTCAGTCAAATCCTGCCGCACCCGGGGACCGGACAAGACGTTAGGTAACCCTAACCCGCAGGTTGCAGCGGATATCTCGACATCAAGATATCCCTAAAGTATCTCGACATCAAGTTAAACCGCGCTCACAGGGGCGCGAGCCGCCAGAACAGCAGCCCGACGATCGCCACCGACAACACCGGCGCCAGGATCTTCTGCTCGAACTTCTTGCCCGTCTTGATCCCGATCTTCCACGGCAGCACCCACCGGGCAGCCAGCGGCCACAGCACCGGGCACCCCCTCTCGGTCATGCAGTCGCCCACGACGTGGACGAAGCACCCGATCCCCACCGCCAGCCCCAGCCACGCGTAACCGACCCCGAGCGACATGAACACGACGAACAACCCCGCGGTCAGGCCGATGTTCACCATCGCCGAGCCGGTCTTGTTGCCGGGAATGCCGATGCCGATGGCTCGCAGGGCCAGGCCGATCAGCAGGACGACCATGATGTCGCGCCCGATCGGGTACGTGTTCGCCAGCCAGTGCGCCCCGAACCCCACCGCCACCGCGAACGCCAGCGAGTGCGTCATCCCCCGGTGCCCGCCGCTGATCCAGGCGACCACCTTCGACAACGCCCACGTCACCGGCCCGAACGTCTGGGCGATGGTCGCGCTCGGATGGTCGAGGTCGGGCAGCATCGCCGCCCCCGCGCACACCAGCGCCCCGGCGATGAGCTCGGACGGCGTCAGCGCGCTGGCCATGATCCCGGTCTCGATGAACCGGCTCGACTCGTTCAGCAACGGCAGCGCCGCGAACGCCGGCGCCAGTCCCAGCCACGCGATCGCTCCGGTCATCGCGTGCGAATGCCCCATCATGCGAAGATCACAAAGAGTTACTGTAATGCAAAATCCCGCTCTGGCGGAGGTATCCCCAAGGCCACTGGCGCTCCAGAAAGTCCGCCAGAACCGGCGAAGCCGCCCCGCCCCGCCCACTCCGGCTCGCAGCACTGAGCATCGACCAATTCACATGAGCCCTGTTCACATTTCCGGAATCTTGGGGTTACTTGTGAGTATCACTCACGACTGCCGGAGGTACCCCCCAATGCGCTTACCCCTGGCCCTGCTGGCGGCACTGACCGTGCTCGTCACACCGGCCCAAGCCCAGGCAAGCACCGCCAACCCCCTCCCGCCCCACCTGGAGACCATCCGCAAGGCCGAGGCGATCAAGCTCTACGGCGACGACGCCATCCGCCCGCTGCCCCAGCGCAAGACCTCCCTCGCCGCACTCGGCGACAGCGAGATCTCCGGTGAGGGCGCCGTAGACCGCTCCCTCTACGAGCCCGGCACCGACGGCCCCGACAACTGGTGCCACCGCTCCACCAAGGCGGCGGTGCACGTCACGCAGATCCCCGCCGACGTCACCTACAACCTGTCCTGCTCCGGCGGCGCGACCAACGACATCACCATCGGCGGCACCCACCAGTACGAGGAGCTCAACCAGGGCGAGAACCTGTCGATCAAGGCCCGCAACACCCGGATCAAGATGATCACCGTGGTGGCCGGCGCCAACGACGGCGGCGGGCCCGAGTTCGGCCCCACGATGACCGACTGCGTCACGCGCCGGATCCTCTTCCAGGGCAACTGCTGGCCGAACCAGGACCCGACCTGGCAGCAGCGCGTCGACTTCATCGTCCCGCGCGTGGCCAAGGCGCTGACCGACGTCAAGCAGATCATGGCCGAGGCCGGGTACGCCCCCGGCGACTACCAGCTCGTCGCCATGTCCTACCCGGGCCCGGCCAGCCCCGACGTCGAGGACAACCCGAACTTCCCCGGCTGGTACAACGGCGGCTGCCTCGGCTACCTGTCCGACCTGGCCTTCGCCCGCAACAAGGCGGTCCCGATCTTCGAGCAGGGCATCCGCGCCGCCGCCCAGCAGGCCGGCGCGCGCTACCTGGACGCCAGCCGCCTCTTCCACGGCACCGAGCCCTGCCAGGACACCACCTGGGTGACCGGCCTGCACGCGGTCAACGGCGACTTCTTCAACCCGAACGCGGTCCGCCAGTCGTTCCACCCGAACACCTCCGGGCACGCGGCGTTCGGCGCCTGCCTGACCCAGTTCTTCAACGCCGGCACCAACGCGGCCACCTGCATGAACCCGGCCGGCTCGCTGAGCCCGCGGCTGTACGCGGGACTGCCGGAGTTCAAGCAGCTCAGGCATGCGGCGACCGGTACCTGCGTGGACGTGGAGGGCAATTCCTCGCGCAACGGCCGCAAGCTGCTCAACTGGCCGTGCGAGGCCACCAGGAACCAGGCGTTCTGGTACGACCCGTCCACCCAGGCCGTCCACTCCCAGCTCTCGCAGGACCGGTGCGCCGACATCAACGGCGGCAACCTGGTGGCCGGCACCGCCGTACAGGTGTGGAACTGCAACGCGAGCCCGGCGCAGCGCTGGACCTTCGACGGCGCGCGCCTGCACGCGGCCGGAGCGCCGTCGCTGTGCGCCACCTTCCCGGGTACGGCCCGCGCCCTCGGCGACGGAATGGTCCTGGCTCCGTGCGACGGCGGCGACCAGCGCCAGGTGTTCACCTGGGAGGCCAAGACGGCGGTCGTCTACCAGCAGCTGAAACTGTCGGGCAAGTGCCTGGACGTGCCGGGAACCAAGCCGGCGAGTGGCGCGAACCTGCTGCTCTACTCCTGCGACGGCAGGGCTGACCAGTTCTGGGGGTTCAACACGGTCTCCGGGCAGCTGCACAACCTGGCCGACCCCGGCCTGTGCGCCGATGTCGAGGGGGGCACGGTGGACCAGGGCCGGCCGGTGCAGGTGGCGAACTGCTCGGCGGCGATCGGCCAGTACTCGGCCTCGATGCGCTGGAACCTGTCCGGCGGGGGCTATGCCTCCCGCAAGGACCCGTCATGGCTGATCGGCGCGGCGGGCTCGGCCGACAACACGCCGGTGACCTTGCAGAGGACGGGATCCTGGACCCCGGGCGAGAGCCGCAGGCCCGACCCGTGGAAGTTCATGACCGTCGACATCTACTGAAAACCCACTGAAACTTACGGAAAACGCAGACGAGGTCGTTTCCAGCGGCGACAGCACCCCCCAGCCCTGCCGACGCGGAACGACCTCGTCTGCTCTAGATAACGGCCGTCTTTCCCGTGCTGTTCCCGGATTCCGCAACTTTTTCGTGATCTGTCTCACTCTCGGCCAGTGCGGCCGGGGTGACCGCCCGGAAGAAGGGCACCACGATCACCAGAGCGAACGCGGCGAACACCGCGAAGGCCACCCGGACCCCGGCGAACTGGGCGACGAGCCCGGCCACGAGGGAGGCGACCGGCATCGCCCCGTAACCCAGCATGCGCCCGGCCGCGGTGTAGCGGCCGAGCAGCCGGTCCGGCACGACGCGCTGCGCGATCGTGCGGGAGTTGACCGTCCACAGCGTGCCGCCCATGCCGCCCACGAAGGCGGTGACGCCCACCGCCCACGCCACGGGCAGCACGGCCGGGACGAGCAGCATGAGGAACGTCCCGGCCAGGTCGGCGAACAGGGCCCAGCGCACGCCCAGCAACCGGTTGATCAGCGCGACCGTCAGGGCCCCGGCCAGGCCGCCAAGGCCGATGGCGCTGATGAGCAGGCCGTATCCGGCCGCGTCCAGCCGGAGCTCCTGGATCGCGTAGATCGGCAGCAGCGCCAGCCAGGCCGCCCAGCTCGCGCCGAGCACGGTGACGGCCAGGTTGAGCGTGCGCAGGAGCCGGTGGTTCCACAGGAAGGCGAGCCCCTCGCCGATCTCGCCGCGGACCGACGTCCGGCCGGACGCGGGCGCCGCCACGGCGCGGAAGCGGCCCACGAGCAGCGCGAGCAGGACGGCGCCCAGCGCGAAGCCGGCTCCCGCCGAGCCGAGCGCCACCGACAGGCCGATCCCGACCAGCAGGCCGCCGACCGCGGGACCGGCGAACTCGTTCATCAGCGTCTCGGCCCCGGCGATCCAGGCGTTGGCGCGGGTGAGCCGCCTTGCCGGTACGGCCGCGGGGACCAGGGCGCCGATCGCCGCGCTGGCGACCACCTCGGCGACGCCCAGCGTGAGACCGGTGGCGTACAGGAGGGGAATGGACAGCCAGCCGGCCAGCGCGGCGGCGAGCAGGACCCCGACGGCGCCGAGGCGGACCAGGTTGGCCACGACGGCCAGCCGCCGCCGGTCGCCGCGGTCGGCGAGGACGCCCGCGTGCAGCGAGACCAGCAGCCACGGCAGGGTCAGCGTCACGCCCACACCGGTGATCAGCGCCGGTGAGGAGGTCAGCCCCACCGCGGCCATCGGCAGGGCGATCCGGCCGATGCCGTCGGCCAGGTTCGTGACCGCGGTGAACCCGACCAGGGCGCCTTCGTTTCTCATTCCAACCACCTATCGCATTAGAAGGTTAGATATTAACCGTCTAGGTGGTTAGATGGAAGGCATGATGGAACCGTCTTCCGCGACCCTTCTCATCGAGGCGTTCGCGAACACGATCGACGTCGAAGAGGGCACCGATCTGCTGTCCGAGCCAGGCGGGCTGCGGAGCTGGCTGGCCGCCCACGGCCTGCCCGGCAGCGTGGACGAGCGCGCCTTCCAGCAGGCCAGGCTGCTGCGGGCGGGGCTCAGGGAACGGCTGCTCGCCAACAACGGCGAGGAGCCGGACGAGCGGGCCATCGCCAAGGCCGAGGAGGTACTCGACTACCTGCCGGTGACGGTGAGCCTTCGCGCCGAGGCGCCGCTGCGAGCGGAGGGACCGCTGGCGGCCATCGCCGCCGCCTGGGCGAACACCGCCGCGACCGGCGAATGGCAGCGGCTGAAGAGGTGCCCGAACCACGCCTGCGCCTGGGTTTTCTGGGACGGGACGCGCAGCCGTACCCGGAAATGGTGCTCGATGCGGGTGTGCGGAAACCGGGCGAAGGTGCGCGCGCACGCGGAACGGCAGCGGACGACGTAGGCTTGTCATCGACCGGTTGTCGATATATCTTTGAAGCATCGACAGCATTCGACGATAGGAGCACGACATGTCTTCCGCACAAGCGTCAGGTGGCCCTTGGCCCGACGCACACGAGATCAAGCGCGCCGCCCGTGAGGCGATCAGGAACATCTCCGAGGCCTTCGAGCAGGGCGCCGAGCACCACCACCGTCATCGGGGCGGCGGTCCGCACGAGCACCGAGGCCGCGGCAGGCGCGGCGGTCCCGGCCCGTTCGGCTTCGGTCCCGGCGGCCCCTGGGGCCAGGGCGGTCCCTTCAGCGGGGGCCGCGGCGGCTGGGGCGGCTGGGGCGGCCGGCCCCGCAAGGCCAAGCGCGGCGACGTCCGTTCCGCCATCCTCGCCCTTCTGGCCGAGGAGCCCCGCAACGGCTACCAGATCATCCAGGAGATCGCCGAGCGCAGCGAGGGCGGCTGGAAGCCCAGCCCCGGCGCCGTCTACCCGGCGCTCCAGCAGCTCACGGACGAGGGCCTGGTCGTCGCCGACGAGAGCGAGGGCCGCAAGACCTTCCGCCTCACCGACGCCGGCCGCGCCTACATCGAGGAGCACGCCGACGAGGTACGCGCCCCGTGGGACGAGATGCGCCCCGACATTGACGACAACACCGCAGATTTGTGGGATATCGCCCGCCAATCCGCCTTCGCCATGATGCAGGTATTGCAGACTGGCAGTGAGGCGCAGATCCGCGAGGCCCGCAAGGTGCTCACGGAGACGCGCCGCAAGCTCTACCAGATCCTGGCAGACGGCGACCCTGGCGAGGAGTGACCTGAGTGGACGCGCACGACCTCCGGATCGGCGATGCCGAGCGTGAGCGGACGATGGCTTCCCTGCGCGAGCACTTCGCGCAGGGCCGCCTGAACCATGAGGAGCTCGACGAGCGACTCGACCGCACGCTGGCCGCCCGCACCGCACGCGACCTGACCGCGATCACCGCGGACCTCCCCTCCTCGGAGTACGGCTACGCGCCACCCGCTCCGGTCAAGGAGGGAGCCTGGGACGACCGGCACGCCTACCACGACATGATGCGCGCCCACCGTGACCAACTGCGCGAGGCGCGTCACCAGATGCACGACGCGCACCGGCAGTGGCATGACATGCGCCACAAGATGCGGCACCAGGGCCGCACCCACCACCATCACGGACCGGGGCCGATGGTGCCGTTCCTGGTGGTGTTCGGGATCGTCGCCATGATCGTGGGCGGCTTCGGGGCACTGAAGTTCGTGCTGCTCTTCGCGATCGGCGCGATGATCTTCAGTTCCATCCGCCGCGCGGCCATCCGCCGGTCCCTACGCTGACGCGCCGGGCTCCCCGCCCGGCGCCAGCGACTCCCTCAGCCTGCGCAGCTCGGCCGCGATCGCGTCGAGGGTCCAGTGCGCGTTCAGCCCGCTCGGGTTGGGCAGCACCCACACGGGCGTGTCCGCGATCTTCCGCTCCTGCGCCCCCATCGTCGCCTTGGGTACGGCGAAGGCCGTGCGAAAGGCCGACACCCCGAGCACGGCCAGCGTTCTGGGCCGGTGCTCGCTCAGCAGCGCCGCCAGCCGTACACCCCCCTGCGCGAGCTCGGCCCGCGACAGCTCTGCGGCCTTCGCGCTCGCTCTGGGCACGATGTTGGTGATCCCCAGCCCGTAGGACGGCAGCAGGTGCTGCTCGGCCGGCGCCAGCAGGCGCGGCGTGAACCCCGACAGGTGCAGCGCGGGCCAGAACCGGTTGCCCGGCCGGGCGAAGTGATGCCCGGTGGCCTCCGACATGAGCCCGGGGTTGATGCCGCAGAAGAGCACGTCGAGATGGGGGCCGAGCACGTCGTCGATCACAGCGGCGAGATTAGCCCATGTCTTCGAGCTTGCGGCCCTTGGTCTCCTTGACCCACTTGGTGACGAAGAGGAAGGACAGGACGGCGAACGCGGCGTACATCGCGTAGGTGAACGGCAGGTTCCACTCCGACAGCGCCGGGAACGAGACCGTGATCAGCCAGTTCGCGATCCACTGGGCCGCGGCGGCGACGCCGAGGGCGGCGGCGCGGATCCGGTTCGGGAACATCTCCCCCAGCAGCACCCAGACCACCACGCCCCAGGACAGGGCGAAGAACAGCACGAACACGTTGGCGGCGACCAGCGCGATCGTGCCCTGCGGGTTCGGCAGCGTGACCGCGCCGCCGACCGTCTGGGCCGCGCTGAACGCCCACGCCGCCGTGCCCAGCGAGATCGCCATGCCCGCCGAGCCGATCAGCAGCAGCGGCCGGCGGCCGATCCGGTCGACCAGCGAGATGGCGATGAACGTGCCGATGATGTTGATGACCGAGCTGGAGAAGCTGATCAGCAGCGAGTTGCTCTGGTCGATGCCGACCGACTGCCAGAGCACCGACGAGTAGTAGAAGATCACGTTGATGCCGACGAACTGCTGGAACACCGACAGGATGATGCCGATCCAGACGATCGGCAGCAGGCCGAGCGCCCGGCCGCGCAGGTCCTTCATCGTCGGGCGGGCCTCGGTCTTCAGCGAGTGCTGGATCTCGGCCACGCGGGCGTCCAGGTCGATGTCCGGGCCCTCGACCTCGGCCAGCACCTTCCGCGCCACCGTCGAACGTCCGGCCGCGATCAGGTAGCGCGGCGACTCGGGGATGGTGGAGGCGAACAACAGGTACAGCAGCGCCGGCACCACACACGCGCCCAGCATCCACTGCCACGCCTGCAGGCCCCACAGCGGGTTGTTCACGTCGCCGCCGGCCACCCGCGCCAGCACGTAGTTGACCAGCTGCGACACCGCGATGCCGAGCACGATCGCCAGTTGCTGGAACGACCCGAGCCGCCCCCGGTAGGCGGGCGGCGCCACCTCCGCGATGTACGTCGGCCCGAGCACCGAGGCCATGCCGATCGCCACGCCGGCCAGCACCCGCCAGAACGCCAGGTCCCAGATCGCGAACGGCAGCATCTGGCCGATGGAGCTGATCGCGAACAGCGCCGCGGCGACCTGCATGGTGCGGGTCCTGCCCCACCGGTCGGCCAGCCCGCCGCCGACCCACGCGCCGATGGCGGAGCCGAGCAGCGCGATCGCCACCACGAAGCCGGTCTCGACCGAGCCGACCTGGAAGTGTTTCTGGATGCCGGTGACGGCGCCGTTGATGACGGAGCTGTCGTAGCCGAACAGGAAGCCGCCGATGGCGGCCGCGGCCGTGATGAAGACGACGTGCCCCAGGTTCTCCTGCTGCGACTGCGGTGTGGCCATGTTTCCGGACGTACCCGGAGATTGATCAATAAACGGCTCCACTTAGGCAAAGAGAGGGAGCTACGGCACTTTGGCGGCGCGGACCCCTCGGATTTGGCCCAATAAGAAAGAGGGAAAGCGGCGCTTATGCCGGGCTAAGTCTGGCGATTAACGTACCTGCATGTCACGGATCGTCCCGCCCGCCGGGCCTGCCCGGACCCTCGCGCTGGCACAGCTCACCAACTCCCTCGGCGACGGCGCCTTCTACGCCACCTCCGCGCTGTTCTTCACCCGGGTCGTCGGGCTCTCGGCCGCGCAGGTCGGCGTGGCGCTGACCGTGGCGTGGGCCTGCGGCATGCTGGCCGGGGTACCGCTGGGACACGTGGCCGACCGGTGGGGACCGCGGCGTACCGCCGTCGTGCTCGCGGTGGCGACCGCGCTGGCCCTCAGCGCGTTCCTGGTGGTGCGCGCCTACCCGCTGTTCATCCTCGTGGCCTGCCTGTACGCCTGCTGCCAGGGCGGACTGACTTCAGCCAGGCAGGCGCTGCTCGCCGGCCTGGTGCCCCCGGAGGAGCGCACCGCCGTCCGCGCCCACCTGCAGTCGACGCTGAACGCCGGGCTCGCGGTGGGCGCCGGAATCGGCGGGCTGGCGCTCTCCTTCGACACCGCGCCCGCCTACCTGGCCGTCTTCGCCCTGGACGCCGTCGCCTTCCTGCTGGCCGCACTCATGCTGCGCCGCCTGCCGGAGGTGCCCCCGGTCCCCGCCGCTCCGGCCGGGACCCGCGCGCCACGCCTGGCCGTCCTGCGCGACCGCCCGTACGCGCTGATCACCTTCCTCAACGCGATCATGTACCTGAACATGCCGCTGCTCAGCCTCGGCCTCCCCCTCTGGATCGTCGAACGCACCGACGCCCCCAAACCCGTCGCCGCCGCGCTGCTCGTGGTCAACATGCTCTCGGTGGTGATCTTCCAGGTACGGGTGGCCCGCCAGGTGACCGACCTCCCCAGCGCCGCCAGGGTGGGGGGCCGATCCGGCTGGGTCTTCCTGGCCGCCTGCCTGGTGTACGCGGTGTCCGGCGCCAGCATCGGCCCGTGGGCGGCAGTGGCGGTGCTGGTGAGCGCCGCCCTGATCCAGGTGTTCGGCGAGATGATGCAGGGCGCCGCCGCCTGGGAACTCGGCTTCGCCCTGGCCCCGGCCGACAAGCAGGGCCAGTACCAGGGCTTCTTCGGCATGGGCCCGCAGATCGCCCGCATGCTGGGACCGGTGCTCATGACCACGCTGCTGATCGGCTGGGGCACGGCGGGCTGGCTCGTCCTGGGCGTCTTGTTCCTGACCGCCGGCCTGGCCCTGGGCCCCGCCATCCGCCACGCCCAGCGCACCCGCCAACCCCTCCCCGCCCACCCCTGACCCACAGTGAGGGTCAACCTCCCGGGTCCAGAGGTCCCGGAGAGTTCGGGAGTCTCGAAGTCCAGGGGTCAGTCGAGGATGAGCATGAAGTGTTCCTCGCCGTCGTGGACGATCGTGCCCGCGTGCCGGAAGCCGAGCTTCTCCAGCAGCCGCACCGAACCGGTGTTGCCCTTGTGCGGGTCGGCGTGCAGCGGGCGGGCCTTCTCCTCCTGGAGGTAGAGGGTCAGCGCCCGCGTGCCGACGCCCTTGCCCCAGTGTTCGCGGCCCAGCCAGTAGCCGAGGAAGCGGCGGCTCTCCTCGGTCCAGGACACGATGTTGCCCGCCGTCACGCCGTCCACGGTGACGGTCCTGACCAGCACGTCGGGGTCGCCGAGGATGTTGGCCCGCCAGTGGTTCATGAACCGCTCGCGCGGGCGGGAGGGGAAGTTGGCCCGCGCGCTGGCCTCCTCGTCGTGCTCCTGCTCGAAGAACACCTCAAGGTCGGCCTGCTCCACGGCCCGCAGCCGCACATCTACGCTCATGCCGCAGGAGTCTGGCACCCGCCACCGACATTTCACGGACGCTGGTCGGTGGGGATCGTGGCGGTCACCACGAAACCACCCTGACCGTCGCCCTCGGCCGCGAACTCCCCGCCCAGCAGCGACACCCTGCGGCGCAGCCCGGTCAGCCCCATCCCGGAACCGGCCGCGGCCAGTTCGGGCGCGGGGGAGGACAGGGGCGCCTGGTTGCGGACCTCGACCTCCACCCGGTCGGCAAAGTAGGCGAGCGAGACCGTCACCGCGCCGCCGGGCGCGTGCTTGCGGGCGTTGGTCAGCGACTCCTGAACCACCCGGTACGCCGCCCGTGCCACCACCGCGGGCACCGCCGAGGCGTCACCCGAGACCGCGAGCGTGACCCCCTCGCCCGAGGCCAGCTCCGCCAGGTCGCCCCCGGTGTCGTGGTCGGGCGGCCGGCCGCCCACGCTTTTGCCCGGCAGTTCGTCACCGGCGACCACCTGCATCAGCTCGCGCAGTTCGTTGAGCGTGCGCGCCCCGGCCCGGCGGATCTGGTCGGCCGCGGTGCGGGCGGACTCCTCGCGGGCGGTGACGCGCAGCGCCTCGGCGTTCAGCACGATCTCGGTGACGTGGTGGGTGACGATGTCGTGCATCTCGGCGGCCAGCCGCCGCCGCTCGGCGACCTCGGCGCGTTCGGCCAGCAGGCGGCGTTCGGCGTCGGCCAGTTCGGCCCGCCGCCGCAGCGAGCCGATCAGCTCGTAGCGGGTCTTGAGCCAGAGCGCCACGACGGCGGGCAGCGCCGTGGCCGACAGGGCGAAGTACAGCGCGGTCCAGGCCGGCGCCCAGATCGGGATCGCCAGCAGGGCCAGCGCGGCGGCGAAGGCGAACGCCTGGCGCCACGGCAGCAGGTACACCAGGAACGACACCACGAGCGGCGCCGCCAGCGGAGCGGACGCCTGCGTGGTTCCCGCGCTCAGGGCCAGCGCCGCCGTGGCGGCCAGGGTGAGCGCGCCGACGGTACGCGGGAGCCGTACCACGCCGAGAAGACAGACGTCGACCAGGAGGTTCACGACCAGCTCCGCGACCTGACCGCCGCCCGCGAACAGGAAGACCTGCGTGATCGCGCACACGACGGCCGCGCCCCACGAGGCCAGCACCACGGTACGGCGGTCGCCCGCGGTGAGGTCGGGCCTGGTCACGGCGGGTCACCCGGCAGCAGCCCCGCCCGGTGGGCCAGCAGCGCGGCCTGGGTGCGGTGGGTGAGGCCGAGCTTGGTCAGCAGCCGCGAGACGTAGCTCTTCACGGTCGTCTCCGACAGGAACAGTCGTTGCGCGATCTCCGGGTTCGTGAGCCCTTCGCCCAGGCAGACGAGCACCTCGCGGTCGCGCTCGGCCAGTTCCTCGACCCTGGCGCGGGCGCTCTCGCCGCGCGCGGACTGTGTCACCAGGCGGCGCGCGGCGATCGGCGACATGACCACGTGCCCGCCGGCGGCGACTCTGATGAGGTTGAGCAGGTCCTCGGCGGGCGTGGTCTTGACCAGGTATCCGCTCGCCCCGGCGGCCAGCGCGGCGCGCACGTGGGTGTCGGAGTCGAAGGTGGTCAGCGCGATCACGGTGGGCGGGCCGGCCAGCGCGGCGATCTCCCCGGTGGCCGTGACGCCGTCGACGCCGGGCATCCGCAGGTCCATGAGCACCACGTCGGGCCGCCCCCGCAGGACCTCCTCGACCGCCTCCGCCCCGTCGCGCGCCTCCCCCACGACCTCGATCTCCGGGCTGGAGCCGAGGATGGTCCGCAGGTGGCCGCGGACCATCGGGTCGTCGTCGACGAGCAGCACCCTGATCATGCCTGCCGAGTCTGTCATCACCTCAGTGTCCCGCTCCAGAACCCGCACTGGTGCGCCCGGTCCAGGTCGACGGGTCCGATGCCGCCCTGCTCGGCCGGTTTGAGACTGACGGCGCGCCCGCCGGTGAAGGCGGGCCAGCCGTACGGCCGGCCGGTGCGGGCGAAGGAGGTCCAGGCGTCGATCATCTGGTCGGCCAGGCGCCACTGCCCGGCGGTGAGGTCGTCCCAGGGCTGCCCGCCCAGGTCGAACAGGTACGGCAGCTCACTGGCATGCTGCGCGCCCGGCGGGAAGCCGGCCGGCACCCGCCCGATGTTGGGCGCCTTCTCGTCGGCGAACTCGTAGGCGTAGACCCGGGTGTGCTCGGCCATCTCCCGGTCCGCCCAGAGCGTCGGGCAGGCCCAGGCCCGGTCACTGGCCACGGTGGCCCAGGCCAGGGCCGGGCTCCGGTAGGCCGACAGCGGGTACTTCCTCATCGCGGCCTCGGCGTGCGTGCCGAAGGCGCCCTTCATGAGCCGCGGGTAGTTCTCCGCCGTCACAGGGAATCCGGCCTGGGCGGCGCCGGATACGAAGCCGTTGCCCTCGTCCCTGGTGCCGCCGGACAGCACCGGGATCTTCAGGAACCTGCCCTGGCGCAGCGCCTCGGCGGGTTCGCGGGGCAGCAGCGGCGTGCCGTACGCGAGACTGCTGGAGAAGCTCTCGTTGACCGGCATCAGCGCATCGGCGGGCTTGGCCCGCAGGCACTCCAGTTCGCGGCCCGCCGGGCAGCCCAGTTTCTTCGCCGCCTCAAGGCCCGTGGCGTGGTTGGCCTTCAGCGGGACATAGGGCGTGAAGGACGGCATGCCGGGGATCGGCAGGTACGTGCCGCTGACCCACTCCAGCATGCAGGAGCCGGACTGGATGATCGCCCGGTCGGCCAGCCCGCGCATGGCCGGGGAGGTGAGCAGGGCGCAGGTGCTCATCCCGCCGGCCGACTCCCCGAACACCGTCACGTTGCCCGCGTCGCCGCCGAAGGCCGCGGCGTTGCGCTTGGTCCAGCGCAGCGCCTCCAGCTGGTCGGCCAGGCCGAAGGTGCCGGAGCCGGACAGGCCGGGCAGGCCGAGGTAGCCGAACGCGCCGAGCCGGTAGTTGACCGTCACCACCATGACGCCGCCCTTGGCGGCCAGGCGGCGGGCGTCGTAGTCGGCGCCGGAGCCGGTGGTGAAGCCGCCCCCGTGGAGCCACACCATCACCGGCAGCCGCTTGCCCGTGCGCTTGGCCGGGACGGTGACGTTGACGAACAGGCAGTCCTCCGCGCCGACCCGCTTGCCCGCCTCCGCCTGCGTGCACTGCTCGCCCGGCTTGGTGGCGTCGGCCACGCCCGTCCACGGCTCGGGCCTGACGGGTTCCTTCCAGCGCAGCGGGCCGACGGGGGCACGCGCGTACCGGATGCCGCTGAAGGTGGTGACCGCGGCTTCGGTCTGGCCGCGGATCCGGCCGGAGTCCAGTTCGACCACGGTGGTGGTCTCGGGGACCGCGGCGTGCGCGGCCCCCGAGACGAGGAGCAGGCAGAGCCCCGCGAGCAGGGACGATCTCATGACGACTTCCTTCCGAACGCCGTTGGGACCGCCACCGTACGATCGGCGCCACGGCCCCCGGCACCCGCGGAAGTTGCGACCCGGCGACCGGAAGTTGTCAGAGGCGCGGGTCCACGGGCTCGGTCTCCATCGCCAGCACGGCGAAGACGGGCTCGTGCACGCGCCACATCGCCTCGCCCTCGGCCAGCCGCGACAGCGCCTCCAGACCCAGCGCGTGCTCGCGCAGGGCCAGCGATCTCTTCTTGCCGAGGAAGCGCCGGCGCAGCACCTCCAGCGCCTCGGTGTAGTCGGGGCCGTAGATGATGCGCAGGTACTCCCGCCCGCGCACCTTGACGCCGGGCTGCACCCGTCCTGGCGTGTACGCGGCGGGCTTGACCACCATGCCCTCGCCCCCGGCCGCCGTCAGCGACTCCCACCAGGCCGTCGCCGCAGCCCGCGAGTCGTCCGAGTCGAGCGACACGAACACGTGCCTGGTCGGCGTGATCAGCTCGGAGTCCAGGCGGCCCAGCGCGGACAGGTGCCACGCGTGCGGCTCCAGCGCGGTGTTGCGGCCGCTCTGCCCGTCCCCGCAGGCCAGGATCTGGAACGGCGCCAGCCGTACCCCCTCCAGGCCGTCCACGGGCCAGCAGTAGCGCGCATAAGCCTCGCGGAAGCGAGCGGCGTTGTCCTGGCGGCGCCGGGTGCGGTCCAGCAGATCGCTCACATCCAGGCCGCGCCCGGCCGCCGCCTCCAGGACCGAGGTGGCCATGGGCAGCGCCGTGCGCGCCGCCGCGCCGACGGAGGCGTACTGCGACCTGATCAGCTCGCCCGCCTTCGCCGACCACGGCAGCAGCTCGCAGTCGAGCACCACCCAGTCGGCGCCGAGCTCGTCCCACAGCGGCGCCACGGCCGCGCGCAGCCGCTCCACCAGCGGCGCGGTGTCGTCGAAGAAGCGCCGCCCGGTGCGCGTGAAGATCTCCCCCGCGCTGCCGTCCGTCACGCCGAAGCGCGCCGCCGCGGCCTCGGGCGTCCTCGCCAGTACGGCCACCGCCCGCGAGCCCATGTGCTTCTCCTCGCACACCACCTCGGTGACCCCGGCGGCGGCGAACTCCTCGAACGCCTGCGCCGGGTGCTCCAGGTAGCCGTCGAGCTGGGAGGTCTCCGGCGGCGCCATGGTCGGCGGCAGGTAGATCAGCCAGCGCGGGTCCACCGCGAAGCGGCTCATGACCTCCAGCGCCGCGGCGGCGTTGGTGTCGAACACCTTGACCCGCGGGCCGAAGCGCGTCTCGACGTAACGGGTGCCCTGGACGTCGTTGATGTCGAGCTGGCCCGGGTCGCGGGTGTAGCCGCCGAGCGGCTTGACCGGGGCGTACCAGACCTGCTCGGCGGGCACGGAGACGAGCTCGCGCGAGGGGTAGCGCAGCGCGGTCAGCTCGCCGCCGAACACGGCGCCGGTGTCGAGGCAGATCGTGTTGTTGACCCACTCCGGCTTGACGGTCGGGGTGTGGCCGTAGACGACCATGGCCCGGCCCCGGTACTCCTCGGCCCACGGGTAGCGCACGGGCAGGCCGTACTCGTCGGTCTCGCCCGTGGTGTCGCCGTAGAGCGCGAACGCGCGCACGCGCCCGGAGGCGCGCATGTGGTAGGCCTCCTTGAGGCCGGCGTGCGCCACGACGAGCTTGCCGTCGTCGAGGACGTAGTGGCTGAGCAGGCCGTCCATGAACGTCCGCGCCCGCTCGACGAAGGCCGGGTCGCTCGCGGCGAGCTGGTCGAGCGACTCCTGCAGGCCGTGCGCGACGCGGACCTTGCGGCCGTTCATCGCGCGGACGAGCTTCTGCTCGTGGTTGCCGGCGACGCAGATGGCGGTGCCCGCCTCGACCATGTCCATGACGATGCGCAGCACGCCGGGCGTGTCGGGGCCGCGGTCGACCAGGTCGCCGACGAAGACCGCGGTGCGGCCCTCCGGGTGGTGCGTACCCTGCCAGCCGAGCTCGGCCAGCAGCCGCTCCAGCTCCGCGCGGCAGCCGTGCACGTCGCCGATGATGTCGAACGGCCCGCGCAGGTGCCGCAGGTCGCTCCACGCCTTCTCGTAGGTGACCTGCGCGTTCTCGATCTCGTCGAGGCCGCGCAGCACGTGGACCTTCCTGAAGCCGTCCTTGTTGATCTTGCCGAGCGAGCGGCGCAGGTCCTTGCGCTGCCGGATGACGACGCCGGGGCCGAAGTCGCGGTCGGGCCGCGTCTCGTTGCGCGCGATCGCCACCTCCTCGGGTACGTCGAGGACGACGGCGTCGGCCAGCACGTCATGCCGCCTGGCCAGCTCGATGAGGCTCTTGCGGGCCTGGTACTGCACGTTGGTGGCGTCGACCACGGTGAACAGGCCGCGGCTGAGCCGTACGCCCACGATGTGGTGGAGCAGGTCGAAGGCGGCGGGGGTGGAGCTCTGGTCGTTCTCGTCGTCGGAGACCAGGCCGCGGCAGAAGTCGGAGGAGATGATCTGCGTCCGCTTGAAGTGCTTGGCGGCGAACGTCGACTTCCCGCTGCCCGAGACCCCCACCAGCACCACGAGAGACAGCTCGGGAACGCTAACCACGAGTGAAAACCCCCATCTGAGTCGAGGGCCCCAGCTCGGGGTCCTCCTCGCCGACCGGCCTGATGCCGACGGTGTAGCCGAACCGCTCGCACACGCTCGCGCACCAGGCGGCGAACTCCGCCCGCGTCCACTCGAAGCGGTGGTCGCGGTGGCGCAATCCGTCCAGGAACTCGTAGCGCACGTTGTACTCGACGTTCGGCGTGGTCACGAGCACGTGCTGCGGCTTGGCCGCGCCGAACACCACCCGCTCGAGCGCGGCGAGCCTGGGCGGGTCGACGTGCTCGACGACCTCCATGAGCACCGCGGCGTCGTAGCCCGCGAAGCGCTTGTCGGTGTAGGTCAGCGCGCCCTGGAACAGGGTGAGCCTGGCCCGCTTGCTGTCGGACATGCGCTCCAGGCGCAGCTTGCGGGCGGCGATGGCCAGCGCCAGCGGCGAGACGTCCGTGCCGGCGACACGGGCGAACCGCGGCCTGGCCAGCAGCGCGCCGACCAGCTCGCCCTGGCCGCAGCCGAGGTCGATCACGCTGGTGGCGCCCAGCTCCTCCAGGGTCGCCAGGACCGCCTCACGGCGCAGCACGTTGAGCGGCCGCGCCTTCGCCTTCCCCGGCTCGCCGGACTCCGCCCGCGTCTCCTGTGTCTCCTGTGTCTCCTGTGTCTCCTGTGTCTCCGGCGTCTCGGCCAGGGCCTCTTCGGTCTCGGCCGCCACCGCCTCGTCCGCTGCGGTCTCGTCCGGCGCGGCCTCCTCCGACACCGCGGGCTCCAGTTGCTCCTCGGTCTCGTCGCCGAGCTCGGCCAGCCGGGCCAGCGCCGAGCGGGCCAGCGTCCAGCGCCGCCCCAGGTACCGGCGGGCGATCACGCCGCGCAGCGGGTGCTCGCGCAGCCATCCCTCACCGGCCCGCAGCAGCTTGTCCACCTCGTCGGGCGCGACCCAGTAGTGCTTGGCGTCGTCGAGCACCGGCAGCAGCACGTACAGCTGGTTGAGCGCGTCGGCCAGCCGCAGCGTCCCGCGCAGCGTCAACCGCACGTACCGCGAGTCGCCCCACTCGGGAAACCCCTCGTCCAGCGGTACGGCCTGCGCCTCCACCGCCCACCCGAGCGGCTCGAACACCCCGCGGGCCAGATCCGCCCCACCCCTGCAGACCAGCGCGATCTCCAGCGGCAGCGGCGTCCCCGGCAGCTCGGGCCGTGCCTTGCACCGCCCGGCCCGCGCCGTCCTGAACACGTCCGCCAGCGCCACCGCCATCAGCGACGAGGCGGCGTACGGCCGGTCGTTGACGTACTGCGACAGGCTGAAGTCGGGCGAGCTCTTGCCGCTCGACCTGACCAGCGCCACCGGGTCCACTTCCAGCAGCAGGGCCACGGTGCATCGTCGCTCGTCCGCTTCTGGATAGAAGACCGTCGCCGTTCCCGTCGATTGACGGAACTCCTGCACCCGGTCGGGGTGCTTGTGCAGCAGGAAGCCCAGGTCAGTGGCCGGCTCGGCGGTGGTCGAGATCGTCAGTAGCACTCCGGAAGTCTGACTTATCCGGTACGGGCGGCGCCAATCAAAATCGCCGCCCGCCCGCGGCTGCTTCACACGTGGGGCAGGATCTCGGCGGCGATCAGCTCCAGGTGGTCGAGGTCGGTCAGATCCATGACCTGCAGGTACACGCGCTCGGCGCCCACCTTGGAGAACTGCTCCAGTTTGCCCAGCACCTCGGCCGGCGTCCCGGCCAGGCCGTTGGCGCGCAGCTGGGCCAGGTCGGTGCCGATCGCCCCGGCCCGGCGCTCCAGCCCGGCCTGGTCGGCGGCCACGCAGACGGTCTGGGCCACCGACATGCGCACCGTGCGACCGGCCGCGTCGGCGGCCTGCCGTACCGTGTCGAAGTGGGTGCCGCTCTCGTCCACGGTGCGGAAGGGCACGTTGAACTCGTCGGCGTACTTCGCCGCGAGGCGGGGCGTGCGCTTGGCGCCGAAGCCGCCGATGATGATCGGCGGGTGCGGGCGCTGCGCCGGCTTGGGCAGCGCGGGCGAGTCCTTGAGCTGGTAATGGGCGCCGTCGAAGGAGTAGGGGCCCTCGGCGCTCCACAGGCCGGTGACGATGCGCAGCTGCTCCTCGAACCGGTCGAAACGCTCCCCGACCGGCGGGAACGGGATGCCGTAGGAGGTGTGCTCGTTCTCGTACCAGCCGGTGCCGAAGCCGAGCTCGACCCGGCCGCCGCTCATCTGGTCGACCTGGGCGACGCTGATCGCCAGCGGGCCAGGCAGGCGGAAGGTCGCGGGCGAGACCAGGGTGCCGAGCCGGATGCGGGAGGTCTCCCTGGCCAGCCCCGCCAGGGTGATCCAGGCGTCGGTGGAGCCGCTGCCCGGGTCACCCTGGCCGATGCGCTGATAGTGGTCGGAACGGAAGAACGCGTCGAACCCCAGCCGCTCGGTGGCCCGCGCGACGGCCAGCAGCTCGTCGTAGGAGGCGCCTTCCTGCGGTTCGGTGAAGATCCTCAACTTCATAGGCCCATTAAATCCGGAGAACGGCCCCGCGCCCGCGTGTACCCTTGCTAGTTTCACTTTCGGTAGCTGCCCAGCCACGAAGGGTCGCTTATGCCGAACAGCCGGCGCAACAGAGAGCCGGGCACTCCCCCGCGCTCCATCGTGATGGCGGCGGCCCTGGCTCTGGCCGCCGCCACCGGCGTGGCCGTATGGCTGCTCCCGGCCCAGGCCACCCCCGAGACCCCGGTGGCCGCCCCCGTCAAGCCCCCGTCGCCGACGGTCACCGCCACCCCGCGGCCTTTAGCCGCCGAGGCGCCCAGCGCGTTCCTGGCGTTCGTCGACACCGCCCGCACGCCCGAGTTCGACCTGCCCGACCACAGCCGCCGCACCGGCGTGCGCTGGTACGCGCTCGGCCACGTGGTCTCCGGCGGCGACGGCTGCGTGCCCAAGTGGGGCGGCAAGCTCGACCCCGGCAGCAACCCGGTCGCCAACCGCATCGGCAAGCTGCGCGCCGGCGGCGCCGACGCCGGCCTGTCCTTCGGCGGTCCCGCGGGCAGGGAACTGGCCGACGCCTGCGACGGCACCACCTCACTGACCGCCGCCTACCGCCGGGTGGTGAGCGCGTTCGACGCCCGCTTCGCCGACTTCGAGATCCGCGACAGCGCCAACGCCGACGTGGTGCTGCGCCGGGCCAGAGCGCTGCGCGCGCTGCAGCAGGAGCGGCCGCTGCACCTCACCTTCACCTTCCCGCTGGGGCCCGGCGGGCTGTCAGAACGCGACGCGGCGCTGCTCAAGCTCACCCACGACGCCGGTGCCCGGATCTCCACGGTGAACCTGCTGGCCGCCATCGAGCCCCGTGACGCGCCCGAGGGCCGGATGCGGCGGGTGGCGGAAGCCGTACGGGCGGCTCATGGGCAGGTCACGCGGACGCTGGGGATCACCGACCCCGCCCAGGCGTGGCGAAGCCTAGCGCTCACCTCGGTCCTGCGCGGCCCCGGCGACCTCGGCGAGATCGACGCGCGCAAGCTGACGACGTTCGCCGCCCGCTACGAGCTGGCCTGGCTGTCGCTGCGCGGAGCCGCCCCACCGCAGGCCGTGTCCCGAATCCTCTGGCGCACCCGTGCGTGAACAGTAGGATTCTCCGGTCAGGGGGTATTTGCCGGAGGAGGAGCGTTTGATGGCGGCCCGGCCGGAGCTGGCCAGGAAAGTGCTGCTCTACTGGATGGACGGCATGATCGCGTTCATCGCGGTCGCCTTCGTCTTCATGCTGCTCGGCCTCGTCGGCAACCGCACGATCTCCGCTGGACACGCGCTGCTGGTCATCGCGCTCCTGCTGACGCAGTTCGCCCTCTTCCCGTTCATCCTGCGCGCCGCCTACGACGACAAGCCCAGGCCCACCGTCCTGCTGGTCGTCTCGGGGGTGGCCATGCTGGCCGCGGTCGCGCTCATCCCGCCGGGGCTCGGTGTCAGCACCTGGGAGATCGTCGCCGGTCTGTGGCTGGCCGGCGTGGCGATCCACTTCCCGTGGCGGGTGAGCGTCGCCGTCGGTACGGCCCTGGCCGCCATCACCATCCCCGTAACCATCCTCGTCGCCCAGATCTCCGTGCCCTTGGCCGTGCTGGGCGAGGCGGTCACCCTGGTGCTGACCCCGCTGGCCATGTGGCTGTGGGTGTGGCTCGGGCGCACGATCAGGGAGGCGCACGAGAGCCAGACCGCCAAGTCCCGCCTGGCCGTCGCCGAGGAACGGCTGCGCTTCGCCCGCGACCTGCACGACCTGCTCGGCCACAGCCTGTCGGTGATCAGCCTCAAGAGCGAGCTGGCGGCGAAGCTGTCGGCCAAGGACACCGGCCGCGCCGCGGGCGAGATGGCCCAGGTCCGCGAGCTGGCCGGGGGCGCGCTCGCCGAGGTCCAGGCCGCCGTCGAGGGCTACCGCTCGCTCGACCTGTCTCGCGAACTGGCCACCGTACGCGCCGCCCTGGAGGCCGCCGGCGCCCGCTGCACGATCGAGGCCGGCACCGACGACCTGTCACCCGCCGCCCGCTCGCTGCTCGCGTGGGCGGTACGCGAGGGCGCCACCAACATCCTCAAGCACAGTACGGCCACGCGCTGCTCCATCACCATCGACCGGGGCGTGCTGGAGATCCGCAACAACGGCGTGAAGGGACCCCAGCGCATGACCGGCAGCGGCCTGCGCGGCCTGTCGGAACGGCTGACCGCCGCCGGCGGCACGTTCTCCGCCTCGGCCACGGGCTCGGACGAGTTCCTCCTGCGCGCGGCGGTGCCGGCATGATCCGGGCCAGCAAGCTCGACAGGATCCGGTGGCTGGTCCTGTACTCCTGCGACTTCATCAACCTGACCGCCTTCCTCAGCCTCGCCCAGCTCGGCCTCGCCTTGGAGGAGAACTGGGCGCCCAAGCCCGCGATCATCGCCTTCCTCGTCGTGCTCGTGGTCTTCTACGCCCTGTCCACCCGGCCCTTGCGCATCGCGACCCGCGGCGGGCGGCGGCCGACCCTGCTTCTGGCGGTCACCGCCGTCATCGCGCTCGTGTTCACCGCCTTCACCATGTTCTGGCTGGTGCCGGTGTGGCTGGCGATCGCGTCGCCGTTCCTGAGCAGACGCGTCTTCTGGACCACGGCCGCCGTCGTCGCCGCCCTGACCGGCGTGTTCGTGGCCGTTCTCGGCGGTCTCCCGGCCCTGGGCATCCTGCTGGTCCTGCTGGTGATCGTGACCGGCGGCACGCTGGCCAACGTCCGGATCTGGCGGATCGCCCAGGAGGCCCACGAAGGCCAGGAGGCCAAGGCGGCGCTGGCCGTGTCGGAGGAACGGCTGCGCTTCGCCCGCGACCTCAACGACCTGCTCGGGCAGAGCCTCGCCGACATCGCCGCCGGGGTCGGGCGGGCCGAGACCACGCTGGGCGCCGACCCCGAGCGGGCGGCGGCGGAGATGTTCGAGGTACGGGACCTGGCCAGGCGGTCGTTGCGGGAGGTTCGCACCGCCGTACAGAACTATCGGGCGCTCGACCTCGGCGAGGTGCTCGCGAGCGTGCGCGCCGTGCTGGAGGCGGCGGACGTGCACTGCGCGATCGACACCGACGACACCGGCGACCTGCCCGCCGAGGCCCGCACGCTGCTGGCCGCGGTGGTACGCGAGGGTGCCACCAACATCCTCAAGCACAGCACCGCCCAGCGGTGCACGATCACGATCAAGAATGGGGTGCTGGAGATGTCCAACGACGGGATCTCGGCGGACGCCGGCGAGCCCGGCGGGCTGCGCGGCCTGTCCCAGCGGTTGAGCGCGGCGGGCGGCACGCTGAGCGCCGGCGCCGCCGACGGCGTCTACCTGCTGCGGGCCGCGGTATGACCACGCGCGTACTGCTCGCCGACGACGAGCACCTGATCCGCGGCGCCCTCGCCGCCCTGCTCGACCTTGAGGACGGCATCGAGGTCGTCGCCCAGGTCGGCCGCGGCGACGAGGTGGTCCCCGCGGTCCGGGCCCACAACCCCGACGTGGCCGTCCTCGACATCGAGATGCCCGGCATGGACGGCCTGACCGCCGCCGAGCAGATCAGCGACCAGTGCAAGATCGTCATCCTGACCAGCCTGGGCCGCCCCGGCTACCTGCGCCGCGCGATGGCCGCCGGAGTCAGCGGATTCCTGGGCAAGGACGCCTCCGCCGAAGAGCTGGCGATGGCCATCCGCAAGGTGATGGCCGGCGGCCGCTACCTCGACGCCGAACTGGCCGCCGCCGCGATGGCCGCCGGCGACAGCCCGCTGACCGAACGCGAACGCGACGCCCTGCGCCTGGCCGGCGACGGCGCCCCCATCTCCCGTATCGCCACCGAACTCCACCTGACAGAAGGCACCGTCCGCAACTACCTGTCCAGCGCCATGACCAAACTCAACGCCCAGAACCGCCTGGAGGCCATCCGCACCGCCCAGCGCATGGGCTGGCTGTAGCCCTGGCATGACGGCGATCGAGAAGGTCCTCGTGGCGATCGCGACGGCGCTGCGGCCTCCGGCCAGGGCGTTCGCCTGGTGGCATCGGCAGCTCACGCACCACCCCCTCGTGACACTTGTCGCCTCCGGGGCGGCGTTCTTCTCCCTCTATGTGACGGCGGCATGGATCACCGGAGAACGGCCCATGCCCTGGGCCGTCGCTGGCTTCTTGGCCGCGGGCATGACCGCCGCGGCCGGGCTGCGATCGCTGATCATCACATGGCGCCGCGTGCCGATCGAGCCACCCGGCTCCGACGGATTCCGGCTACGGCGGGTTCTCGAACACCCCTCCCAGCCCGAGCACCAGCGCGATCACCATGGCGGCTAGCAGCGCCGTCAGCACGATGAAGTGAATCTTCCTGCCCAGCCGGACAAGGTTCTGAGTTTTTCGCCATTGCCGCTGGTGGGCTCGCTGGGCCCGTAGCTGGGCGATCTGCCGGCGGCTCGTGACCTTGAGCCTGCTCCGGTCGATCTCCTGCCGCTTCATGATCGTGCGTCACTCATGCGTCGTCAGCGCCCCCTTCTGGCCTGGATCCTTCGACGTAGTCGTGTCGATCGCCGGTCAGGGCGGCGATGCGCCGTAGGAAGCCCGTCCCCGGTGCCGCACGGAGGGGACGGGCTCTTGCCGGGACCTACGCGCGGCGCGTGTGGTCTCGAATGCCTTGCTGACTAGCAGATGTAATGAACGCCGTCCGTGGTCGGGGGCGCCGGGAGGAAGCTCTCGCCGCCGTTCCTAGGCACCTGGGTGATGTGTACCCAGGCGCTCCCGTTCCAGTTCGCGAGATTGACCGGGACCGTGGTGTTGTTCCTGGCCGCGCGGGCACGGTCGCCTAGACCTTGGGCTCCGATGTTGACGAACGCGCAGATCAGAGGCACGGAATAGAACCTGACACCGTTGCCATCGTAGAGGCAGAAACTTCCACTCGGGCAATCGAGGGCTGCCTTGGCCGACGCCTGCGCGGGCAGGGCGCCGGTTGCACTCACCGCGATCACGGCCGCAGCCGCGACGAGCATGATCTTGCGCATGCACACTCCCTTGTGGAACGAGGGCAGCCTTTGCCGCCCCCCCTGACAGTTGCTGACTCCCAAGGTCTACCGTTGGACGATTGATTGGATTCGGGTCCGCAACGCTAATCAATCAATGGTGAACAATCGTCAAGGGGTCCGCCCCGACCTATGGCCCCGCCCCCGAGACGGCCAGAGTGGGGCTCCCGGCCGCCTGGGCGTCTGCAGTCGCTCTGCCCAGGTGATGGGCAGAGCTGTTCCTGTATCCAGCTGGTCCGTGATGGTCGCCGGCCCACAGGAACCCCCACGGCCCGGGTCGACGCCGGGGTTGAGTGTTGTTGCGTACCTGCTGGTCAAAGCCTCTTTCTAGGCCTTGACCAGCAGGGCCACGCACTCCACGTGGTGGGTCATCGGGAAGGCGTCGAAGGCGCGCAGGTCGGTGAGGGGGTAGCCGCGTTCGTCCAGCCAGGCCAGGTCGCGGGCCAGGGTCGCCGGGTCGCAGGAGACGTAGACGATCCTGGCCGCCTCCAGCGAGGCGATGCGGTCCACCACCTCGCGGCCCAGGCCCGAACGGGGCGGGTCGACGACCACCAGGTCGGCGCGTTCGATCTGGAAGCGGTCCAGGGCCTCCTCCACCCGGCCTCTCTCCACCCTGGCCTGGGGGAGGTCGCGCAGGTTGGCGCGGGCGTCGCGGACGGCGGCGGCCTCCGATTCGAGGCCGAAGACGGCGCCCTCGTCGCCCACCCGCTCGGCCAGCGCGGCGGCGAACAGGCCCACGCCGCAGTACAGGTCCAGCGCCCATTCGCCGGGTTCGGGCTGGCCGTAGGTGAGGACGGCGTCCAGGAGGGTCTCCGCGGCGCCGGGGTGCACCTGCCAGAAGCCGCTGCCCGTCACCCGGAACTCGCGGTCGTCCGCCCGCTCGTGGAGGTTGCCGGAGCCGTGGCGGGCGTCGCTGCGACCCTTGCCCTGGTTGACGAGGATGGAGGCGGGCGCCTCCAGGTCGGGGACGGCGACGGTGCGGCGCGGGCGGGGCGCGATGACGACGTTGCGCTCGCCGCTCGACGACGCGATGACCTCCACCCCGGCGGCGCCCTTCCAGTTGTGCGCCTCGGCGCCCACCGCCTCCACCTCGGGGTGGGCGATGAGGCAGGCGTCGACGACCTCGATGTCGTGGGAGCGGTGGTGGCGGAAGCCGAGCTCGCCGCCGGGCGTGGCGGCGAACTGGACGCGCGTACGCCACCCGAGCCCGTCCTTGGCCCCAGGAACCTCCTCCACCACGATCTCGCGCTCGATCCCGGCCAGGCGGCGCAGTTGCTCGGCGACCACGTCGGCCTTCATGGCCCGCTGGGCCTCCAGCGTGACGTGCTGCCAGTCGCACCCACCGCACCGGCCGGGACCGGCGTACGGGCACGGCGGCACGACCCGGTCGGGCGAGGCCTGGAGGATCTCGACGGCGTCGGCGCGCAGGAACCGGGTCGTCTCCTCGGTGACCCGGGCACGGACTCGCTCTCCGGGCAGTGCGTGGCGTACGAACACCACCCGCCCCTCATGGCGTGCCACGCACCAGCCGCCATGCGCGACCGGGCCTACCGTCAGCTCGAGAGTTGCCTGTTCCACAGCAGTACAGCCTAGGCCCTCACCCGGCCGACTCCACCGAGCACCACCTTAACTACGCTATGTAGCCATGCACGAGGGGCGGGTGGTACGACGGCGGCTCGGGTTCGGGGGCACGCTGGCCGCCACGCTGTTCTTCTGCGCCTCGCTCACCCCGACGCTGCTGCCCAGGCCGTGGGTCATGCAGGGCGCGATGGGCGGGGTCACCGGCATCATCGGCTACGCCGTGGGCGCGAGCGCGGGCGCGGCGGGACGGGCGCTGATCGGCTACCGGCTGCCCGAGCGGGGGCGGGTGCTGGCCTGGCGGGTGCTGATCGCGGTGTGCGCCACGCTGGCGGGCGTGACGCTGTGGTACAGCCTCGGCTGGCAGGGCGACCTGCGCGCGCTCATGGGGATGACCAGGCAGATCACCTGGTTCCCGCCGGCGATCCTGGCGCTGAGCGTCGCGCTGTTCGCGCTCTTCCTGCTCCTGGCCCGGTCGGTACGGCTCGGCGGCCGCAAACTGATCACCTGGCTGGACCGCTTCGTCCCGGTGCCCATCGCCCAGGCCACCGCAATCGTCATCGTGACCGCCGTCGTCGGGGTGCTGGCCAACGACGTGCTGTTCTCGGGGTTCGTCAACGCGGTCAACGACGCCTCGTCGGTCGCCAACGGCACCACCGATCCCGGGGTGCGGCGGCCGGGTTCGGTGAAGGTGTCCGGCGGCGCGGGTTCGCTGGTGGGCTGGGACGCCCTGGGGCGCGAGGGCCGCAACTTCACCGGGAGCGCTATCGCGACGCCCCGGCTGCGCGCCTTCTCCGGGAAGCGGCCCGCCGAGCCGATCCGGGTCTACGTGGGCCTGCAGGCGGCTCCCACACCGGCGGCCCAGGCGGCGCTGGCCGTACGGGAGCTGGAAAGGACGGGCGCGTTCGCGCGCCCTGTGCTCGCGGTGCTGGGGACGACGGGCACGGGGTGGGTGGACGAGCAGATCGCCGACAGCCTGGAGTACATGTACAACGGCGACAGCGCGATGGTCGCCCTGCAGTACTCCTACCTGCCGAGCTGGGTGTCGTTCCTGGTGGACCGCGGCAAGGCGGCGCGGGCGGGCGCGGCGCTGTTCGACGCGGTGCGCGCACGGTGGGAACGGCTGCCGCCGGGCGAACGGCCGCTGCTGGTCCTGTCAGGGGAGAGCCTGGGCAGCTTCGAGCTCGAAGGCGCCTTCCGCGACCTGCCGGATCTGGTGAGCAGGGCCGACGGGGCGTTGTTCGTGGGACCGCCGGACGCCAACCCGATCTGGCGGGCGGTGACCGCGGGGCGTGAGCCGGACAGCCCGGTGTGGCGGCCGGTGTACGAGCAGGGCAGGACGGTGCGCTTCGGGCAGTATCCGGATGACCTGTCCTGGCCGCCGGGGCCGTGGGAGCGGCCGCGCGTGGTGTATCTGCAGAACGCCTCCGACCCGGTCGTGTGGTGGTCGACCGACCTCATCTACGCCAAGCCGGAGTGGCTGACCGCGCCGCGCGGGCCGGACGTCAATCCGCAGATGAACTGGTTCCCGCTGGTGACGTTCTGGCAGGTGCTGGGGGACATGTCGGTCGCGCTGAACGTCCCGGCCGGGCACGGCCACGTCTACGGCGCGAACGTGGTGGGGGGCTGGGCGGCCATCGCCGCGCCGGCCGGTTGGAGCGCCGCCGACACCGCCCGCCTCCACGCGCTGGTCAGCGCTCGTTCTTCCCCGTGAGCTGCTCGTCCTTGATGACCTGGTGCCAGGGACGGCGTACGGAACCCGGCGCGAACGGCTCGGGACGGCCCTTGAGCCGGTCGGAGGAGTGCAGCTGCCACGGGACGCTGGTCACCATCACGCCCGGCTTGAACAGCAGGCGCGCCTTGAGCCGCAGCGCGCTCTGGTTGTGGAGCAGGTGCTCCCACCAGTGGCCGACGACGTACTCGGGGATGAAGACGGTGATGACGTCGCGGGGCGAGCGGCGGCGCAGCGTCTTGACGTAGTCGAGGATGGGCTGCGTGATCTCCCGGTAGGGCGAGTCGAGCATCTTCAGCGGGACGGGGATGCCTCGCCGTTCCCACTCCTCCTGCAGGCGGCGGGCCTCGTCGCCCTCGACGCCGACGGTGATGGCCTCCAGCGTGGACGGGCGGGTGGCGCGGGCGTAGGCGAGGGCGCGCATGGTCGGCTTGTGCACCTTGGAGACGAGCACGATCGCGTGGTTGCGGGCCGGGAGCATCGACGGCTCGTACTCCTCGGTGATCTCCAGCTCGGCGGCGACGTTGTCGTAGTGGCGGCGGATCGCCTTCATCATCAGGAACAGGATCGGCATCGCGATGCACACGATCCACGCGCCGACCAGGAACTTCGTCAGCAGCACCACGATCAGCACCAGGCCGGTCATGATGCCGCCGAAGAAGTTGATCGTCCGCGAGCGGTGCATCTGGTGGCGTACGCGGGGATCGGTCTCGGTCTTCAGGTGGCGCGTCCAGTGGATGACCATGCCGGTCTGGCTGAGCGTGAACGAGACGAAGACGCCGACGATGTAGAGGTTGAGCAGGCGGCTCACGTCGGCCTGGAACCCCCACAGCAGCAGGCAGGCGCCCAGCGCCAGGATGACGATGCCGTTGGAGAAGGCCAGCCGGTCGCCGCGGGTGTGCAGTTGGCGCGGCAGGTAGCGGTCCTGGGCCAGGATCGAGCCGAGCACCGGGAAGCCGTTGAAGGCGGTGTTGGCCGCCAGGAAGAGGATCAGCGCGGTCACCGCCGAGATCACCACGAACAGCACCGAGCCGCTGCCGAAGACGGCGTCGGCCACCTGGGAGATGATCGGCTGCTGGTAGTAGCTCTCGCCGGCCGGCTTGCCGTCGATGAGGATGTCCAGCGCCGGGTGCTCGGAGACCTTCACGCCGGAGACCAGGCCGAGCGCGATGATGCCGCCGAACATCGTGATCGCGACCAGGCCCATCATGAGCAGCGTGGTGGCGGCGTTCCTGCTCTTGGGCTTGCGGAAGGCGGGCACGCCGTTGCTGATGGCCTCGACGCCCGTGAGGGCGGCGCAGCCGGAGGAGAAGGCGCGCAGGATCAGGAAGGCGGCGGCGAAGGAGGTCAGGTTCGTCTGCTCGGCCACGATCCCGTAGTCGGCGGTGGGGGCCTTGAGGTCGTCGTCGAGGACCAGCAGCCGGATGCCGCCCCAGACGATCATGCCGATGACCGCGGCCATGAACGCGTAGGTCGGGATGGCGAAGGCGGCGCCCGACTCCCTGATGCCGCGCAGGTTGACGACCGTGAGCAGAATGACGATGGCGATGGCGACCGTGGGCTTGTGCTCGGCCACGAACGGCACCGTCGCGCCCACGTAGTCGACGCCGTTGGCGACCGAGACGGCCACCGTCAGCACGTAGTCCACCATGAGCGCGCTGGCCACGGTCAGGCCGGCGTTCTTGCCGAGGTTCGTGGTGGCGACCTCGTAGTCGCCGCCGCCGCTGGGGTAGGCGTGGACGTTCTGCCGGTACGAGGCGACCACCGTGAGCATCACGATGATGACGGCGATGGCCACCCATGGGCTGAAGTGGTAGAACGACACACCCGCCAGCGAAAGGATGACCAGAATCTCCTGTGGCGCGTAGGCCACCGAGGACAGGGCGTCACTCGCGAACACGGGGAGTGCGATGCGTTTGGGAAGCAGCTGTTCATGCAGCTGACCGCTGCGCAGCGCCCTGCCGACCAGGACGCGTTTCAGGAGATCCGTTACCTTCGCCACGTAAACCGATGCTAGCCCTCTCCTCCCGCCCGGCAGTTACGGCGCTCCCTTATCAGGCCATACTGATACACGAGACCTGCCAACCCGCGGACGGCGGAGAGTATGCATATAGTGATCATGGGTTGTGGCCGGGTGGGATCGACCATCGCCCACATCCTTGAGGACAACGGCCACTCGGTCGCGATCATCGACCGGGACCCGCAGGCGTTCCGCCGCCTGCGCGCCGGATTCCGCGGCCGCCGCGTCACCGGCGTCGGCTTCGACCGCGACGTCCTCATCGAGGCCGGCATCGAGTCGGCCGCCGCCTACGTGGCGGTCTCCAGCGGCGACAACTCCAACATCATCTCCGCCCGCGTCGCCCGCGAGACGTTCGGCGTCGACAACGTCGTCGCCCGCATCTACGACTCCCGCCGGGCCGAGATCTACCAGCGGCTCGGCATCCCCACGGTCGCCACCGTGCGCTGGACCGCCGACCAGATCCTGCGCCGCGTCCTGCCCGAGGGCGCGGAACCCCTCTGGCGCGACCCCACCGGCACCGTCATCCTGGCCGAGGTCACGGTGAACGCCGCCTGGGTCGGCACCCGCGTCGTCGACCTCGAAGAGCGGGCCGGGGCCCGGATCGCGTTCGTCAACCGCATGGGCGAGGCCCTGGTCGTCAAGCGCGAGACCATGGTCCAGGAAGGCGACATCCTGCACGTCATCGCCGCAGAAAACGACATGGACCGGATCAACAAGGTGCTCGCCGCGGCGCCGGAACAGGACCACTGATGCGCGTCGCCATCGCCGGCGCCGGAGCCGTCGGCCGCTCCATCGCCGCCGAACTCCTGGAGAACGGCCACGAGGTCCTGCTCATCGACATCGACCCCAAGGCCATCAAGATCGACACGGTGCCGCGCGCCGAATGGCTGCTCGCCGACGCCTGCGAGATCTCCTCCCTCGACGAGGCCGGGCTCAACAACTGCCACGTCGTCGTCGCCTCCTCCGGAGACGACAAGGTCAACCTCGTGGTCTCACTGCTGGCCAAGACGGAGTACGGCGTGCCGCGCGTCGTGGCCCGCATCAACCACCCGTCGAACGAGTGGCTGTTCAACGAGTCCTGGGGCGTGGACGTCGCCGTCTCCACGCCGCGCCTGCTGTCCGCGCTGGTGGAAGAGGCGGTGAGCGTGGGCGATCTGGTGAGGTTGATGACGTTCCGCCAGGGGCAGGCGAACCTGGTGGAGCTCACGCTGGCCGACGACGCCCCGGTGGTGGGCCAGCGCGCCGGCTCGGTCCCCTGGCCCACGGACTCGGCCCTGGTCGCCATCCTCCGCGAGGGCCGCGTCCTCGTCCCCACCGCCGACGACCCGCTCGAAGCCGGCGACGAGCTCCTCTTCGTCGCCAACCAAGAAGTCGAGCAGGACCTGGCGCACCTGCTGTCCTCTCACTGACTTTCCCTTCAAGCCCCACCATCCGTTACGGCAAGCCGCAGCCACCCCCACCCGCCGCACGTGGCCGGCCTCTGTCCAGGGACACGGCCGTCCAGCGTGCGGGGCGGGCCACCATAACGCCCGCCCCGAACCCGGCTACCGCTGACAAGCACGTGTGCCCGGGGTTTCCCGAGCAGCGTCGGGTGGCCGGCGGGGCGGCCGTAGCGGCGGCCGGCCACGCACGCTGGACGGCCGTGTCCCTGGACGGGGCCCGGCCCTGTGCGGCGGGTGGGGGTGGCTGGGGCCGGCCGTAACGGAAAAAGGGCCGGAAAGAACCGCCACACACCCCTAGCCGCACACAGCAACCAGAAAAAGAAGATCAGGCAATCGACGGCTTGATGGGCGTGCGGCCGCGGCCCAGGAGCCAGAGCATGGCGGCCAGGGCGGCGACCTGGAGGGGCCAGCCCATCAGGATCTTGGTGATGCCCAGCGCCGCCACCGCCTCGTCGCCTCCGTACAGGTAGACGGGCAACTGCACCGCCACCCGCACCACGCACGGCACCATCAGCAACCACGTCAGCCGCGTGCACAGCCGCACGATCCCCGGGTCCTTGTGCCAGGCCGTCGGGTCACCCGTGACCGAGCCGATGAGGAAGCCCACGACCGGCCAGCGGGTCACGATCGAGATGAGCATCGCCACCGAGTAGCCGGCGTTCCAGAGGATTCCGGGGAGAAAGTACGCCTTCGCGTCACCCGAGCGGCTGGCGAAGAAGGCGCCGATGGCGATGCCGATGAGGCTGTTGATCACGAACTGCGGCGTGGAGCGCTGCACGAGGCGCGCCAGGAGCAGCAGCACCGCCAGCGCGATGCTGACGATGAGCGAGGTTTTCAGCTGCTCCGTGGTGATCCACGTGACGGTGAAGGCGATCGTGGGCACCGCGGCCTCGATCATGCCACGCACGCCGCCCAGTGCCTTGCTGAGCTGGGCGCGCACCGCCGACTCGACGGTGTCGTGGGCGACTTCCTCGGCCTCGGCGCTCACCTGATCAGCTCCCTGGACGCAGTTCGTATCGTGGATTGAACATCACCTTGCGCCCGTCCTGCATGCTGACCAGGCCCTCGGCCTTGACGATGCGACCGGGTTCGATGCCCGCGATCCTTCGGCGGCCGAGCCAGACGAGGTCGATCACGTCGGACCCGTCGTAGAGCTCGGCCTCCAGCGCGGGCGCCCCACCTCGGGGACGCAGCGTCACGGTACGTAGCGTACCGGCTACGCAGAAGCGGCGTCGGCCGCCGCACCTGACGATGGGAGTGGCGCCGGCCTGGTCGGCGTCCTCCCGCAGTTCCTGAGCTTCGATCTCGGACTGCGGGGAGGCAAGCCGGCTGAAGAAGCCGCGCAATCCCCCGCGTTTGTGGGGCTCTGCCGTACTCGTCATGATGACTCAGCTTATGTGATGAGAGGCGTCAGCGAATCTCACTGATTTCAGGTCCTCGCTGGAACGGGTTGAGCCCGGGGTCGGGCGCGTCCTGTTCCGGGGTGTTCTCGTTGGGACGGCGCAGCGGGATCGCCTCTTCCCTGGCCATCGGGTCGCTGCCGCGCACCACGACGATGTCCCTGATGAAGTCGAGGAACTCCTCCGCGACCTTCTCGTCGAGGGCGGCCCGGCCGCTGATGATGGCCAGCAGCAGCCAGCGCGGGCCGTCGACGCCGAGGTAGCGGATCTGGCGGCGTTCGCCGTCGGACTCGACCTCGCCCCTCAGCTCGGCACCCAACGGGCCCTCGCTCACGGACAGGCCGCTCGCGGTGCTGGTGATCTTGGTGCGTACCTCGTCCCACAGGCCGGAGGACTTGGGCGCGGCCATCGCCTGGACCTGCAGCGTGCTCTCCTCGTAAAGGGCGATCACGCTGACGTGCTGGTCGCCCATGGCGGCCAGGCGGATGTCGAAGGCCGGGTGGTGCGGGACCCGCAGGCCACCCAGGTCGATCCGGTCTGACTCCGGGTGCGTCTCGTCGGCGTCCCAGGGACCCGACTCGCGGCCGGGCTCGCGTGCCGCCGATTCCTCGGCGACCGGCTCCTGCTCGCGACGCTTGCGTCGGAACACGTTCCTCACTCCTTAACGTCCGGTAGAACCAAAGCCGCCGTTGCCGCGTGCCGATCCGGGCAGGCGCTCGACCTCGGCGAAGGCGGCGCGCTCCACACGCTGGATGACCAGCTGGGCGACCCGGTCGCCGCGGCGCAGGCGGAAGGCGTTCTTGGTGTCGGTGTTGATCAGCGTCACCTTGATCTCGCCACGGTATCCGGCATCGACGGTGCCGGGGGCGTTGACGAGGGTCACGCCGTGCTTGGCGGCCAGGCCGGAGCGCGGGTGCACGAACGCGGCGTAGCCGTCGGGCAGCGCGATCGCCAGTCCGGTGCCGACCATCGCGCGCTCGCCGGGCAGCAGTTCGACGTCCTCGGCGGCGTAGAGGTCGGCGCCGGCGTCGCCCGGATGGGCATAGGACGGCGGCGGCAGCTCGCGGTCGAGCCGCTGGATCAGGACCTCCGTGTCCGTCGGGCGCGCGAGGCTCGCGCGCCTCCCGTCCACTGCGCCGGACTCGCTCCCGCTCACGGGTTCACCTCGTACTCGTGATGTTCGGCCGCCATGGCCTCGGCGTCGCCGTGCCGCGCGAAGTGCTCCATGTTCACCTCGACGAACAGCGCCGCGGCGCGGACGGCGACCGGGCCGTCGGGGGCGCCCACGCGCCCCTCAGCCTCAAGGTACGCCTTCCGCCCCGCCACACCGGTGCACCAGGCACGCAGGTGGAGTGTCGTGCCCACGGGAACCGGGAGGAGGTGGTCGGTCTCCAGGCGGGCCGTGACATACGGCTTGTGGAACAGCCAGATGGACATTCCGATGACTTCGTCCATCGCCGCGGCGAGCACGCCGCCGTGCGCCAGCCCCGGCGCTCCCTGGTGGGCCGTGCCGACGGTGAACTCCGCCTCGACCGTGGCCCCGTCGGGCGTGCGGGCGGCGAGGTGGAGTCCGGTCGGGTGGTCGGCGCCGCAGCCGAAGCACCGGCTGTAGTGGGAGCCGAGCGCCGAACCCGGCGGGGGCGCGTTGAGGTGCGCCTTCGGCTGGTCCGCGCCCTCGGGAGGCGTGGTCAGGGAGGAACGTGTCACGGGTGACGAGGTTACTCCTTGCCGGAGGCCGCCACGTCCTCGGCGGCCGCGCCGGGCTCGGCGGACGCTTCCGGCGCGGGGGCGCCAGGCTCCGTGGGCGCTTCCGGTGTGGAGGCGCCGGGCTTGCCGGGAGTGGGCTTCGCGGGCGCCCGCGGCGTGGACGGGTCGGCCGGCGGGAGTTCCTGCGGCGGATCGTGGCGCAGCTCGGGCAGCGCCCGGTAGATGACGGCGGCCACCGGGACCGCCACGACCGCGCCCGCGATGCCGCCCATGATGCCGCCGATCGCCAGCACCAGGATGATCGCCAGCGGGTGGAAGTTGAGCGCCCGCCCGACGATCAGAGGCTGCAGCACGTGGTTTTCCAGCTGCTGCTCGACGATGAGCACGATGAGGAAGACCAGCGCCTTCCACGGCTCGACCGAACCGAGCGTGACCAGCGTGGCCACGGTGCCGGCGAAGAAGATGCCGACGATCGGGATGAAGCTGGCCAGGAAGATCAGTACGGCCAGCGCCGCCCAGAGCGGCACCCCCAGCCCGGCCAGCACGATGCCCATGATCACGCCGTGCACCGCGGCGACCGCGACCGTGCCCTGGACGTAGTGGGAGATCGTGACCCATGCGGCGGTGCCGGCCCTGTCGACCCGCGGCGCCATGCTGCCGAAGCCCTTCAGGAACCAGCCCCAGATCCGGTCGCCATCCTTGAGCAGGAAGAACGTGACGAACAGCAGCAGCACGATCGAGGCCAGGATCTCCACGAAGACCTGACCGGCGGCCAGCGCGGTGCTGGTCAGCGCCGCCTGCTGCTGGGTGATCCAGCTCGTGATCTGCCCGGTCCACTTGCTGAGCTCGGCCTCGCTGAGATGCAGCGGCCCCACCAGCATCCAGTCGCGCACGTTGTTGATCGTCGCGGTGATCTGCTTGGCGAGCTGCGGGAACTCCTCGCTGGCCCGCGTGCCCACCAGCCAGCCGGTGCCGCCCAGGATGGCCAGCGCCACCAGCATCGTCAGCCAGGTGGCGTAGATCGGGCGCAGCCCGACCCCGCGGAAGAAGCGCGTCAGCGGATAGAGCAGGGCGGCCAGCAGCAGCGCGATCGCCACCGGCAGCGCCACGAAGCTCAGCCTGGCGATGACCTGCGCGAAGACGTAGACGACCACGCCGACGAGGATCAGGCAGGCACTCCACGCCGCCATGCGGGCCAGGACGGGCGGCACGAGTTTCGTCAGTCGGTCGGAGAACACGTGTTCAAGACTGGCACGTCCCACCGACAGATGCGCGCAGATATTCGGGCCTGGGCAAGGTCAGCGGCCCATGTCACGTTCGACGCATGAAGGCTGTCCCGATCTTAGTGGCGCTCCTCATGGCGCTGTCCGGTCTCACCGCCCTGCCCGCCCACGCGGGCGGCGGCCTCGCGCTGGAGGTGCTCTCCAGCCGCGCCGACCAGGTGAGCGGCGGCGACGCCCTGCTGAGGGTAAGACTCGCCCCGCGGCTGAAAGTGCTGCGCAACGGCGAGGACGTGACCTCGGCCTTCGCCCCCGACCCGGGCGGCAGGACGGCGACCGGCCTGGTGACCGGCCTGCGCTCGGGCGAGAACCTGGTCACCGCGACGGCGCGGCCGTACCGGGACGTGCTGCGGCTGCGCAACCACCCGATCTCGGGACCGATCTTCTCGGGCCCGCAGCAGTACCCGTTCGTCTGCAAGACCGAGCGCACGGGCCTCGGCCCGCCCGTGGCCGACAACCAGGACCGGCAGGGCTACCGGGTCGAGGGCGGCTGGAGCAAGGACTGCTTCGCCCCGTCGGTCACCGACCGGATCTACCGCTCGACCGGCGGCCAGTGGAAGCCGATGCCCGCCGAACGCCCGGCCGACATGTCCACGACGAAGCTGCTCGACGGGCGCACCGTCGACTTCGTGGTCAAGCGCGAGCGCGGCGTCGTCAACCGCTTCCTCTACTCGATCGCGGTCGTGGAGGGCGGCTGGAACCAGCGGGCCATGTACCGCTTCGACGGCGGCGTCGCGATCGGCCGCGACCAGGGCACGCTCGGCGGCAGCGCCCTCGACCCGCACGGCCTGGGCCTGGGCTACGCGATCCTGCACTCCTCCGGCACGCGTACCTCGACCCACTACAACCTGATCGTCGGCGGCGAGACCGCCCTGATGGTCAAGGAACGCTTCATCGAGCTGTACGGCAGGCCGCTCTACACCGTGGGCGTGGGCGGCTCGGGCGGCGCCATCCAGCAGTACGTCTACGCCCAGAACCACGGCGACCGGATCATCGACGCCGCCATCCCCCAGTACTCCTATCCCGACATGGTCACCCAGACCATCCACATCGGCGACTGCGAGCTGCTCGAACGCTACATGGACGCCACCCCGCGCTGGGCGAACTGGAACTCCAGGACCGCCCTGATCGGCCTGAACGCCAGCGACACCGTCGCCAACCCCTACACGAGGCAGCCGGGCGCCAGCGAGTGCGTGATCGGCTGGCGCGGCCTGACCCCGCTGGCCATGAACCCGAAGTGGACCGACGACAACGACCCCGAGTGGGCCAAGATGGACCCGCCGGGCGTCAAGGACACCGTCCACTGGACCCACTGGGAAGACCTCAAGAACGTCTACGGCGTCGGCCCCGACGGCTACGCCCGCTCCCCCTGGGACAACGTCGGCGTGCAGTACGGCCTGAAGGCCCTGCGCGACGGCGTCATCACGCCGGAGGAGTTCCTGGACGTCAACGAGAAGGCGGGCTCGTGGAAGGAGTCGCGCGACATGGTCCAGGAGGGCTGCCCGTTCGTCCCGGCCGCCTGCCCGGCCGACTGGGACCCGTGGAGCGCCCGCAACATCGGCCCCGGCCGCAGGGCCGGCGACCCGGTCGCGATCCGCAACGTCGAGCGCAGCGGCCTGGTCTTCAGGGGCGACATCGACATCCCGGTCATCGACTGGCGCCACTACCTGGAGGACCAGCTCGACATGCACAACAGCCACCAGTCGTTCGCCTCGCGGCGGCGGATGCTCGACCATGACGGCGACGCCGGCAACCAGGTGATCTGGTTCACCGACGCCCGGCCTGACGGGCCGCGCTTCGACCAGACGCCGCAGGCGCTGGAGGTCATCGACGCGTGGATGGCCAACATCCGCGAGCGCCCGTGGCGCGGGGTGTCCGGCAACAAACCGCCGCTGGCGGTGGATCGCTGCTTCGCCACCGACGGCACGCAGATCGCGGCCGGCCGCGGCGTGTGGAACGGCATCCTCGACCGCCGCGAGCCGGGCGCCTGCACGAAGGCGTTCCCGCTGTACTCGACGAGCCGGATCGTCGCGGGCGGCCCGATCGAGGGCGGGGTCTTCAAGTGCCGGCTGCAGCCGGTCGCCAAGGCGATCGCCCGCGGCCTGTACGGCACGTGGAACCCGGCCCCCGCCGAGCGCGCCCGGCTGGACGCGGTCTTCCCGGCGGGGGTGTGCGACTACTAGCCGAGCGCCACCTCGACGGTGAGCGACTCTCCCGGTTCCAGGACGAACTCCTCGACGTTGCCGGCGCCGCAGAGGTCGTCCTGGGCCAGCCGTACCAGCGCCACCTCGGGGCCGGTGACGGTCAGCCTGGACACCTCGGCCCGCATCGACTGCTTGGCCTCGGACTTGGCCTTGCGCACCCGGCGCAGGATCTCCGAGGCCACGGTCAGCACGGCGGGGTCGCCGGCGCCGGGGGCGGCCTGCGGCCACGCGGCCCGGTGGACCGAGCCCTCGCGCCACCACGACCAGACCTCTTCGGTGACGAACGGCAGGAACGGCGCGAACAGCCGCAACTGCGTCTCCAGCGCCCGCCGCAGCGCCACGATCGCCGAGGCGTCCCCCTCGTACGCCCGCGCCTTGACCAGCTCCAGATAGTCGTCGCAGAACGACCAGAAGAACCGCTCGGCGACCTCAAGGGCCCTGGTGTGGTCGTAGGACTCGAAGGCCCGGCCCGCCTCGCCGACGGCCTCGTCCAGCGCGGCCAGCATGGACAGGTCCAGCGCCTCGGTCACCTCGCCGCCGACCTCGCCGAAGCCGAGCACGAACTTCGAGGCGTTGAGGATCTTGATGGCCAGCCTGCGGCCGACCTTGAGCTGGCCGGGGTCGAAGGCGGTGTCCACGCCGTAGCGGCCGTTGGCGGCCCAGTAGCGCACGGCGTCGGAGCCGTACTGCTCCAGCAGCGCCATCGGGGTGACGACGTTCCCCTTGGACTTGGACATCTTCTTGCGGTCGGGGTCGAGGATCCACCCCGACACCGCCGCGTCGCTCCACGGCAGGCCGCCGAACTCCAGGTGCGAGCGGGTCACCGTGGCGAACAGCCAGGTGCGGATGATCTCGTGCGACTGCGAGCGCAGGTCCATGGGGAAGACCCGGCGGAACAGGTCGTCGTCGGTCTCCCAGCGGCCGGCGAGCTGCGGCGTCAGCGAGGACGTGGCCCAGGTGTCCATGACGTCGGTGTCGCCGGCGAAGCCGCCGGGCACGCCGCGCTGGTCCTCGGTGTAGCCGGGCGGCACGTCCGAGGACGGGTCGATCGGCAGCATCTCCTCCGGCGCCAGGATCGGCTCGTCGTGCAGCCGGTTGCCGGAGCCGTCGAGCTTGTACCAGACGGGGAACGGCACGCCGAAGAAGCGCTGCCTGGAGATGAGCCAGTCGCCGTTGAGCCCTTCGACCCAGTTGTCGTAGCGCACCCGCATGTGCGGCGGATGCCACTTCAGCTCCCGCCCGCGCTCCAGCAGCCGCTCGCGCAGCGCCTGGTCGCGCCCGCCGTTGCGGATGTACCACTGGCGGGTGGTGACGATCTCCAGCGGCTTGTCGCCGCGCTCGTAGAACTTCACCGTGCGCTGGACGGGCTTGGGCTCGCCGTCGAGGTCGCCGGACTCGCGCAGCATCTCCACGATCCGCTCGCGGGCGCTGTGGACGGTCTTGCCGGCCAGTTCCTTGTACGGCTCGCCGTCCACGCCCTCCGGCGGCTCGGGCAGCAGGCGCCCGTCCCAGCCGATGACCGACCGCGTGGCCAGCCCCAGCTCGCGCCACCAGGTGACGTCGGTGACGTCGCCGAAGGTGCAGATCATCGCGATGCCGGAGCCCTTGTCCATCTCGGCCAGGCGGTGGGCCACGATCGGCACCTCGACGCCGAACAGCGGCGTGAGCACACTCGTGCCGAACAGCGGCTTGTAGCGCTCGTCGTCGGGGTGGGCCACCAGCGCCACGCAGGCGGGGATGAGCTCGGGCCGGGTGGTCTCGATGAAGACCGGCCCCTGGTCGCCGTAGAAGGAGATCCGGTGGAAGGCGCCAGGCCACTCGCGATCCTCCAGTTCCGCCTGGGCGACGGCGGTGCGGAAGGTGACGTCCCAGAGCGTCGGCGCCTCGGCGAGGTAGGCCTCGCCGCGCGCGAGGTTGCGCAGGAAGGCGCGCTGCGACACCGCGCGGGAGTCGTCGCCGATCGTGGTGTAGAGCAGCGACCAGTCGACCGACAGGCCGACGCGCCGCCAGACCTCCTCGAAGGCCTGCTCGTCGATGGCGGTCAGCTTGTGGCACAGCTCGACGAAGTTGCGCCGCGAGATGGGGATCTCCCGCTTGCCCGGCTTGTCCGGTGGAGCGAACTCCGGGTCGTAGGGCAGGGAGGCGTCGCCGCGCACGCCGTAGACGTTCTGCACCCGGCGTTCGGTGGGCAGGCCGTTGTCGTCCCAGCCGATCGGGTAGAAGACCTCGTAGCCCGCCATCCGCTTGTAGCGGGCCATGATGTCGGTGTGGGTGTAGGAGAAGACGTGTCCGACGTGCAGCGAGCCGGAGACGGTGGGCGGCGGGGTGTCGATCGAGAAGATCTCCGGCCGCTCACGGGTACGGTCGAAGCGGTAGACGCCTTCGTCCTCCCAGCGGGCTACCCATACCTGCTCCAGGCCGTCGAGAGTCGGTTTCTCCGGCATGGCGGCATGGCGTAGTCGCTGTTGAGTCATGCCTCCTTATGGTACGGCTTCGCACGGCTCGCAGAAGCTAGAGACTAGTGTTCGTTACATAGGCGAAGGAGTGATCAGGATGGCGGACGACAAGCCGGATGTCGCGTGGCGGGTGATCGGCGGTCTGGTGGGTCTGGTGACGGCCTGGGCGGCCAGGAAGCTGCTCGGGATCGTCTGGGTCAAGGCGACGGGCAAGGAGCCCCCGATCGACTCGGAGTCCCCCGAGGTCAGCATGGGTGAGGCCATCGGCTACGCGGTCGTGATGGGCGTCGGCATGTCGGTGGCGCAGATCGTGGTCAACAAGACCGCGAAGAAGCGCTACGACGCCTGGAAAGCGCTCAAGACTCCAAAGCCGTGAGAAACTCGCTGGCCCAGCGGTCGACGTCGTAGGTGGCCACCCGGCGCCGCATCGTGCGCATGCGCCGGGCCAGCTCGTGCGGCGAGGCGTTCATGGCGGCCATCATCTCCCGTTTGAGTCCCTCCACGTCGTACGGATTGACCAGGTACGCCGAGCGCAGCTCGGAGGCGGCCCCGGCGAACTCGCTCAGCACCAGCGCGCCCTGCAGATCGTGGTGGCAGGAGACGTACTCCTTGGCCACGAGGTTCATCCCGTCGCGCAGCGGCGTCACGACCATGATGTCGGCGGCCAGGTAGAGCGCCGCGAGTTCCTCCCGGTCATAGGACTGGTGGAAGTACTGGACCGGCTGGGCCCCCAGCACCGAGTGCTCGCCGTTGATCCGGCCGACCTGCAGCTCGATGTCGTCGCGCAGCCGCCGGTACTCCTCGACCCGCTCCCTGCTGGGCGTCGCGATCTGCACGAACACCGCCTCGCCCGGGGCCAGGCTCTCATCGCGCAGCAGTTCCCCGAAGGCTTCGAGCCGCTGGCCGATGCCCTTGGTGTAGTCGAGCCGGTCGACGCCGAGCAGCACGTGCTCGGGGTCGCCGAGCTCGACCCTGATCTCCTTGGCCCGGTGCATGATGTGCGGCTCGCGCACGAGCGTGTCCAGCTCGGAGAAGTCGACGGAGATCGGGAACGCCTGGGTGGTGACGACCCGGTCCTCCAGGAAGATCTCGTTGCTCTTGTACGGCAGGCCGAGCAGCCGCCTGCACAGCATCCGGAAGTTGGCCGCCCCGCCGGGGAGCTGGAAGCCGACCAGGTCCGCCCCGAGCAGCCCTTCGACCAGCTCGCGCCGCCACGGCAGCCGCCAGAACAGCTCGACGGGCGGGAACGGGATGTGCAGGAAGAACCCGATGCGCAGGTCCGGCCGCATCTTGCGGAGCATCGCGGGCACCAGCTGCAGCTGGTAGTCCTGCACCCACACGACCGCGCCCTGCTCGGCGACCTCGGCGGCGGCCTGCGCGAAGCGCTCGTTGACGGTGCGGTAGGACTCCCACATCTCGCGTTCGAACACCGGCGGTGCGACCACGTCGTGGTAGAGCGGCCAGAGCGTCGAGTTGGAGAAGCCCTCGTAGTAGAGCTCGACCTCTTCCGAGGTCAGCGGGACGGGGATGAGGTCCATGCCGTCGTTCTCGAACGGCTCCAGGAGTTCGTCGGCGGCGCCGTGCCAGCCGAGCCAGGCGCCTTTGCGGCGCTGCATGACCGGGGCGATGGCGGTGACCAGTCCTCCAGGGCTTCGACGCCACGATGCCGTTCCGTCAGGCCCTACCGTGCGGTCCACCGGCAGGCGGTTCGCCACGATCAGGAACGAGCTACGGCTGGTCACCAAGGATTCCCTCCTACGACTCACTGTACGCAAGCCGCAAGGCACGGCTCACGGCGGCCGCCACCTCTTCGGTCCCCGCATGGGGGATCATCGCGGCGATGTGGGCGTCGGGCCTGACGAGCCATACCTCATCCGGCGCCGCACCGAGAGTCTCGGCCAGGGCTCCGGTCCCATCGATCTCCGCGAGCTCGCGAACGGCGAGCGGCGCCGTAGTCACCTTCCCCGGGATCTGGGCAAACAAACTCGAATCACACATTTCACCCAGGAGTAGCAGGAAACCGCTCCTGCACATCTCGCGCAGCCGTCCGCCCGGCACGGGGCAGTCGGGAAGGATCACCCCGGGCGCCGGAGCCGGGCTCTGTCCCCTGGGCGGACGCCCGGCGAAGGGGCGGCCCGGCGTGGTGAGCGGGGAGTCGACGTACCAGTACGGCTCGGCGAAGCGCCCGGAGTCGACCTCCTCGATCGCGCCCCGCTCCAGCACGTCGCGCCGGTGGGCCCGCCCGGCCTCGTCCGTGGGCACCAGGAAGCGCATGGTGGCCGTGGTGACCTCCAGGTTCTCCCGGGCGGCGGCGTGCCGTTCGTCGTGATAGGTCTCCAGCAGTTCCTCCGGCGCCCAGCCACGCAGGACTGCGGCCAGCTTCCAGGCGGCGTTCTCGGCGTCGGGCACGCCGGAGTTGAGCCCGCGGGCGCCGAACGGGGCCACGAGGTGGGCGCAGTCCCCGGCCAGCAGGACCCGTCCCACGCGCATCCGGGAGGCGATCCGGGAGTGGAAGCGGTAGACCGACTGCCAGACGAGCTCATACGGCCGGTCACCGATGATTTGCCTGATTTTTCGCGAAATATCATCTGATGTTGCGAGGTAGCCGGGCGGGACCTGCCAGTCGATCCGATACGTCGAGCCGGGACACGGGTGGATGAGGACCTGGCGGCCGGGGTTCCACTCCGGATCGAAGTAGAAGCGGCGCTCCTGCTCCCAGCCCGGCAGATCGGCCCGGATGTCGCAGATGAGGAACTGGTCGTCGAAGGAGTGCCCGTCGAAGGTGACGCCGAGCGCCTGCCGTACCCCATGGGCGCGGGCGCCCGCGCAGGCCAGCACATAGGGCGCGCGCGTCACCCGATCGCCGCAGCGGACCGTCACCTCCTCGCCGTCCTGCTCCAGGCCGGTCACCTCGTGGTCCCAGCGCACCTCGATCAGCGGCTCGGCGGCGATGGCCGCGTCGAGCAGTTCCTCGGTGCGGGCCTGCGAGATGTTGACGAACGGCGGCAGCGGGCCCTGCGCGCCGAAGCTCCACGAGAACAGCTCGCGGTCGCGGTAGTAGGTGCGCGCGGTGGTCCAGGTCAGGCCCTCCTCGGCCACCTGCGGCACGCCCAGCCACGACCAGAGGTCGAGCACGTCGCGCTGCTGGCAGATCGAACGCGAGCCCTCCAGGTCACGCGCCGGCCTGCGGTCCAGGACCAGCACCCGCAGCCCCCAGCGGGCCAGCAGCAGCGCCGCCGTCTGGCCGACCGGGCCCGCGCCGACCACTATGACTGCAGGGCCGCCCATACGTCCCTGTCCCTCTCGGCGGTCCAGATGACCGGGCGCTCGATCCCGTGCAGCTCGTCCCACAGCCGCGAGACGTCGAACGGCAGGCAGTGCTCGAAGATCGGCCAGCGTCCGTAGCGGGGCGCGAGCGCCGCGTGGGTGCGCTCGAAAGCCTCCTTGAGCGTACGGCTGCCGCCCACCTCCCTGATCATCACGTCCAGGAACTCGCGGGTCTGGGCGATGGCCGCCTCGACCCCGTCCTTGCCCGTCGCGACCGCGCCCCTGCCACCGACCAGCGCCTCCGCCCCGAACGCCGCCACCCGGTCGAGCGTGCCCGACGCCCAGTCGCGGTGGAAGGCGTCGCCGGTGTACAGGGCGGCCTGCGACTCCACGAGGTCGCCGGCGAACATGATCCGATGCTTCGGCAGCCACATCACCAGGTCGCCCTCGGTATGGCCGCGCCCGCAGTACTGCAGGACCAGCTCGCCCCTGTCGCCGCCCAGTTCGATGGTGAAACGGTCGCTGAACGTGGCGGTGGGCCAGGTCAGGCCGGGGATCGAGGCGGGTTCCTTGAACAGGCGTGGCATCCTGCCGTACTCGCTGGCCCAGTCCTGCTCGCCGCGCTCGGCGATGAGCTCGCGGGTCTTCTCGTGCGCCACGATCACGTCCGCGCCGAACGCCGACGCGCCCAGGACCCGCACCGCGTGGTAATGGGACAGGACCAGGTAGCGCACCGGTTTGTCCGTGTGCTCACGCAGCTTCGCCAGCCACTCGCGGGCGGCGACCGGGGTGGCCAGCGCCTCGAAACACACCACGAAATCCTCGCCCTCGACCGCGCCCACGTTGGGGTCGCCTTCGGCGGTGAGCGCGTAGACGCCCTCGGCCAGGACATGCAGCGTCTGCCGCTTCTCGCCCAGATCCTCCGATGAGGCGAACGGCTTGGCCATCTTCTTCCGCTCCTTCACAACAGGCGCTTCCCCGGCTCTTTCCGGCTTTCCGCTTCCCCAGCTTTTCCGCTCCCCCGCTCCCCCGCTCCCCCGTTTTCCGCTTTTTCGGGTTTTCGGGTTTTTCGCCTTTTCAGGCGTCGAAGTCCGCTGTGACGTGCTCGGTGACGGGGTGGCTCTGGCAGGCCAGCCGGTATCCGGCCGCCAGTTCTCCGGGCTCCAGCGCGTAGTTCTGGTCCATCGTGACCTCCCCCCTGCTCACCCTCACGCGGCAGGTGCCGCAGACGCCGCCCCTGCACGCGTAGGGCGCGTCCGCGCGCACCCTCAGCGCGGCGCCGAGCAGGCTCTCGTCGTCGCGCAGGTTCACGCGCGTGGTGCGGCCGTCGAGCGTGAAGTCGAAAACCGCCCCATCCGGTACGGCATGCGCCCTCGCGACCGGCTCCCCCGCGTAGAACAGCTCGTAGTGGACCCGTCCGCCTACCAGCATCCCCCTGACCGTTTCGACCAGGCCGATAGGGCCGCACAGGTAGTACTCGTCGGCCTCGCCCAGCAGGGGCAGCAGGGTGCGCATCTTGTCCGCGTCGATGCGGCCGCTGGCGATCGGCGCCTCCTGGGGCTCCTGGCTGAGGACGTGGAGGAGGTTGAGCCGGCTGCCGTAGACGTCCTTCAGGTCGGCCAGTTCCTCGGCGAACATGACCTCCCTGGCGGTTCTGTTGCCGTACACGAGGGTGAAGCGGCTGAGTGGCTCGACCTCCAGCGTGGTCGTCAGCAGGGAGATGACGGGGGTGATGCCGGATCCGGCGGCGATGGCCAGATGATGCCGCGATTTTTCCGGATATAGCGGGGTGGTGAACCGGCCGAGTGGCGGCATCGCCTCCACCATGTCGCCCGGCTTGAGCATGGAGTTGGCCCACTCGGAGAACGCCCCGCCCGGGAGCCGCTTGACCCCGATCCTGAGGGGGCCGCCGGCCGGGGAGCAGATGGAGTAGCTGCGCCGTACCTCCAGGCCGTCGAGGAAGACGCGCACGGTGAGATGCTGCCCCTGCACGAACGGCAGCCGCTCCTCGAACGTCACCGCCACCGCGTCGTCGGTCAGCCGGTCCACGGCCGCGACCGTGAGGGGCCGGAAGCGGCTCACGTCAGATCTCCTTGAAGTGGTCGAACGGCTCCAGGCACACGCGGCACGTGTAGAGCGCCTTGCAGGCGGTCGAGCCGTACCGGCTGACCAGGCGCGTCTCCGGCGACCCGCACCGGGGACACCGCGCGCTCAACTCCAGCGCGACCGCCCCCCACTCGCTCAGCTCCAGCGCGACCGCTCCCCTCTCGCTCAGCTCCAGCGCGACCGTCCCCCGGCCGCGCAGGCGGCCCGGCGGCGAGATCCCGTGCTCCCGCAGCTTCTCCCTGCCCTCGTCGGTGATCCAGTCCGTGCTCCAGGGCGGCGACAGCACCGTCGTGACCACCGCGCCGGGCAGCGCCCGGCCGATGTCCTCGCGGATGGCGTCCATGGCCGGGCAGCCCGAGTACGTGGGCGTCACCACCACCTCGAACCCACCGTCCGCCCTCTGCCTGACCTCCCTGACGATGCCCAGATCACCAAGGGTGAGCACCGGCAGCTCAGGGTCCGGCACCGCCGCGACCACCGCTCTGGCCTGCGCGAGCGTCACCATGTGGCGCCCTGGTGCTCGCGGTGCAGTGCCTGCATCTCGGCGAGGAGGGCGCTCAGGTGCTCGCTGTGCACACCTCTGCGCCCCCCATACCGCTGCCCAGTACCCTCCGGCACCGCCAGCCCCGCCTCATTCAGCACCGCCCCCACATACTCCGCCCAAGGCTCCCTGAGCACACTCACGCCCACACCCCAACCGCCCCCTTCACCCGCGTCTCCGGCATCCCCGGCGCCCTCGGCGCTCCCGGCGTCTTGGGTGTCTTGGGCGTCTTGGGCGAACAGCTCCCCGGTGAACGGCCAGAGCGCGTCCAGGGCGGCCGTCATGCGGCGGTGGCTCTCGTCGGTCCCCAGTCCGAGACGCCTGGTCCAGAGGGCGGCGTAGTCGCGGTGGTAGGCGATCTCCTTGACGCCCTTGGCGGCCACCCCGTCCTCGGGATGCGCGCCGTACACCTCGAACAGGAAGCTCGCGTACAGCAGGTGCCGCACCACCGTGTGCGCGAAGTCCCCGTTGGGCTGCTCCACGAGCAGGCAGTTGCGGAACTCCCCAGGACCGCGCAGATACGCCAGCTCGTCCTCATCGCCGACCCGCGACAACAAGGAGCGGGCCTGCCCGAGAAGGTCGAGCGAGAGGTTGGCCAGAGCGACGTCCTCCTCAAGGGTGGGCGCCCGCGTCACCCACTCGGCCAGCCGCTGCGACAGCACGAGGCAGTCGTCACCGATCTCCAGGGAGTTCACAGGTGCTTCACCCCCTCGGGCAGGTCGTAGAAGGTCGGATGCCGGTACGGCTTGTCCCCCGCCGGATCGAAGAACGCGTCCTTCTCATCCGGCGACGAGGCGGTGATCTCGGCGGCCGGGACGACCCAGATGCTCACGCCCTCCTGGCGGCGGGTGTACAGATCCCGGGCATGCCGCAACGCCAGCTCGGCGTCCTCGGCGTGCAGGCTCCCGGCGTGCACATGCGAAAGCCCACGCTTGGGCCGCACGAACACCTCCCACAACATCACCCCACCTCCCCAACCCCGGAACCGCCTTCCCACGGCACCGCCCCAGATCCCGCCACCCCATCCCCCGGCACCCCACGCGCCGCCGGCCCACGGTCCGGCAACCCCTGGTCTGACAACCCGCGGTCCGACAGCCCCAGGTCTGACAACCCCCGGTCCGACGACCTGTGGGCTGACATTTCGGGATCCGACAACCCCCGGTCTGACAACCTGCGGTCCGACACTTCGGGGTCCGACAACCCGTGGTCCGACAACCCGAGGGCCGACAACCCGGGGTCCGACAACCCGGGGGCTGACGGCCTAGGGGCTGACATTTCGAGGGCTGACTCCTCGGAGGCCTCACGGTCCGGCAGCCTGGAACCCGACGCCCCAGAGGTGAATGGGCCCGGGGTGGATGGGTGGGTGGTGGGGCGGGTCGCGTAGGCGGTGGCGGCTTCGCGGACCCAGGCGCCCTCCTCGTGGGCGCGGCGGCGGTGGGACATGCGTTCGGCGTTCATGGGCCCGTCGCCCGCCAGCACGCGCTTGAACTCCGACCAGTCGATCTCGCCGTGGTCGTAGTGGCCGCGCGCGGGGTTCCAGCTCAGGTCGGGGTCGGGGAGGGTGAGGCCCAGGATCTCGGCCTGCGGTACCAGCATGTCGATGAAGCGCTGCCGCAGCTCGTCGTTGGAGTGGCGCTTGATCTTCCAGGCCATCGACTGCGCGGAATGGGTCGACTCGGTGTCCGGCGGGCCGAACATCATCAGCGACGGCCAGTACCAGCGGTCCACCGCGTCCTGGGCCATGCGCTTCTGGGCGGGCGTACCGTGGGCGAGCGTGTAGAGGAGTTCGTAGCCCTGCCGCTGGTGGAAGCTCTCCTCCTTGCAGATCCGCACCATCGCCCGCGCGTACGGCCCGTACGAGCACCGGCACAACGGCACCTGGTTGACGATGGCGGCGCCGTCCACGAGCCACCCGATCGCGCCCATGTCCGCCCAGGTGGGGGTCGGATAGTTGAAGATCGAGGAGTAGCGCTGGCGGCCCTCGTGGAGTGCGTCGAGCAGTTCGTCGCGGTGGACGCCGAGCGTCTCGGCGGCGCTGTAGAGGTAGAGCCCGTGCCCCGCCTCGTCCTGAACCTTGGCCAGCAGGATCGCCTTGCGCTTGAGCGAGGGCGCCCGGGTGATCCAGCTGCCTTCCGGCTGCATGCCGATGATCTCGGAGTGCGCGTGCTGGGCGATCTGCCGGATCAGCGTCTTGCGGTAGGCGTCGGGCATGTCGTCGCGTGGTTCGATGCGCTCGTCCGCGTCGATGACTTCCTGAAATATCCCGCTCATCGATCCTCCTCCCACGTATAGAACCCTTTCCCCGACTTACGCCCCAGCTCCCCCGCGGCGACCTTCTCCCGCAGAATCCGGGGCGGCTCGAACCGTTCGCCGAGCTTCCGGTGCAGGTACTCGGCGATGGCCAGCCGCACATCCAGCCCCACGAGGTCCCCGAGCTTGATCGGCCCCATCGGGTGCCGGTAGCCGAGCTCCATGGCGGTGTCGATGTCCTCGGGCGAGGCGACGCCCTCTTCGACCATCCGCATGGCCTCCAGCCCCAGCAGCACCCCCAGCCGACTGGACGCGAACCCCGGCGAGTCGTTGACCACCACCCCCGTCTTCCCGATCAGCTCCACCCACCGTTGCGCCCGCCCGAGCACCTCACCCGGAGTACCGGGCGTCACAACGATCTCGACCAGCTTCTGCACCGGCACGGGGTTGAAGAAGTGCAGCCCGATCAGCCGCTCGGGCCGATCAAGCCCCGCCGCCAGTTCACCGATCGACAGCGAACTCGTATTGCTCGCCAGTACGGCCCGCTCCCCCGCCCGCGCCTCCGCCTCGGCCAGAACCTCGACCTTGAGCTTGGGATCCTCCGGCACCGCCTCGATCACCAGATCCACACCACGCGGCACCGGCCCCATCACCAGCCGACCCAACGCCTCCCCCGCACTGACCCCACCACCCCCAGAGCCGACAACCCCCGGACCAACAGACCCAGGGATGACAGACCCCGGACCGACCGCCCTTGAGCTGACCAACCCCGGGGTGTCCGTCCCTGGGCCGACAGACCCCGGACCGACAGACCCCGGACCGACAGACCCGGGGCTGACAGACCCCGGACCGACGGAGCCAGGGGTGACAGACCTCGGGTTGACCGAGGCGGGGTTGGCGGGCTGGGGGCTGGGTGGTGTGGTGGTGGGTTGACCGGTGGATTTGGATGCGGCTATGGCCAGGCCCTTGGCTATGCGGGCATAGGCGGCTTCGGATTCGGGTTCTTGGACGGTTACCTCGGCTCCGGCCGTAAGGAAGACCTGGGCTATGCCGGCGCCCATCCGGCCGCCGCCGATGACGGCCACCCGCAGGCGGCGGGGTTCCTCTGGGGGTGCGTCGGTCATCTGTTGTCCTTCCTGTTCCGGTCCAGGAATTTCCGCATACGGGCATGCTTGTCGGGGTCGTCGAACAGCACGGCCTGGGCCAGGTGGTCGGTGACCGGGTGGGCGGCAGGCGGGGCGTCCAGGACGAGCTTGGTCAGGCGGAGTGCGGCGGGTGACGTCTTCACCATGCGATCGATCAGGGCGTGGGCCGCGGCCTCCAGGGACTCTTGCTCGTGCACGGAGGCGACGAGGCGTGACGACAGCGCTTCCTGGGCGTCGATGGTGTGCCCGGCCAGCAGTACCAGCTTGGCCAGCGGCTCCCCGACCAGTTCCTTCAGCCGCCAGCACGCTCCGGCGCCGGCGATGATGCCCAGACCGGGCTCCGGGTTGCCGAACTTCGCCTGGGTACTGGCCACCCTGATGTCGCAGGCGTACGCCAGTTCCGCGCCGCCGCCCAGCGCGTAACCGTCGACCGCGGCCACCGTCGGCATCGGCAGGCGGCGGATTCGCTCGAACAGCGTGCTGTTGATGCCCTGGAGCGCCTGGTCGCGGCCGCGTTCGAGCAGTTCGGCGATGTCGGCCCCGGCGGCGAAGAACCCGTTGCCGCCGGTCAGCAGCAGTGGCCTGGGGTCGCTTTCCAGCAGGCTGCAGACCGCGTGGAGGTCGCCGACCATCTCGGCGTTGATCGCGTTGCGGGCCTCGGGCCGGTGGAGCCGCACCACGAGCCGGTCCGGCTTCTCCTCCACGAGCACGGTGTTCACCGTCGGCCCCCGGCGGCCGGGTGGATGTCAGTCATGCGGGCTCCTCACGGTTCGCGGCACAGGCAGGGGCATCGGTCAAGGCAGCGGCGACAAGGGCAAAACCTCAGAGGGGGACGATGCGGGCCGCCGCTAGAGGACGTCAGGTGCGAGAACGGGCCCGGTGGTGGTTGCGCTGGTCGATGGTGTGCTGCGGGCGGCGGCCCCAGGGCCTGACCGGGTGACAGCGGCCGGACCGGGTACCGAGGGCCGGACGGGGTGACAGGAGCCGGACGGGATGGCAGGGGCCGGACCGGGTACCCGGAGGGCCGGAGCGGGTGGCCCGTTCCCCGGCCCGGCCCCCAGGCATCACATGGCACAAGAACGGAGTGTCAGGCCGGGCGGCGGGATTGGACGATGTGGAAGCGGCCCGCCACATACCCCGGATCGGTGAGGGAGGCCGTCGCCGCCGGGTTGGCGCCGGAGCCGTGGAAGTCGCTGAACGCCGCCGACTGGTTGACGAAGATGCCGCCGGTCAGGTTGCAGGAGAGGTTGACCCCGGCCTCCAAAGCCGCCTTCTCCGCCCGGTCCAGCACATCGGGCGAGGTCGAGTACACGGCCGCCGTCAGCGCCCCGTGCGCCGAGACGGTCTCGCCGAGCAGGTTCAGCGCCGCCTCGGTCGACTCCACCGGGATGACGAAGGAGATGGGCCCGAAGTGCTCGCTGGTGTAGACGTCGGATCGCGCGGGGTCCACGCGCACGATGACGGGCGTTCTGACGGTCGCCTCCGGGAAGGTCGGGTGCTTGAGCGCCCGTGATTCCAGGACCACCTCGCCCAGCGCGGGCGCGTTGTCGACGCGGGCCAGCACGTCGGGGTTGGCCAGCGCCCCGGTCAGTTCGACCGCGCGGGCGTCGTCGCCGAGGAGTTTGCCGACCGCGGCGGCGATCCCGGCGGCGACCTCGTCGAAGCTCTTGTGTCCTTCGTCGGTGTCGATGCCGGCGGCCGGGATGAGGATGTTCTGCGGCGCGGTGCACATCTGGCCGCTGTAGAGCGACAGGGAGAAGGCGAGGTTGCCGAGCATGCCCTTGTAGGCGTCGGTGGAGTCGAGGACGACGGTGTTGAGTCCGGCCTTCTCGGTGTGGACGAGCGCCTGGCGGGCGTTGGCCTCCAGCCAGTCGCCGTAGGTGGTGGAGCCGGTGAAGTCGACGATGCGTACGCCGGGATGGACGGCCAGGTCGGTGGCCAGGCCCACGCCCTCCTCCACGGCCAGTTGCACGAGGCCGGGGTCGAAGCCCGCCTCGGCCAGCACCTCGCGGGCGATCTGGACGGAGATGGCCAGCGGCAGGATGGCGCGCGGGTGGGGCTTGACGATGACGGGGTTGCCGGTGACGAGCGAGGCGAACAGGCCCGGGTATGAGTTCCAGGTCGGGAAGGTGTTGCAGCCGATGACGAGCCCGATGCCCCGCGGCACGACGGTGAACTTCTTCTCCATCACCAGCGGGTCGCCCTTGGCCGGCTTCTCCCAGCGCGCCGCGGTGCCGGAGGCGGTCATGGCGGCGTAGCCGTACGCGATGGCCTCGAGCGCGCGGTCCTGGGCGTGCGGGCCGCCGGCCTGGAAGGCCATGACGAACGCCTGGCCGCTGGTGTGCTGCACGGCGTTGGCGAGCTCGAAGGAGCGCTTGTTGATCCGGCTGACGATCTCGACGCAGGCGAGCGCGCGCGCCTCGGGCCCGGCGTCGCGCCAGGCGGGCAGCGCCGCCTTGGCGGCGGCGATCAGGGCCGCGACGTCCGGCCGCGGGTAGGTGACGCCGAGTTCGATCCCGTACGGCGAGCGTTCCGCCCCGACCGGGTCACCGGAGGACGGCTGGTCGGTGGGGAAGGGTCTGCCCAGATAGCCCTCGAACGCTTCCTTGCCCCGCTCGGCGGCACCCTCTCCGTAGACGCGGGGGCTCGGCGACTCGGGATAGGCGCTCCAGTAGCCCCGTTCCGAGATCGCGGAGAGCGCCTGGTCCAGGGTCTCGCGGTTCTGCTCGAACATGTTGTCCCTCTCTTGACAGGGATCCGCCGGACGTGAAGTGTTTACCGAACATTCGGTCAGTTGACAAGGGAGACTTCCGTTGGAAAGCGCGCGTCGTATGCTCGCCGCCGACACGGCCTCCAAGGCACTGGGCATCGAGCTACTCGATCTGGCGGAGGGCCGGGCGACCTGCCGGATGGCGGTGACCGCGGAGATGGTCAACGGGCACGGCCTGTGCCACGGCGGATACGTCTTCCTCCTGGCCGACACCGCCTTCGCCTGCGCGTGCAACACCTACGGCCCGGTGACGGTCGCGGCCGGGGCGGAGATCACCTTCGTCTCCCCCGCCCGGGAGGGCGACGTGCTGACCGCCGCGGCGGCCGAGCGCACGCGTTACGGACGCAGCGGAATCTACGACATCACGGTGACGGGTTCCGGCGGCCGGGTGGTCGCGGAGTTCCGCGGCAGAAGCAGGGAGCTGCGGTGAAGCAGGAAGATGCGGTGAAGCGGGGAGATGTGGTGAAGCAGGGAAATGCCGTGAAGTGGGGAGATGCCGTGAAGCGGGGAGATGCCGTGAAGCGGCCCATGGACACGGCCGGAGCGCCCGCGCCGGAGGACCTCGATCCCGCGGAACGGCTTTCGCGTGACGAACTGGCCGCGTTGCAACTGGAGCGCCTGCAGTGGACGCTCAACCACGCCTACCAAAACGTCCCGTTTTATCGTCATAAATTCGACGAACAAGGCGTCCACCCCCGCGACTGCAAAGAACTCGCCGACCTCGCGCAATTCCCCTTCACCACCAAGCAGGACCTGCGCGACACCTACCCGTTCGGCATGTTCGCCGTCCCCCGCGAGCAGGTCGTCCGGATCCACGCCTCCAGCGGCACCACCGGCAAGCCCACCGTCGTCGGCTACACGCGCGACGACATCGACACCTGGTCCGGCGTCATGGCCCGCTCCATCCGCGCCGCCGGCGGCCGCCCCGGCCACATCGTGCACGTCGCCTACGGCTACGGCCTGTTCACCGGCGGCCTCGGGGCCCACTACGGCGCCGAGCGGCTCGGCTGCACCGTTGTGCCGGTCTCCGGCGGCATGACGCCCCGGCAGGTCCAGCTCATCAACGACTTCCGGCCCGAGGTCATCATGGTGACCCCGTCGTACATGCTGGCGCTTCTCGACGAGTTCGAGTCGCAGGGCCTCGACCCGCGCGCCAGTTCGCTCAAGGTCGGGATCTTCGGCGCCGAGCCGTGGACCGAGGAGATGCGCAAGGAGATCGAGGAGCGCTTCGACCTGCACGCGGTCGACATCTACGGCCTGTCGGAGGTGATGGGGCCCGGCGTCGCGCAGGAGTGCGTGGAGACCAAGGACGGCCTGCACGTCTGGGAGGACCACTTCTACCCGGAGACGGTCGACCCGTTCACCGGCGAGGTCGCCGAGGCGGGCGAGCTGGTCTTCACCTCGCTGACCAAGCAGGCGCTGCCGATCATCCGCTACCGCACCCGTGACCTGACCAGGCTGCTGCCCGGCACCGCGCGGCCGGCGTTCCGGCGCATGGAGAAGGTGACCGGACGCACCGACGACATGATCATCCTGCGCGGCGTGAACGTCTTCCCCACCCAGATCGAGGAGATCGTGCTGCGCACGCCCGGCCTGTCGCCGCACTTCCAGGTGCACCTGACCCGGCCGGAGCGGCTGGACGTGATGACCGTCAAGGTCGAGGCCAGGCCGGGCTTCGAGGGCCGCGGGGAGGCCGCCGCCGCGCTGCGCGGGGCGGTCAAGGACACGGTCGGGGTGAGCGTCGAGGTGGAGATCGTGGAGCCGGAGACGTTGGAGCGATCCGTCGGCAAGCTCAAACGGGTCATCGACAGACGGGGTAAGACGGGATAATTGACCATATGGCCACCACATCCCGTCAGCGGAAGCGCGGACACGACCCCGAGTCCGTCTTGTCCATCGCCGTGGGCGTCTTCAACGAGCGCGGCTTCGACGGGACCAGCATGGAGGACCTGGCCCGCGCGCTCGGCGTCACCAAGTCGGCCATCTACTACCACGTGCCCGGCAAGGAGCAACTCCTCGCGCGGGCGCTGGACCGGGCACTGGACGGGCTGTTCGAGGTGGTGGCCGACGAGCGGGCCGGCACCGGTCCCGCGATCGAGCGTCTCCAGTGGGTGGTACGGCAGAGCGTCCGCATCCTGGTGGACCGCCTGCCGTACGTGACACTGCTGCTGCGGGTGCGCGGCAACAGCGCGACCGAGCAGCAGGCGCTGGACCGGCGGCGCGAGTTCGACCGGTTCATCGCGCACCTGGTGAAGGAGGCGGCGGCCGACGGCCAGATCCGGCCCGACCTGGACCCGGCGCTGGTGACGCGGCTGTTGTTCGGGACGGTGAACTCCATCACCGAGTGGTACCAGCCCGGCAGGGGCGGCACGGCCGACGAACTGGCCGACGCGGTGCTGAAGATGACGTTCGACGGCCTGCGCGTCTGAACGCGGCTCAGGGGTCCAGGGCCCGCTTGCCGGGCGTCGGCAGCGCCTGCTTGCCCCGCAGGTCGTTGCGGATCGCCTCGCTCAGCCGCTTGGTGGCGGCCCGGTTGAGCGCGCCCCCGGCGACGGCGCCGGTGAGGAACGGCCCGAGCGTGGTCAGGTGCCGTCCCAGGACCTTGAGCAGCCGGTTGCGCAGCGCGGTCTTGGTGGCGGCGCCGATCGCCAGCGTCACCGTGGCCGGCGCGAAGGGGTCGATTCCGCGCTGCCTGGCCCAGGCCGCGGTGAAGGCGACGGCACGCTGGGTGCCGGTTCCCTCGACGCGGACGCCGTAGACCTCGTGCAGCTCGGCCAGAAGTTTGACTTCGACGGCGGCCACGACGATCGTCTCGGCGACCAGCTGGGCCGGCGCGGAGAGCAGGAGGGGTGGAGCGGCGAACTCGGCGGCGGCCAGTGCCCCGCCGATGGCGCCGACGGTCATGGTGGCCTTCTGGGCGGTGCGCACCAGGTCGTCGGCGAGTTGCTCACCAGTGAGGCCGTGATGGTGCTCGGAAAGTGTCTGCAGGTCCCTGATGGGGATGCGGGGCGCGATGCTGAGGAACACGTCGGCGAGCCATCGGCCTCGGCTCTCGCCGCTCTTGCGTGCCTTCCTCGCGCCTGCCGCGAGAGATTGGGCTAGTCGGCCGAGCAGCTTGCGCCGCTCGGCCGGCTCCAGCTCACCGGGTTGGGAGAGCTTGCCCACGATCTCGCCGATCTCCCTGTCGGGCTCGGCGTTCTCCTTGTCAGGTGCTGCCACGGTGCCTCCCAACTAGGCGGCGCACTCCCGGCAGACCTGCTGGCCGTTCCGCTCGGAGGCCAGCTGGCTACGGTGGTGCACCAGGAAGCAACGCGAACACGTGAACTCGTCGGCCTGGCGCGGTATCACGCGCAGGGAGAGCTCCTCGTTGGACAGGTCGGCACCGGGCAGCTCGAGCGACTCGGCGAGATCGGTCTCGTCGATGTCGATGCTGCCGGACGACTTGTCCGTGCGCCGCGCCTGGAGTTCCTGGAGGCTGTCCTCCCCCAGGTCGTCATCGGTCTTGCGCGGGCTGTCGTAGTCGGTAGCCATTGTGCTTACTCCATCCCCCTCATCTATATGTCTTCGCGCTCGTCGCGCGTGGTCTAACGTCCGGGACGTTCATCTTGTGCCCGTTCCTCGCGGGAGATTTTGCATCGGATACCCGCGAGAAGAGGTCGACGAACCTCCCAACACGTCATGACGCGCCGCCGACGGCAATGGTTAGCCAAATATGGCTAAACCCACAGCCTTGGCGTCTTGCGCCACCGTGTTCGACGGCACATCCAACCACATGTACGGCGCGAACGAGACGCCCGCGGTGGATCAACACGCCGGGATCAACGACCAGGAAGCCGAATGGTCACGACAAGTCCCCCACCATCACGTGGAACAGCGGCGACGTTTCCGCCGTGCGCCTGCACCACAGCACGGACGATCGAAAGCCCGAGTCCCGATCCCTTCGCCGAATCCACACGGTCCGCATGGAGCCTCCTGAACGGCTCGAACAGGCTGTTCACCTCGTACGCCGGGACGTGCTGCCCGGTGTTGGCCACCTGAACAACCAACGCCCCGTCCGCCATTCCCGTTCGGATCCAGACTTTTCCGTTATCGGGAAGGTTGTACTTGACCGCGTTCTCCAGCAGATTGCTCACGCACCGCTCCAGCAACACCGGATCCCCCACGGCGCCCGCCGGACTCAGTTCTGTGGTGACTGTCACACCGTGTTCCTCGGCGAAGGGCATCACCTGCTCCACCGCGGTCTGCGCCACGTCCTTGATGTCGAGCGGCTTGCGCACGGCCAGCTCGCGTTCGCTCCTGGCGAGCAGCAGCAGCCCCTCGATGAGCTTCTCGTTGCGCGCGTTGACCTCCAGGAGGGTACGGCCCAGCGCCTTCAGATCCTCCGAGGCCCCCGGGTCGCCCAGGGCGATCTCCAGGACCGTCCTGTTGATGGTGAGCGGCGTGCGCAGTTCATGGGAGGCGTTGGCCACGAAGCGCCGCTGGGTGTCGAAGGCGACGTTGAGCCGGGTGAGCATGTCGTCGAAGGTGTCGGCCATCTCCTTCAGCTCGTCGTCGGGGCCCTGCAGGGCGATGCGCTGGTGGCTGAGGTTGCCGTCGGAGAGCTTGCGGGCGGTGGCGGTCATCTTGCTGACCGGCCGCAGCGCCCGGTCGGCCACGAAGTAGCCGATGATCACGGCGAAGATGCCGACGCCGACCAGGGCCATGATGCTGCTGCGCAGCATCGCCTCCTGGATGTTCTGCCTGGTCTGGGTCTGCACCGCCCGCCACTGCGCCTCGGCGATGGTCGCCTCGATGGGCGCCACGCCCCGCAGGTTCAGGTTGGGCCACTCCGTGTCGACCGTGGAGCCGGCGATCGTGTACAGCGACATCACCACGACGGCGGCGGCGACGAAGAACATCCCGCTGTAGGCGATCGTGAGGCGCCAGCGGACGCTGACCTTGCCGGGCAGGTCCCAGAGGGACCCCTGCGGTGCCGAACCGAGGTACTCGGGAGGAGGCGGACCATCCCACGACGGCGCCCCGCTGGGCGAGGGCGCCTTCCTGCCTTCGGCCCGCTCCGAGTGCGGGCTGATCATGGGGTGGGTCGGCACCGGTTCGCTCACAGCTTGTATCCCACCCCGGGTACGGTCTCGATCACCTGCGGCTCTCCCAGCTTCTTGCGCAACGTCATCATGGTGACCCGCACGACGTTGGTGAACGGGTCGATGTTCTCGTCCCATGCCTTGTCCAGTAGGTCTTCCTGCGAGACGACGGCGCCCTCGGCTCGCATCAGCTCTTCGAGCACCGCGAACTCCTTCTTGGTGAGCACGACCTCCTTGCCGTCGCGCTCCACCAGCCGCTTGCCCGGGTCCAGCCGGATGCCTCCCCGCTCAAGGACCGGCGGCAGCGCCGGCGCGGAGCGCCGGCCCAGGGCCCGTACCCTCGCCACGAGCTCCACGAACACGAACGGCTTGGCGAGATAGTCGTCGGCGCCCAGCCCGAGCCCTTCGACCTTGTCGTCCACGTCGCCAGAGGCGGTCAGCATCAGGATGCGCGACGCGGTGCGCTGCGCCACCAGACGGCGGCACACCTCGTCCCCGTGGACGACCGGAAGGTCACGGTCGAGCACGATCACGTCATAGTCGATGTAGGAGGTACGCTCCAGCGCTCCGCCCCCGTCGTAGGCCACGTCCACGGCCATGGCCTCGCGGCGCAGCCCGGTCGCGATCGCGTCGGCGAGCACCCGCTCATCTTCGACCACCAGCACTCGCACGGTGTGCACACCTCTCTCCGGTCCCGGCTCACATTCTCCGCACACGACGATAAGCGCACGGTAAGGCATGTGTGAGCACGCGAGCCGCAAGCCGCGGCCAAATCCATGTTTCGGGAACGGAGGGTCCGGGGTATGCCGTCGGGACCACCCGCTGACGTGTGCTCGCGGGTTTTCGCGCGCTCTTTGCGACCCCCCTGAGAGAGAAGGTGAGATGGGCGAGTTCACCACTACGATCGAACGCCGCCTCGACCAGGCATATCGTGGCCTGAAGGAGGCCAAGTGCTCCGGCGACGACTACCTCGCCGACACCCTCAACGCCGAGATCGAGGACCTGCGCCGCCTGGCGGACGACCACGGGGTGCCGTTGCCTCGCTGACCACCGGAAGCACGAATCGGCCGGAGCCCCGCAGCGGGGCTCCGGCCGTTTCACGTGCGCGTCAGGCGTCCCGCTCCGGGTTCAGGGGCGCGAGCAGGCCGTGCAGGTCCTCGAACAGGCCGGGGCCCGCGCACAGCGTCAGCTCGGTGTTCGGAGCCTTGCCGCGCAGGCCGCCGATCCTGGCGCCGGACTCGGCGGCGACGAGCCCGGCCGCCGCCCAGTCCCAGTAGTTGACGCCGCGCTCGTAGTAGGCGTCCACGCGGCCGGCGGCCACCGAGCACAGGTCCGTGGCGCAGGAGCCGCCCCGCCGGATGTCGCGCACCCTGGGCAGCACCGCCGCGAGCACCTCCCCCTGTACGGCCCGCCGCTCCGGCGAGTATCCGAACCCGGTGGCGACCAGCGCCCTGGACAGCGGCACGTCCCGATTGCAGGCGAGCCGGGAGCCGCCGAGCCAGGCGCCCTCGCCGAGCGCGGCGGTGAACACCTCGCCCCTCGGCACCACGTTGACGACCCCGGCGACGATCTCGCCGTCCACCTCGACCGCGATGGACACGGCCCAGTCGGCCAGGCCGTACAGGAAGTTCACGGTGCCGTCGATGGGGTCGACGACCCAGCGCACGCCGCTGGAGCCCGGGGTGGCGCCGCCCTCCTCGCCGAGGATCATGTCGTCGGGGCGGGCGGCCAGGATGCGGGCCCTGATGAGCTCCTCCGAGGCCTTGTCCAGCGCCGTGACGACGTCGGTGGGGCTGGACTTGGTCTCGACCACCGCGGACATCGCGGGCCGCTCGGCGAGCAACATGGCGCCCGCCTCCCTGGCGATGTCCTCGGCAAGCTTGAGGAAATCAGTCCTGAAATCAGTCATGCGACCGAGTCCGGGCGCTTCCACTCCTGGCCGAGGACGTGCTGGGCGAGGAAGGCCAGGACGGTCTCGTACCAGGCGACGGCGTTGCCGGGCTTGAGGATCCAGTGGTTCTCGTCGGGGAAGTACAGGAACTTCGACTCGACCTCGCTGCGCTGCAGGTCCCACCACAGGCGCAGGGCCTCGCCGATCGGCACCCGGTAGTCCTTGTCGCCGTGGATGACGAGCATCGGGGTGCGGATGTCCTTGAGGCCGTGGTGCGGGGAGAGCTTGGCGTAGCGCTCGGAGCCGGGCTCGCCGAACTCGCGCTGCCAGTACATGGCGGCGTCGGTGGTGCCGGCGAACTGGTCGAGGTTCCACAGCGAGGCGTGGGTGACGACGGCCTTGTAGCGGTCGCTGTGGCCGGCGACCCAGTTGGCCATGTAGCCGCCGTAGGAGCCGCCCATCGCGCCGGCGCGCTCGCCGTCGACGTCGGGGCGGGCGAGGGCGACGTCCACGATCGCGTCGAGGTCGGCGAGCGTGCGCGGGCCCCAGTCGCCCCATCCGCGGTCGATCATCCGCTGGCCGTAGCCGGTGGAAAGGCACGGATCGGGCAGCAGTACGGCATAGCCGTGCTCGGCCATGATCCACGGGTTCCAGCGCCACTGCCAGTCGTTCCAGGAGGCGACGGGTCCGCCGTGGATCCAGAGCATGAACGGCGCGGGGTCGTCGGCCGAGGCGCCCTCGGGCAGCACCAGCCAGCCGCGGATGGTCGCGCCGTCGTCGGCGGTGGCGGAGATCTCGGTGAGCGTGCCCTTGACCTCGGGCCGCTCGGCCGGCGAGGGCAGGTCGGTGACCTGGCCGCCGGGCAGGTCGATGCGGGCGGGCCCGGCGGGGAAGGACACGGAACTGCGCAGCGCGTAGACGGAGCGGCCGTCGGCGGCGGGGTTGAGCGCGAGGTAGGCGTCGTCGTCGCGGGTGAGCCGGGAGGCCGCGCCGCCGATCGGCACCAGGAACGCCGGGCGGCGGCCCTGGTGGTCGGCCACGATGTACACGGACGCGGAGTCGGGCGCCCAGGCCACGTCCGCCGGGAACAGGTCGGGGGCGTGGGTCTGGCCCTGGCCGGTGGCCAGATCGCCGATCCACAGCTCGGTGCGGGCCGACAGGTCGAGCGCGGTGTGCCGGTCGCGGGCGGCGGCGACCTTGATGCCGTCGGGCGAGACGGCCAGCGGGCCGGTGAAGTCCTGGCCCTCCTCGGTCACGACGGTGCGCCGCTCGCCGGTGGCCACGTCGATGGCGACCAGGTCGGTGCGCTGCTGCCCGCCGGGCAGGTACGTGGTCCAGGTGCTGACCACGGCGGCGCCGTCGGGGGTGAGGTCGAAGGAGGCGTTGACCAGCGCCCGTCCGGCGTCCGGCGTCAGGTCGCGCACCTCCGCCAGGCGGTCGCCGCTCAGCCGGCCGGCGAACAGCCGGGGGCCGCCGGGGCCGAGGTCGTGATCCCAGTAGCGGACGGGGTAGCCCTCGTGCAGGATCGCGCTGATGCCGGCGTCCTTGCGGGCCTTACGCCGCTCCTCCTCGGTGGACTCCTCGCCGGTGAGCACGTCGGCGGAGAAGACGACCACGTCGCCGGCGGTCTTGAAGGCGCCGATGCCGCCGGGCCTGTTGGCGATCTGGCGGGCCTCGCCGCCCTCGCGCGGCAGCAGCCACAGCGCCGGGACCTCCTCCTCGCCGTCCTTGACCGTCGGGTCGGGGCGGGCGGAGGTGAACAGCACGTCGCCGGCGGCGGTGAAGTCGGCCGAGCTCTCTCCCTTGGCCGAGCGGGTCAGCCGGTAGGGGGCGCCGTCGACGGGGATCGCCCAGAGCGCGGTGCCGAAGGATTTGCCGTCCGGATTGAGCGACTGGACCACCGACACCAGCCGCGAGCCGTCAGGGGACAGCTTGAGCGAGAGAACCCGAGGGATGGCAACATAGTCGCGAATGTCGTTGAATGCGCTCACCCGATCGAACCTACCTCAGCGCCCCCTAGGCTTGCCTACGTGGGAAACTACGACGCACTGCTGATCCTGTCCTTCGGCGGACCTGAAGGTCCCGGCGATGTCATGCCCTTCCTGGAGAACGTCGTGCGCGGCCGTAACGTGCCGCGCGAGCGGCTCAAGGAGGTCGCCGAGCACTACTACCACTTCGGCGGGATCAGCCCGATCAACCAGCAGAACCGCGACCTGATCGAGGCCGTGCGGCCCACGCTCGACGTGCCCGTCTACTGGGGCAACCGCAACTGGGCGCCCTACGGCGAGGACACCGTGCGCCGGATGCGCGCCGACGGCGTGCGCAGGGCGGCGGTCTTCGCCACCTCGGCCTTCGCCGGCTACTCCTCCTGCCGGCAGTACTACGAGGACATCGCGCGCATCTCGCTGCCCGGCGGGCCCGAGCTGGTCAAGCTGCCCCACTACGGCGACCACCCGGGGTTCGTGACCGCCATGGCCGACCGGGTCCGCGACGCGCTGGCCGAGCTCGGCCGGCCCGACGCCAGGCTCGTCTTCACCGCCCACAGCATCCCGCTGGCCCACGCGAAGAGCGCCTACGAGAGCGAGCTGCGGCGCAGCGCCGAGCTGGTCAACAAGGCGCTGGGCCGTACCCAAGACTGGGACCTCGTGTGGCAGTCGCGTAGCGGCCCGCCGCAGGTGCCGTGGCTGGAGCCGGACGTCTGCGACCATCTGCGCACGCTCGACGGGCCGGTGGTGCTGGCGCCGATCGGGTTCGTCTCCGACCACATGGAGGTCGTCTACGACCTCGACACCGAGGCCGTGGAGGTGGCCGCGGAGCTGGGGCTGCCGATGGCGCGGGCGGCCACGGTCGGCACCCACCCGGCGTTCGTGCGCGTGGTGGGCGAGCTGATGGCCGGTCCCGAGCCGGTGCCGTGCTCGACGGAGACGTGTCCTCAGGTGTAGGCGCGGGCGTAGGCCTCGGCGTAGCCCATGACCTTGTTCACGTAGTCCCACGAGTGGTTGTAGAACCAGATCGCCTTGCGGAGCTTCTCGCCGCCCTTGCCGGCGCCATTGGCGCACAGGTAGTTGGCGGCGCCCGGCACCGCGTCGTACGGGCTCCAGATGTCCTTCTTGCCGTCGGCGTCGCCGTCCACGCCGTAGGCCCGCCACGTGGCGGGCATGAACTGCATCGGCCCCAGCGCGCCCGCGCTCGACGGCCCGTTGTTGCGCCCGTGCCCGCTCTCGACCTGCCCGATGGCGGCCAGCACCGTCCAGGACAGCCCGGGGCAGCGGGTGGCCGCCTGCTTGTAGAGGTCGAGGTAGCTGCCCGGCCGTCCCACCGACGCCACCCGCTGTTCCTGCGGCGCCGGGGTACGGCTGCCGCCCAGCCCGATCACCTGGGCCCCCTTGCCGAGGAGCTTGGCGACCCCGGCGGTGCCCACCTTGCCCTCCTTGCCGTGCAGCAGCACGGCCACGCCCGGGGCGACGCCGAGCGCCTTGCCGGTCTCGGCGCTGACGATGCCGTCGATGCCCTTGAGCCCGAGCCCGGCCGAGGCGGCCAGCCGGAGCCTGGGACCGCCGTCCACCTGGTAGTCCGCGCCCAGCACCATGCCGAGCCTGCGGGTGGCGGCGGTGTCGGCGACCAGTTCGCCGCGGCTCAGCGCGCTCCAGACGGCCGGCTCGTCGGCGACCGGCTTCGGGGTCCAGGCGCGGAAGTCGGCCGGGGTGACGGCCAGCACGTTCAGGCCGGTGCCGGAGATCTTGATGGCGCCCGCGTCCACGACCGCCACCTTCTGCACGTGCTTGAGCCGGCTGAGCGCGTAGCGGGCCTGCTTGGGCACGGTGGCGCGGGCGATCGCCAGCACCCTGGGCGGGGTGGGGGTGATGCCGGGGCCGCCTCTTCCGAAGTCCTTCACCTGTTCGGGGACCATCCGTTCCAGGGGTTCCGGCCTGGCCTGCGGTTCTTGGGCGCGGCGGGTCGGCTGGGGCCGGGCCGGGTCGGTGAACAGGTCGTCGCGGACGAGGAAGACCACGCCGCCGCTCGTCACGGTGACCACGGCGACCGCGGCCACGAGCAGCACCGCGGAACGGATCGAGGGAAGAGCGGACACGCGGGACACGTTACCCAAAATCAGTTGCGCTTCCGCGAGGGTCTGCAGAAGGGTGTCACGCGGCGATAGGGGGATTTTGTGGTCGGGCCGTATCGGGGACTGTTCAACGCGCCCGGAGTCAAGGGTTTCGTCCTGGCCGGATTCGTGGGGCGCTTCCCCATGTCGATGCTGGGGATCGGGATCGTCCTTCTGATCTCCGCGCTGACCGAGTCCTACGCCACAGCGGGAGCCGTCGCGGCCGTGGTCAACGTCTCCTATGCGATCGCGGCGCCGTTCTCGGGACGGCTGGCCGACCGCTTCGGCCAGAACCGGGTGATCGTCCCCTTCTCCGTCGTCAACGCGGTGGCCCTGGTCTCGCTCATCCTGAGCGCCGGGTTCCGGCTGCCCGAATGGACGCTCTACGCCTCGGGCCTGCTCGTCGGCGCGACCTCGCTCTCGCTGGGCTCGATGGTGCGCGCGCGGTGGTCGAACCTGCACGGCGGCTCGGGCAAGCTGCACACCGCCTTCGCGTTCGAGTCGGTGGCCGACGAGGTCATCTTCGTGACCGGGCCGGCGGCGGTGACGCTGCTGGCCACCTATGTCAATCCGTACGCGGGGCTGGTGGTCGCCGTGGTGGCGATGCTGGGCGGGTCGCTGGCGCTGGCGGCGCAGCGGCGTACGCAGCCGCCGATCGTGGCGGTGCGCGCCGCCGGCGGCACGCCGATCCTGATCCCGGGCGTGGCCCTGCTGTCGGCCGTGTACGTGGGCCTGGGCGCCGTGTTCGGCTCGGTCGACCTGATCACCGTGGCCTTCGCCGAGGAACACGGAGCCAAGGGGGCCGCGGGTTTCCTGCTGGCCAGCTTCGCGGGCGGTTCGATGGTCTCGGGCCTGTGGTTCGGCTCGCGGCACTGGCGTATCCCGATGCGCGGGCGCTTCGTGCGGGCGCTCGGGGTGTTCGTCGTCGGCCTGCTGCCGATCATGTTCGTGGGTGACACGCGGATCATGGCGCTGGCGCTGTTCGTCGCGGGACTGGCCATCTCGCCGACGCTCATCACGGGCTTCTCGCTGACCGAGCGCCTGGTGCCGCCCGCGCTGCTGACCGAGGGAATGGCCTGGATCTCGACCTCGATCGGCTTCGGCGTCGCGCTCGGCGCGTGGGCGGGCGGGCGGCTCACCGAGGCGTTCGGCGCCTCCAACGCCTACGCCTTCTCCCTGGCGTGCGCGCTGTTCGCGGCCCTCGTCGGGGTGTCAGGTTCGGGTTTGCTGAGGATTCCTGAAGCGCCTTCACCGGCGAAGAGCTGATCCGCTACGGTCGGGAGATCCCTCAAGCAACACCCTCAACTCACGAAAGCTCCGTAATGTCCCGACAAATTGCTTCACTTCTAGCCATCGCCGCTGTCACCGTCACTCTGGCCCCAGCGCCGGCGTCGGCCGCTCCTGAAGTCGACTGCACGCAGGTCAAATGCCTCGCGCTGACCTTCGACGACGGGCCGGGCAAGTACGCTGACAAGCTCCTCGACACCCTGAAGAAGGCCAACGCGAAGGCGACCTTCTTCCTGGAGGGCCAGTACGTCAAGACGCGGCCCGCCTTCGCCAAGCGCATGGCCAAGGAGGGCCACGAGCTCGGCAACCACAGCTACAAGCACCCCAACTTCACCGATCTCGAGCCGGGGGCCATCCGGAACGAGGTCAAGAAGACCCAGGACATCATCTACAAGACGACCGGGGTCACGCCCAAGCTGCTGCGCCCGCCGTACGGCATGGCCGACATCCAGGTGTCGGACGTGGCGGCGGAGTTCGACATGCCGATCGTGTTGTGGACGGCCGGCTCGCGTGACTGGGCCACCAAGAACGCCGACGAGATCAAGAAGCAGACCTTGGCGGTCGCCCAGCGCGACGGCATCATCCTGATGCACGACTGGGTCAAGCAGACGGTCGACGTGATGCCGAGCCTGGTCAAGCTGCTCCAAAGCCGCGGCTACACGCTGGTGACCGTTTCCACACTGCTCAAGAGCCAGAACCTTCAGCCCGGCGACATCTACCCTGTTCCCGAAGGCTGGGAGAGGTGAGTATCGTTCACGTTTAACGGAACGATCCTTTCCAGGGGGCGCGTCATGGTCTTCACCAACTGGGCCGGCAACCAGTCGGGCACCCCCGCCGAGGTGCGTACACCCGCCTCGGTAGAAGACGTGGTCAGCGCCGTCCGGGACGCCACACGCACCGGACGGCGGCTGCGCATGGTCGGAACGGGCCACTCCTTCACCGGAGTGGCCCTCACCGACGGCATCATGCTCCGCCCCACCGGTCTCACCGGCGTCAGGACGTGGGCGGAGGACCGGGTGACCGTCCTCGCCGGCACCCCGCTCAGCCACCTCAACGAACTGCTCGACCAGCGCGGCCTCGCGCTCGCCAACATGGGCGACATCACCGAGCAGACCGTCTCCGGCGCCATCCAGACCGGCACCCACGGCACCGGCCGCGACACCGGCGGCCTGGCCGACCAGGTCGTCGAGCTGGAGCTCGTGCTCGCCGACGGCTCCGTGGCCACGGTCAAGCCGGGCGAGGACCTCTTCGACGCCGCCCGGGTCGGGCTCGGCGCGCTCGGCGTCCTGACCGCGGTCACGTTCAAGGTCGAGCCCGCGTTCCTGCTGCACAACCGGCGCCGCCGTCTCCCCCTCACCGAGATCCTGTCCTCGCTCGACTCCATGACCTCGGCCAACGAGCACCTCGACTTCTTCTGGGTGCCGCACACCGACGCCTGCCTGGTCAAGACCAACAACAGGAACCCGGGGCCGGCCCGGCCGCCGAGCGCGTTCAAGCACTGGCTGGACGCGGTCTTCCTGGAGAACACGCTCTTCGGCGCGGCCTGCGCGCTCGGCGCCCGCTCCCCCGGCCTGATCCCGCGCATCAACGCCGTCAGCGCCGCCGCGCTCGGCGACTCCGAGTCCGTGGACACCTCCTACAAGATCTTCACCGCGCGGCGCGACGTGCGCTTCCTGGAGATGGAGTACGCCGTGCCGCGTGAGCACCTGGGCCAGGCACTACGCGAGACCCGCGACCTGGTCGAGCTCATGGACTGGAAGATCACCTTCCCGGTCGAGGTGCGGGTGACGCCGCCGAGCGACGCCTGGCTGTCCACCGCGTACGGCCGGGACTCCGCCTACATCGCCTGCCACATCTACCGCCCCACTCCCAACCCCGCCTACTTCGAGGGCGTCGAGGAGATCATGACCAGGCTGGGGGGCCGCCCCCACTGGGGCAAGATGCACACCCGCGACGCCGCCTACCTCGCGACCGTCTACCCGCGCCTGCCCGACTTCGTGGCGCTGCGCGACCGCCTCGACCCCGGCCGCGTCTTCACCAACCCCTACCTGGACACCGTCCTCGGCTGAGTCGTATAGCTGGCTGGAGTGCCAGGCGGCCCGGGACGTCCATACCCTTTGAGGCATGACGCGTGACGCCCTCGAGGCTCTGGACCGCCTCGCGGGCGGGCTCGGCACCGCCGTACTCGCCCTGTTCGTCGCGATGGCGTGGTGGGTGACGCTGGTGAGCTGTCTCGCCGGCGTCGGCCTGCTGGCGCTGCCCGGCATGATCGGGCTGACCAGGTCCGTGGCCGAGCGGGAACGCGCCCGCCTGGGCCGCCGCGGCGAGCCGGTCATCTCCCCCTACGGCGAACCGGCGGAGGGCAACTGGGCCGAGCAGATGAAGGCGGCCTGGCACGATCCCTCCGTACGGCGCGACCTGGCGTGGGTGGCCGTCCACTCCACGATGGGGCTGGTGCTCGGTCTCGCCGGGCTCGCGCTGCCGATCATGGGGCTGCGCGACGTGACGTTCCCGCTGTGGTGGCACCTCCTGCCCGCGGGCGAGGTGGGCTCCTCGCTCGGCGTACGCGCGGAGACGTGGCCCGCGGTCCTGGCCGTCGGCCTGTCGGGGGTGCTCTGGCTGGGGCTGGCCATCGTGCTGGGGCCGCGGCTGGCCGTCCTGCAGAGCCTGCCCGGCCGCAGGCTGCTGTCGCCGCACGCCTCGGTGGACCTGTCCGCGCGGGTCGCGCGGCTGACCGCCACGCGGGCCGCCGCCCTGCGCGCTCATGCCGCCGAACTGCGCAGGATCGAGCGCTCGCTGCACGACGGCGCCCAGAACAGGCTGGTCGCCGTCGTCGTCACCGTCGCCGCCGCCAGGCGCGCGCTCTCCAGGAACCCCGAGGCCGCCGACCCCGCGCTCGAACGCGCCCAGACCGCCGCCGAGCAGGCCCTCGCCGAACTGCGCGGCGTCGTGCGCGGCATCCTGCCGCCGGTGCTGGAGGACAAGGGCCTGTCCGGCGCGCTGTCGGCGCTGGCCGCCGGGTCGGCCGTCCCGTGCGGCCTGAGCGTGGGCGAACTCGGGCCGCTCCCGCTGTCGGTCGAGGCCACCGCGTACTTCACCGTCGCCGAGGCCCTCACCAACGTCGCCCGCCACAGCGGCGCCACCCGGGTCGACGTCGAGGTCATCCTGTACGGCGAGGCGCTGCGGATCACCGTGGAGGACGACGGCAGGGGCGGCGCCGGCGAGGAGACCGGCGGGGGCTCGGGGCTGGCCGGGATCAGGCGGCGTGTGGAGTCGCACGACGGCGTCCTCACCCTGTCCAGCCCGGAGGGCGGTCCGACCCGGCTGCAGGTCGTCCTCCCACCGGCCTCCTGACACAGAGTTCGTCGTCAGCCGTACCGGAGGGGAGGGGTTGTCAGGGGATGGGGGCGCGTTCCTGGTCGGCGGGTGCCTCGTCCGGGGGTGGGGTGGCCTCCTCCTCGGGCTGGCCGGTCTCCTCGGGCGGGTCCGTGGTCGGCTCGCCCGACGGCTCCGCCTCGCCGGTTTTGGTCGGCGTCGGCGTGGGGGTCGGCGTCCTGGTCTTGCTCGGCTTGGGTGTCGGAGTGGGCGTCGGGGTCGGCGTGGGCTCCGGTTCGTCCTGGGTGGCCGGGGTCTCGGTGGGCGGCGTGGTGTGCTCGTCCTCCTTGACCGGTCCCTTGGGTTCCTCCCTGACCGAGGCCGGGCGCTTGCCGGGCAACTGGTCGGGGATCGCCGAGCCGCTGGCCGCCTGGTAGACGAGGATCGCGCCCATGCTGATCGCGAATACCAGCGCGGCGGCGAACCCGAGCTTCAGCCACGGCAGCGGGCGGCGCCGTTCCGGCTTCTCCACCGCCGCCATGACCAGGGTCGCCTCCCCCGCGCCCGGCTCCGGCGGCGGCTCGTCGCGGAGGGTCGCCTGTGCCGCGGTGGCCAGTTCCCCCTCGCCGTCGCGGTGCGGCGGCACCTCCTCGCCGTCCTCGTGCTCGCGCCACGCAAGCACCGTGTGTTCCTTGACCTTCTCGCCGGTCCGCTTCAGGTAGTGCGTGTAGATCGCGCTGCCGACCGTGCTGGCCACACTGGCCACGGCCGCGCCGATCACCGTCCCCGCCACGCCGAGATACGACGCCGCCACCGCGGCGGTCACCGCGGCCAGGGCTCCACCGAGGACCTGCGGCACGCTCAGCTCGAACCTCCGCTGCTCGCCGCTCATCCTCCAGATCAGTCCCCTCTTGTCATTCGACAGGTAAAGAGCTTCCTCGTGAATAGACGCGAGTGCGTGTCCTGTTGTTCCTGTGACCTGCGTGACAGGAAGGCTCAAGGGCCGTGCCCCGCCGATTCGGACTGCCCTCCGTCTATGCCGCCGCGGCCGTGGCCACGGCCGTCACGACCGTCGCCCCGCTCGCCGTGACCGAACCCGCCTCAGGACTGTCCGCGCGGCCGGTGGTGACGGAGCCCACCCGCCCGTACATCGTGACCGCGCACACACGCGGCGACGCGCGGGACCTGGTCAGCGAGGCGCGCTGGCGGGTACGCCGCTACTACACGGCCGTCCTGCCCGGATTCGCGACGTGGCTGAGCGACAGGGAGGCGGCCGAACTGCGGGCCGACGCGCGGGTACGCTCGCTCGAACCCGACCGGCAGGTCCACCCTATGGGCGGCTGGGCACTGGACCGGCTCGGCGAGCGCGAACTCCCCCTCGACGGCCGCCACCGCACCACGGCGACCGGCCGGGGCGTCACCGTCTACGTGCTCGACAGCGGCGTGGACGTCGGTCACCGCGAGTTCGGCGACCGCGCCTGGCGCGCCTTCGACGCCACCGGCGGGCGCGGCGCCGACTGCAGCGGTCACGGCACGCAGGTGGCGGGTGTCGCCGCGGGCCGCACGTACGGCGTGGCCCCGCAGGCCAGGATCGCCTCGGTGAAGGTGCTGGGCTGCGGCTTCGGTTCGATGTCGGACGTGCTGGCCGGAGCCGACTGGGTGCGCAGGCACGCGCGCGGCCCCGCCGTGGCCAACATGTCGATCGGCGCCGAGCCCTCCCCCGCACTGGACGCCGCCGTGAGCAACCTCACCCGGGCGGGCGTCCTGGTCGTGGCCGCCGCGGGCAACTCCGGCGAGAGCGCCTGCTCGGTGTCACCGGCCCGCCGGGCGTTCGCGGTGGCGGCCAGCGACTCCGCGGACCGGCGGGCGCCGTTCTCGGGCCACGGCCCTTGCGTCGATCTTTACGCGCCGGGCGTCGACGTGCGTTCCGCCTGGCTGGAGGGGACCACGCGCGAGGAGAGCGGCACTTCGATGGCCGCCCCGCACGTGTCCGGAGTCGCCGCCCTCTACCTGGAGTCCCATCGCGGCTCCAGCCCGTCAACTCTCGCGTCTTGGCTCAAGTCCACGGCGACCCGTGGCGTGATTCGCCAGAATCCGTCGAGGACCCCTAACCTCCTGCTGCACTCCGGCGGGCTATAAAGGATGGAATCGACAAATGTGACCGGCGTCACAACGCTTGGGGAGTATCCCAGGCAGGCGATGTTCGGACATGCCGGGTACGGTGCTGGCAGGCAACCGGCACACGCGAGAGACTCAAGGGTCCGGGGGAAGAATGAGCGCGCTGACGAAGGGACTCGCATGCAGGAGCTCCGACTCGTCGCGGTGAGTGAGGACGGCACGTATCTCGTCCTGGCGACAGCCGGGCGGGGTACGCGGTTCACGCTCCCCGTGGACGACCGGCTCCGCGCTGCCGTCCGCGGAAACTTCTCCCGTCTCGGCCAGTACGAGATCGAAGTGGAGAGTCCGTTGCGCCCCAAGGAGATCCAGGCACGCATTCGCGCTGGAGAGACCGCGGAAGAGATCGCCGCGACCGCGGGAATCCCGGTCGAGCGTGTCCGCTGGTTCGAGGGTCCCGTGCTCCAGGAGCGGGAGTACGTCGCCCAGCAGGCGCAGCGCGTCGCCGTTCGCATGCCTGGAGAGTCCGCCCCGGGACCCACGCTCGGCGAACTCGTCGCCGAGCGCCTCACCCGCCGCGGCGTGCCCACCGACGAGATCGACTGGGACTCCGCCAAACGCGACGACGGCCTGTGGCGGGTCAAGCTCGGCTACGTCTGGAACGGTCACACCCGGCACGCGGAGTGGCTGTTCGACCCGCGCAAGCGGCACGTCACGCCGCATGACGACGAGTCCATGAGGCTGTCGGCGGCCGACTTCGACCCGAACCCGCCCGCCGAGGACACCACCGTCACGCCGTTCGCGCCGCGGGCCGCCAAGCTGCAGCCGGTGCCGCCGCTGCCGTCGGTGATCCGGCACGAGCCGCCCGCCGTGGCCAGGCCCGGCGACGGCCCGGCCGTCGCCTACCCGCCCGGCCGTGACGGATTCCCTCCCGGCCGCGACGCCTTCCCGCCCGGACGCGAGTCCTTCCCGCCCGCCCGGGAAGGCTTCGCGCCTGGACGTGAGGGGTACGCGCAGGGCAAGGAGGGCACCGGCCGCGACGGGTTCCCGCCGAACCGGGACGCGTACTCACCGGCCCGCGGCGAAGGCGCCTACGTCCGCCCGCCCGAGACCCCCTCCAGGGAGGCCGAGCGCGGGTACCCGTTCGAGGACGAGACATCCGACTTCGACGGGCGGGGTGGAGAGGGTGTACGCCGGGCACCGGCGGCCTGGCACCCGGACTTCGCCACCAACCGCCCGGAACGCCCGCAGCCCCGCGACACCGACCCCATCTACGCCCCGGCCCCGCGCCCCCCCGACCCGGCCCCCGCACCCCTCCCCCAGGAGCCCACAACCCCGGAGCCGGTAGCCCAGGAGCCGGTAGCCCAGGAGCCGGTAGCCCAGGAGCCCGCGACCCCCGAACCGGCCACCCACGAGCCCCCGGCACCCGTCATCCAGGTGCCCGCGGCCGCTGTCGCCGAGGTCCCCTCGGCCCCTGTCGTCCGGGAGCCACCGGCCCCTGCGGTCCAGGAGCCACCGGCCGCTGAGGCAACCGCCCCTGAGCCGACCGCCCAGGAGCCTGTGGCCGCTGAGCCGGTCGTCCATGAGGTCGTTGCCCCGGTCGCCCCGGTCGTGCAGGAGGCGCCGGTTGTGCAGGAGGCGCCGGTCGTGCTGGAGGCGGCGGTTGCCGCGCCTGACGTCCGGGAGCCGGAGACCGCCGAGCCGGTCGCCGAGCCTGCCGCTGCCGACGAGCCCGCCGCCACCGTGGAGGAGCTCACGGCCGAACCGGTTGTCGAGGAGCCGGTTGTCGCGGAGCCCGTTGCCTCTGAGCCGGTGGTAGAGCCGGTCGAGGCGGCGCCCGTGGAGGCCGTGGCCGCCGAGGCTGTTGTGGAGGAGGCCCCGGTCGAGGCTGTCGTGGTACAGCCTGCTGCGCCTGAGCCCGCCCCTGAGCCGAAGGCCGCCGCCCAGCCGATCGAGCCACCCAAGCCCGAGATCCCCAAGGCCGAGACTCCCAAGCCCGAAGCCCCGGAGCCCGAGGCTCCCAAGGCCGAAGCGCCCAAGCCTGAAGCACCGAAGGCCGAAGAGCCCAAGACCGAGGCGCCGCAGCCTGTGGCGCCGCCGGTTGAGGTGGCCGAGGTGGAACCTGCCAAGGCGGAAGAGGCGGTTGCCGAGAAGCCGCCGGTCGAGGAGACCAAGGCCGGGAAGGTTCAGGAGGACGAGGCGGGCAAGGACGAGGAGGCGGCTGTGCCGGCGGCCAGGGACGGCAAGGACGAGCCGATCGCCAAGCCGAAGCCCAAGCCGAAGGACCCGTCGACGGTGCCCGTTCCGTCGCCGCCGCCCGCGCCCGCGGCTCGGCAGCCGCGCAAGGGTTCCAAGGGGCGGCGCGCCTCCGTCCCGACCTGGGACGAGATCATGTTCGGTGCCCGCAAGCAGGACTGAGGCTCCGGGTACGGCCGGCCACGGTAAGTGGCCGGCCGTGCGTCGTTACGGCGGGTCGTTCGTGCGACTGCCGGGCGCCTGACGACCGGGCCCGGCGCACGGCGGCGGGAGGCGCCCGCTTGGCTTGCCGTAAGAGATAAGGGCATGCACAGACCCCAGCCACAGACCCCGGCCACAGACCTCAGGCAGAGAGCGCGATCAGGAACCGAAGGGCGCCAGCCAGTCGGGGGTGACCTCGGTGGGAAAGGCGACCGCCTGGGTTTCCGAGACGTCGACGGCCGAGTAGCCGCCCTCGCCCGCGCCCACCCCCGCCACCAGCGTCATGACGCCCGCGCGGCGCTGGAACCACGTCTGGCGGATCCGCCACCCCACCACCGCCCGGCGTTCGAACACCGCCTGTGAACGGCGCAGCGACCCGGAACGCACCGACAGCCGGATCCCGTCGTACCCGTGGCCCAGCGACTTGTAGCGGTCGAGGCCCAGCGGGACGCCGATCCCGGCCAGGATGAGGGCGGCGACGGCGAGTACCCACCAGGCCGTGGCGGCGGTCAGGAGGGCGGCGGCCAGCGCGACGGCGGCCAGCGCGGCCCAGGGGGCGATCGCGCGGAACAGGCGGCGGTTGCGCGCCACCGGCGGGTGCGGGCGCAGCTCGGCGGTGAAGGGGCCGATCGCGGCGCCGGTGACCTGGTGGGCGACGGCGCGGGGCACGTCGGGCAGGAGCTGGCCGCGGGCCTGGGAGTCGCCGAGGCCGGTGACGATGGCCCAGACGCGTACGACTCCGGCCCAGCGTTCGGCGAGGGCGTCGGCGATCTCGTAGCCGCGTACGCGCCGGGACTCCAGGGACACGCTCCTGCGGTTGATCAGCCCGCGCTCGGCGACGAGGTAGCCGTCGCGTTCCTTGAGCGTGAAGTTCCAGTTGAACACCGCGTACATGGCCCCGCCCACCACCGGCATCGCGACCACCAGCAGGACGACGGCGACCAGCAGCAGGTAGGGACGGTCCCAGAGCCACTGCCCGGCGTCCCATGCGGCGTCGCGGCCGAAGCCGAGCTGGTCGCCCCACTGGAAGGCGAGGCCGATGGCGCCACCGGCCAGCGCGAACGGCGTCAGCAGGTACGCCCCCGACAACGGCCCGTAGAGCAGCCAGGCGCGGGGCACGCGCATGATGACCCGCTCGTTCTCCCGCGGCGGCTGAGGGGCGTCGGGAGCCGGTTGCGGCCGCTCCTGGGCGCGGGCGCGCAGGAGCACCGCCTTGAGGCGTTCGGCCTCGGCGAGGGTGACGCCGTCGAGCTCGCCCTCCTGCTCGCTGCCGCCGCTGGCTCCGGTGTCGAGTTTGAGTACGGCGAGGCCGAGCAACCGGTGCATGGGCGGCATGGAGACGTCCACCCCGCGGATGCGCTCAAGCGGGATGGTCCGGACGGAACGGCTGATCAGCGACCGCTTGATCTCCAGCCGGTCACCCGCGAGCTGGTAGCTGAACGTCGCCCAGCGCACCACCGCGAACGCCACCGTCCCGGCGACGCCCAGCGCGGCCCACAGGAACGAACGCGGCGAGAACCCGCCCACGAACAGCACGCCGACCAGCGGCAGCAGCAGCGAGGGCAGCATGCGGACCGGGTCGATGAGCAGCACCTTGGGACTGAGCCGCACCGGCACAGCCGCACCGCCAGCCGGTCCCTGAACGCCCGGCTCGCCATGATGCGGGCCGTCTGTCACGTGCCGGGTGGCTTCGGGATCGGGCTGTGTGGCCGGCCTCTCGGCCTCTCCGGGTCCGGGCTGGGCCGGTTCCGCCTCGGGTCGCGGCGCCGGGTGGTGGGGGTCGGGGGTCATGTGGCGTCGTCCCTGAGGTGCTCGGCCCGGTGGGCGAGCTGGTCGGCCAGCCCGGCGGCCACGCCGTACTCCAGACCCTTGATCGTGGAGGAACCGGCGTGCGACGCGGTGCGGATCTCCAGCGTGGCCAGCCCGAACAGCCGCTCCAGCCAGCCCTGCGCCTTGTCCACCGTCTGGATCCGGCTCACCGGCACGAACACCCATTCCCGGGTGAGGAAGCCGGAGCGGGCGTACACGACATCTCCCGACAGCTCCCACCGATGGACGGCGAAGCGCACGAACGGCTCCGCCACCAGGAACGGCGTGGCCACCACGCCCACCCCCACCGGCAGCAGCCAGGAGTCGGCCGACAGCCACCCGGGCACCCAGCCCCACCCGCTGCCGCCCACCACACGCGCCACCACGATCGCCCCGCCCACCAGGAGGACGAAGCCGATCAACGACTCCAGCATCCACAGCTGCCTGGCCTTGGGCGAGACGCGGTGCGCCGGGTCACGCAGCGTCCCCGCTCGGGGCTCGGATTCACTCACACCGACCAGCTTAGGCGCGGCTCGCGTCAGCGTTATCTCAGCGGCCCGCACGCGGGGTCAGAGAACTGTCAGTGACGTGGGCCACAGTGGGGTCCATGCGATACGCGATCGAGGCCGAGGGCCTCGCCAAGCGCTACGGCGAGACCACCGCGCTGGCCGGTGTCGACCTGGCGGTGCCGCCGGGAAGACTGCTCGGCGTGCTGGGCCCCAACGGGGCGGGCAAGACCACCGCCGTCAGGATCCTCGCCACCCTGCTGGCCCCCGACGCGGGCCGGGCCTCGGTGGGCGGGTTCGACGTGGTGCGCCAGTCCCATCAGGTGCGCTCGCTGATCGGCCTGACCGGGCAGTACGCGGCGGTCGACGAGATGCTGACCGGCGTGGAAAATCTGCTCATGATCGGCCGCCTGCTCGGCCTGTCCAGGCCGGAGTCGCGGGCGCGGGCGCGGCAGTTGCTCGATCGTTTCGACCTGGCCGACGCGGGCGGCCGGGCCGCCAAGACCTTCTCCGGCGGCATGCGCAGGCGCCTCGACCTGGCGGCGAGTCTGGTGGGGCGGCCTCAGGTGCTGTTCCTCGACGAGCCGACGACGGGGCTGGATCCGCGCAGCCGTACCGACCTGTGGGGTGTGGTGCGGGGGTTGATGGCCGACGGCGTGACCGTGCTGCTGACCACCCAGTATCTGGAGGAGGCCGACCAGCTGGCCGACGACATCGTGGTGTTCGACCACGGCAGGGTGATCGCCTCCGGAACCTCCGACCAGCTCAAGTCCATGACGGGCGCGCAGGTGCTGGAGGTGAGCCCGCTGCGGTCCGACCAGCTCGACCTGGTGGCCGAGGTGGTCCGGGCCGTGGTGGAGACGCCGCCCGAGGTCGCCGGCGGGAAGGTGACGGCGGCGGTGCACGATCCGCGGGTGGTGCCCGCGGTGGTGCGGCGGCTGGACGAGCTGGGGGTGGTGGCCGCCGAGCTCGCCCTGCGCAAGTCCAGCCTGGACGAGGTGTTCCTTTCGCTGACCGGCCACCGTGCCGATTCCAAGGTGGTGGTCTAGATGGCGGCGACGGCTGTGCGCTTGGAACGGCGGGCCGGGGTGGGCGCGACCGTCCGGCAGACGTCCACGCTGGCCTGGCGGAGCCTGGTGCAGGTCAAGCACAACCCCTGGGACCTGCTCGACCTGAGCATCCAGCCGATCATGTTCCTGCTGCTGTTCACGTATGTGTTCGGCGGCGCGATCTCCGGCTCCACCGGGGACTACCTGCAGTTCGCGCTGCCCGGCCTGGTGGTGCAGAACGCACTGTTCTACACCCTGTCCACGGCGATCGGGCTCAACACCGACATCAGCAAGGGGGTGTTCGACCGGCTGCGGAGCCTGCCCATCGCGCGCACGGCGCCGCTGGCGGGGCGGATCGTCGCGGACACGTTCAAGCAGGTGTGGGCGTTCGCGCTGCTGATGGGGCTCGGGATGGTGCTGGGCTTCCGGGTCCAGACGAGCGTGGCCGGGGTGCTCGGGGCGCTCGCGCTGCTGGTCGTGGTCGCGCTGGCCATGTCGTGGATGTCGGTGCTGATCGGGCTCAGGGCGTCGAGTCCGGAGAAGGTGCAGATGATCACGTTCTCCGCCATGATGCCGCTGACCTTCACGAGCAGCGCGCTGGTCGATCCGGCGACGTTCCCGGCCTGGTTGCGGGCCTGGTCGGAGGTCAACCCTGTCTCCTACCTGGCCGACGCGATCCGGGGGCTGCTCATCGGGGGCGAGGTGGCGACGCCGGCGCTGGTCTCGCTGCTGTGGGCGGCCGGGTTCGTGGCGGTGTTCGCGCCGCTGGCCATCAGGGTCTTCAGGACCCGCGTGTGAGCGAACCGGCCATAGCCAGGGCGGCGGGCCGGTCGAGGGTCTGACCCTGGGCGAAGTGGATGTCGAAGGAGCCGGGTGGCAGAGCGGAGCGGGTGTCGTGGGTGATCCGGGCGTGGTCGGGGTCCACGACCGTGGTGAGGCCCTTGACCGCGGCGGCCGCGCCCAGCAGGACGGCCGCGCTGGCGGCGTCGCCGGTCGCCAGCGCGTGCGCGGCGCAGCCCACCACGGCCAGGCCGGTCAGCTGCGCGTCGCCCGAGGCGGCGGCCTGCTCCAGGGCCAGCGTGAGATGGCGGCGGGCGTCGGGCAGCCGGCCCTTGTCCAGGGCGACCAGGGCCAGCGCGGTGTTGACGGCGGCGATCATCGGCTTGGGCACTCCGTCGGAGGACTCCATGATGGCCATCGCCCGCCCGTAACAGGCCAGCGCCGTGGGCAGGTCGCCGTCGTGGCGGGCCAGGTCGCCCTGGGCGGCGGTGACCCCGGCCTCGCCCACCCGGTCGCCGAAGCGGACGACCAGGCCGGCGATCTCGGCCAGGTGGCGCTCCGCGCGGGCGCGGTCGCCGGCCAGGTTGAGCGCGATCGCGAGGCGGGCGCGCAGGTAGGGGGTGTCCTCGACGGCGCCGAGCGTCTGCATGACCTCCAGGGCTTCGCCCATGACCTCGATGCCCTGGTGGATCTCGCCGCGCAGCACGTGGAGGTCGGCCACGGCGGCGAGGGCGGAGCTGATGCCCCACCGGTCGCCCACCGCGCGGTAGCCGGTGAGCGCCGCCCGCAGATCGGCCTCACAGGCGGCGATGTGGCCGCTGTAGTAGCTGAGCAGGCCGGCCATGAGGTGGCCGGAGGCGACGACCCACGGGTCGGCGTGGTTCAGCAGGTCGCCGGCCATGGGGTCGCCGGTTTCCCGGGAGGTCTGCTGGGCGCCGCCGTACAGGACGAACATGGGCATGGCCAGCGCGACCAGCGGATGACCAGGACCGCCGAGACGGCGGGCCTGCGCGAGCGCGGCGCGCGCCCCCTCCCACGGCAGCGCCGCGCCGACGGCGTTGATCCCGTGTACGGCCAGCCCCAGGGCACGCAGGTGCGCGGGAGCCGACGGCGCCGCGGCCAGCGCCTCGGCCGAGCGCTGGGCGCCTTCGAGCCGGCTGCCCCGCAGCCACCAGTACCACCCGAGCGCCCCCACCAGCCGCAACGCCATCTCCCCCGCCTCGGGATCGGCCGCCGCGTCCGCCACGCACCAGCGGAGCGCGGCGTCGAGGTTGTCGTGCTCGGCGGTGAGCGCGGCGAGGTGCCGGAGCTGACCGGCCGCGCGCAGGCCGGGCTCGGCGTCCTCGGCGAAGCGGAGATAGTACGCGGCGTGCGCGCGCCGGATCCGGTCACCCCCGGGCAGGTGCTCGGCGGCGAAGGCGCGGATGGTTTCCAGCATGCGGTAGCGCCCGGACTCGAACACGACGAGGGATTTGTCCACCAGCCGGGTCAGGGGCTCCAGGTCGGCGGCGCACACCTGCTCCACGGCCTCCAGCGTGGCCCCGCCCGCGAAGACGGACATCCGGGCGGCCAGCTCGCGCTCGGGTTCCGGCAGCAGGTCCCAGCTCCACGACACCACCGCCCGGAGCGTCTGGTGGCGCGGCTGGGCCGTACGGCTGCCGCTCGTCAGCAACGAGAACCGGTCGCCCAGGCGCGCCGCCACCTCGCCCGCGCCGAGCGAGCGCATCCGCGCGGCGGCCAGCTCGATGGCCAGCGGCAGCCCGTCCAGCGCCCGGCAGATCCGCGCGACCTCGGCGGCCTCGGCGGCGTCCGGCGCGTAGCCTGGGCGGACCGCCGCCGCCCGGTCGGCGAACAGCCGCACGGCCGCGTACTCGCGGGGGTCGCCGGCACCGGGCGGGGGCAGTTCCAGCGGCGGCACGGCCCAGCTCGTCTCGCCGGTGACAGCGAGGGGTTCGCGGCTGGTGGCCAGCACGCGTACCCCGGGGCAGGCGGCGAGCACGCGCTCGGCCACCTCGGCGGCGGCGTCGATCACGTGCTCGCAGTTGTCCAGGACGATCAGCGGCTCGCGGTCGCCGATGAGCCGCACGAGCCGCTCGATCGGGAGCTCGGGGCCCGGCACGCGGGTGCCGTCACGCAGGTCCAGGGCGGCGGACACGGCCTGCGCGACGTCCGCGGCTCCGGCCAGTTCCACCAGCCAGGCCCCGCCGGGCGGCGCGAGCGCGGCGGCGGCCTCGACGGCGAGCCGGGTCTTGCCGGCGCCGCCGGGTCCGAGCACGGTGACGAGGCGGTGCCGGCCCAGAAGGTCGCCGATGTGAGCAACATCACGATCACGGCCGACGAAGCTCGTCAGCCTGGCCCGCAGATTCCCCGCCCGCCGCTCACGGGGCTCTTCGGTGCGGGCCGCGGGCTCGTCGCGGAGCAGGTTCAGGTGGATCCGGGCCAGTTCGGGAGAGGGATCGGCGCCCAAGGCGTCGCGGAAGGAACGGCGGGCGCTCTCGTAGGCGGCCAGCGCCTCCACGCGGCGCCCCGCCCCGTGGAGGGCGCGCATGCGCAGGCCGTGCAGCCGCTCGCGCAGCGGGTGGGCGGCCAGCAGCCCGGCCAGCCCGTCGAGCGCGTCGGCGGACCGCCCGAGCCGCAGGTCGGCCTCGATCCGGTCCTCCGCCGCGGCCAGCCGGAGATGGTCGAGACGGGCGACGTAGGCCGCGACCACCTCCAGGTCGGCGAGGCCGGCGAGCGCGGGCCCGCGCCACAGCGCCAGCGCCTCCCGCAGCACCCCCGCCGCCGTCGCGGCGTCCCCCTCGGCCAGCCGCGCCTGCCCTTGCCTGGCCAGTACGGCGAAGCGGTGCGCGTCCACCTGGTCGGGACCGGCAACCAGCCGGTATCCGGCCTGTTCCGCGACGATGAGCTGGCGCACCGGGTTTTTGCCGAGTGCCGCCCGAAGCCGGGAAACCAGTGCCTGAAGGGCATTGGCGACCCCGTCAGGCGGCCGGTCCCCCCACACCCCGGCGATCAGCGTCGCCAGGGGAACGGTCCTGCCCGCCTCGACAACCAGCAGGCCAAGGAGGGTGCGTAGCCTCTGACCTGCGATCTCCACGACCTCGCCGTCCCGGCGAACCTCGAGCGGGCCGAGAATGGCGAAGGTCATGCTTGTGGTCAAGCTCACCTTCTCCATCCCATGATTCTGGATGATTTCCGGCCCTTCCCCCGCCACCGACCCTCGCGAAACGGTCGGCGCACCGCCGTGAGCCGCGTAGCATCATCCGGCATGGGGCTGCGTTACACGGCGACACGCGTGCGACGGGCCGTCGTCCTCTCGGCGGCGGTCGCGCTGGCGCTCGCGTCGTCGGGCTGCGCGCTCCTTCCGGGCCGGTCGATGGCCAAGGACATCGGCCAGCTCAACGTCACCAGTCCAGAACTGCGCGAGGGCAAGCCATTGCCCCGCGAATATTCCTGCAAGGGCAACCAGGGCAGCCCGCCGCTGCGCTGGTCGGGTGAGCCGCTGCCTGGGGCCAAGTCGATCGCGATCGTGCTCGACACCCACACCGGCGCCAATCCCGCGGTCAACTGGGTTGTTTACAACATTCCGCCAGACTGGACCGAGCTCGGCCCCAACGCCACCGAGGCACTGCCGGACGACGACACCGGCCAGGCCAAGGTGACCAGCGGCAAGGAAGGTTACGAGCCACCCTGCGACAAAGAGGCCACCTATCGGTTCAGCGTCTACGCGCTGGACGAGCCGGTGACGGTCGAAGGGGGCGCCTCTCTCCCCAAGGTCCTGAAGAACATCGCGGACCGGACCATCGCCCGGGGGCGACTGACGGTGGTCCACATCGAGTGAGAGGTCGAACACCGCAGGTAGTAATGGTTACCAATTCTTCACTTAGGGTGTGACAACGCTCATAGTGGTCCGACAGAATCAGATCCAATTGTTAGACGTCGGTGATCAATGGGGGCAGGTCGCGTCGATGGCCGCGCGATCTCACCGGCGCCACTGGGAGGCCATGGCTTTGAGGGTGGTGCAATGATCGCGGTCGTAGTCAGCTTGGTCGCTGTCGTGCTCCTCGTGCTCGTCGTCGTGGCACTGGGCATGCGTTCGATGAACAAGAGGGAGAGTTCCCTGCCTCCGGAGCGGCTGAAGGAGATGGCCGACCGGGAAGAGATGAGGACAGCGCGTTCGACCGACGAGTTCGCGGCGCACGAGCCCCGGATGAACAACTTCAGCCCGGACTTCAGCCCGATCGACGAGGTGAAGCAGCCCCGGCCGGTACGCACCGGCCAGCGTGGCAAACGCGGCGTCGACGAGTGGGGCAACCCGAGCTCCGATGACGAGGACGAGGAGTTCTGGGCGAACATCCGCAGCGATGCGGAGGAAGGCGGCTTCGGCGCCGGCGGCACCGTCGCGGCCCGCAAGGGCGCCTCCCGCCCGGTGAACGTCGACCGTCCGATGGGCGCCCCGCGCCCGGTGAAGCCGGAACAGCCGGTGAGCGCCGCCGCGGAACCCGACCCCAACGCCGCCACCGTCCAGCAGCCGCTGCCGCAGCGCACTCCCACGCCCGCCCCCGCGGCGGCCAAGGCGAACCTGGCCGACCTGGTCGAGCCGACGCAGCACATGGAAGCGGTCCCGAGCGAGGCCCCCGCCCCGCCCACGCGCCCGTCGCGGCGGGCCAAGAAGGCGGCCGCCCCCGCTCCCGCTCCGTCCACCGCCGACCTGGCCGACCAGCGCACCGTGACCTTCGCCGCCCCGACCTCGGACGTGATGAGCATCCTGGGCGCCGGCGCCCAGCCCGTGCCCCCGCCGCCCCGCCAGGAGCCCGCCCGCAACAGCGGCACCTTCCCCGCGGCCCCCACCACCCCGCCGCCCTCGCCGTCGTTCACCCCCACCAACAGCGGCTCGTTCACCGCGATCCCCAACGGCTCCCTGCACGGCGCGCCCACCAGCGACCCCTTCCCCGCCTACGTCAACAACGCCGAGACGTGGCAGAGCCCGGTCTCCCCGGCTCCCACCGCCTCCGGCTCGTGGCCGGCGACGCCGGTGCGCGACGTGCTCGACGACCCGACGCCCGTGACGCCGGGCCCGGCGGACTCCTGGCCGGCCTTCGAGGGCGCGTACGCCGCTCCGCCCGCCAACGACTTCCCGAACTCCTACGAGGTCCGCGCCGGCTGGGCCGTCGCCGATGACAGTGAGGTCACCGGCCCCACGCCCGCCTCCGGCACCCCCACGGCGCCCGCCCGCGCGGTCTCCGCCTACGACGACGTGCTGGCCGCCCCCACCGCGCAGCCCGCGCCCCAGCCCGCCCCCTACCCCGCCTACGAGACGGGCGACTACGCCCCGGCCAATGCCGCCACTCCCGGCGCCGCCTGGCCCGAGCCGCCCGCGAGCGGCCCCGGCTGGCCGAGCTACGGCGAGATGTACCCCAACGGCCAGGAGCAGCAGCCGGCCCGCCAGGGCGGCCGCCGCCGGGCGCCCGAGCAGCAGGACTATCCCGACTACTACCGGTGATCATCAAAAGCCCGAGTTAGGCGTAATCCCTGGTCAGTAGGGCACTAGAGTTGCTCGCATGATCAGGGACACACAGAGTAGCGTGATCCGCACGCTCCGATACGATCTGCCCGCCTCGCTGGTGGTGTTCCTCGTCGCGGTGCCCCTGTCCTTGGGTATCGCCATGGCCTCCGGGGCGCCGCTCGCCGCGGGCCTGATCTCGGGCGTGGTGGGCGGCATCGTGGCGGGCGCGCTGGGCGGCTCCGCCGTACAGGTGAGCGGGCCCGCCGCCGGTCTGTCGCTCGTCGTGGTGGACTTGGTGCACACGTACGGCTGGCGCGCCACCTGCATGATCACCCTGCTGGCCGGCGCGGTGCAGATCGTCCTCGGCCTCTTCCGCGCGGCACGGGCCACGCTGGCCGTCTCGCCCGCGGTCATCCACGGCACGCTGGCCGGGGTGGGCGTGGTCATCGCCCTGTCGCAGTTGCACGTGGTGCTCGGCGGCAGCCCGCAGACCTCGGCGATCGCCAACCTCATCGAGTTGCCCGCGCAGATCGCCGCCCATCACGACCACGGCTTCGCGGTCGGCGTGCTGACGATCGCGGTACTGGCGATCTGGTCGAAGCTCCCGAAACCGGTCAGGGCCGTGCCGGCGCCGCTGGCCGCGTTGCTGGCCGCCGCGGTGACGGCGTGGGCGTTCGGCTGGAACGTGACAAGGGTCGACCTGTCCGGCAGCTTCACCGACTGGGCCTTCCCGGTGCTGCCGCAGGGCGACGGGCACCGTATCGTCGTCGCGGTGCTTCTCGTCGCGCTGCTGGCCAGCGTGGAGTCGCTGCTGTGCTCGGTCGCGGTCGACGGCACGCACAAGGGCCCGCGCTCCGACCTCGACACCGAGCTGACCGGCCAGGGCGTGGCCAACATGGTGACCGGGGCGCTCGGCGGGGTGCCGGTGGCGGGGGCGATCGTGCGCAGCACCGCCAACGTCAAGGCGGGCGCGCGCAGCCGCTGGTCGACGGTGCTGCACGGCGTCTGGATGCTGCTGTTCGCGCTGGGCTTCGGCTGGTCGATCCAGCTGATCCCGATGGAGGCGCTGGCCGCGCTGCTGGTCTTCATCGGCGTTCAGATGGTCAACCTGGGCCATGTCAGGAAGGTGCACGGCCACGGCGAGGTGCCCGTCTACATCGTGACCCTGGTCGGCGTCGTCCTGCTCGGGCTGGCCGAGGGCGTGGTGGCCGGGCTGGGCCTGGCCGCGCTGCTGGCCCTGCGCCGGTTGACCTGGGTGACGGTGAACGTACGCCCGGAGGAGGACGGCCACTACCACGCGACGATCTCCGGCTCGCTCACCTTCCTCGGCGTGCCCCGGCTGACCGCCGAGCTGCGCTCGATCCCCGAGGGCGCCAGCGTCGACCTCGACCTCAACATCGACTTCATGGACAACGCCGCGTTCGAGGCGATCCACTCGTGGCGGGTGGACCACGAGCGGATGGGCGGTCACGTGGACATCGACGACATGCACGACGAGTGGTACGCGATGGCGGCCTCGGGCTCGCGCATGTTCCCCGCCAAGACCCCGCCGCGGGCGCCGGACCGCTGGTGGCTGCCGTGGGCGCACCGCCGACGGCGTACCGTCCGGCCGTCGCTGGTGCCGCAGCAGGTCGGACCGGTCGAGGTCGAGTGCCAGCTGACGGCGGGCGCGCGTGAGTTCCACCGGCGTACGGCTCCGCTGGTCCGTCCCATCTTCACCGAGCTGGCCCGCAGGCAGACGCCCTCGCACCTGTTCATCACCTGCGCCGACTCGCGGGTGATGCCGAGCCTGATCACCGCGAGCGGCCCCGGCGATCTGTTCACCGTGCGCAACATCGGCAATCTCGTGCCCCGGCGCGGCAGCGAGCCGCACGACGACTCGGTCGTGGCCGCGATCGAGTTCGCCACGCAGGTGCTGGGGGTGCGCACGATCACGGTGTGCGGGCACTCGGGCTGCGGCGCGATGACCGGGCTGCTCAGCGGCGGGCTTCAGGCGGGCAGCCTGCCTGGGCTGCGGCGCTGGCTGCGGCACGGCAACCACAGCCTGGCCCGGTTCATCGAATCCGAGAGCGACGGGAGCGACAGCGGGCCGCTGGATCGGCTGTGCCGGGTCAACGTGCAGCAGCAGCTGCTCAACCTGCGCACGTACCGGCGGGTGGACGAGCAGGTGAAGGCCGGGGAGCTGGAGCTGGTCGGGCTCTACTTCGACATCGGGTCGGCTCGGGTGCACATGCTGCCGCCGCTGCCTTCTACGCTCTCGGTGAAGAGGTGACGGAATTGGCGGGCCGTACGCGAAGAATGCAGTTATGAGAGTTCTGGTCATCGGAGGTTCCGCGTTCCTCGGCCGCGCGATCGTGCAGGAAGCGCTCGACAGAGGACATGAGGTCACGACGTTCAACAGAGGTCAGAGCGGGCCCGACCTGCCCGGTGTCGAGGCGGTGCACGGGGATCGCGAGGTCACCGCGGACCTGGAGCGGCTGGTCGACGGGCGCACCTGGGATCTGGTGGTCGACTCCTCCGGTTATGTGCCGAAGGTGGTGGGCGAGGCGGTGCGGCTGCTGTCCGGGCGGGCGGCGACGTACGCCTTCATCTCCACCATCTCCGCCTTCAAGAACTTTCCCGCCGAGCAGACCTCGGAGGACAGCCCGCTCTGGGACTGCGCGCCGGACGCCGGTTCCGACGCCGGTGACTACGGCGTGCTCAAGGCGGGCTGCGAGCGCGCCGTCGAGCAGGGCTTCGCGGGCAACGCCCTGATCATCCAGCCCGGCCTCATCCTCGGCCCCCACGAGAACGTCGCCCGCCTGCCGTGGTGGCTGACCAGGGTCTCGAAGGGCGGCAAGGTGCTGGCCCCCGGCGACCCGGCGCAGCCCATGCAGCTCATCGACGCCCGCGACATCGCCGTCTTCACGCTGGACCAGGCCGAGAAGGGCGTGGCCGACCGGTTCATCGTCACCGGGCCGCGGGGCAACGCCACCTACGGCGAGTGGCTGGGGATGTGCAAGCGGGAGACCGGGTCGGACGCGGAGTTCGTGTGGATCGCCGATGACTTCCTGATCGAGCACGAGGCCGGCGTGTGGATGGAGCTTCCGCTGTGGGCTCCCGCCCAGCCCGACATGGCCAACTTCTGGACCGTCTCGACCGCCAAGGCCGAGGCGGCGGGGCTGCGCAGCCGTCCCGTGGCCGACACCGTGCGCGACACCTGGGAGTGGCTGCGGCAGATCCCCGAGGACGAGCGGGTCTACGGCAAGAAGCACAAGCACGGCATGGAACCCGAGAAGGAGCAGGCCATCCTGGCCGCCTGGGCCGCCCGTTCTGCGTAATCTTCCGCAGACGGGGCCATTCCCCGGTTCTAGCGTGAAGAGCGTCCCGACTCCCAGGGACGTGAGTGAGGGGCGGGGTTGCCGATGCCTCCGCCTCTCACTCCGCCAGGGCCCGCAACGGCTCGTCGGTGAGGCGGTAGACGGTCCACTCGTCCATGGGGATGGCGCCGAGCTTCTTGTAGAAACCGATGGCAGGGGCGTTCCAGTCGAGAACCGACCATTCCAGGCGCTGGTAGCCCCGGTCCACACAGATCTTGGCCAGTTCGGCCAGCAGCGCCCTGCCGTACCCGCCGCCTCGGTGCTGCGGCCTCACGTAGAGGTCCTCAAGATAGATCCCGTGTACGCCACGCCACGTCGAGAAGCTCAGAAACCACAACGCGAACCCGGCGAGCTCCCCATCATCCTCGGCCACGTGCGCGAAGGCGGCGGGCCGCTCCCCGAACAGGGCCGTACGCAACTGCTCCTCGGTCGCCCTGGCCTCGTGGGGCACCTTCTCGTAATCGGCCAGCTCAGCGACCATGGCCAGGATCTCGGAGACGTCGTCGGGGGTCGCGGGTCGAATCATGTGCCTCAGGTTAACCGAGTCCCGCCCGGGCCTTATCCACCCGTGGGCGGATCCGGAGGAGGCGACTCAGCGGGCGGCTCCGGCGGCGGCTCCGGCGGCGGAGGTTCGGTCGGCGGGGCGGGTGGGGGCGGTTCGCTCGCGGGCAGGGGCGAGGGCGGCACCGGCTCCGCACCGCTTCCCATCGCCCCGGCCGCCAGCCAGATCCCCAGCAGCAGGGCAAAGACCCCCACCGAGGCTCCGGCGACCCGCCCCATGCGCAGGTGCGGCCGCACCCAGGTCCGGCCGCCTCCAGGGCGTCGCCGGTAGTGCCCCTTCACGTGCTGCCGCCTGTCGGCCATATGCGGACCGTAGACACGAAAAGGGGAACGTTCCAGCCAGACTATGGTGACGAGCCGGCCTGTAGGCCGGGTTCTGTCCCTCTGGTGAGGGGGCGACCATCCATCTAGGGCCGCCGTTGCCGGCGGCCTCAAGCGGTCTACCCGCGCGGCTCGGGCGGGCAGCCCTCGAACGCCGTGCGCGGGCGCCTCTCGCGAGACGCCCTTCTTGACCTTGCTCCAGGTGGGGTTTACCGAGCCGCCCACGTCACCGTGGGCGCTGGTGGTCTCTTACACCACCGTTTCACCCTTACCTCCCCGAAAAGGGGAGGCGGTCTGTTCTCTGTGGCACTGTCCCGCGGGTCACCCCGGGTCGGCGTTACCGACCACCCTGCCCTGTGGAGCCCGGACCTTCCTCGGCGGACCCTCGCGGGCCCGACGCGGCCGCCCGGCCGGCTCGTCTGGCAGCGAGGTTATCACTCCTTTTTCAGCGCAGGTGCGCGGTGTCGTTGAACGCCTTCACCACGGCGTTGCCGTCCGCGTAATAGTCGACCAGGCTCAGGCAGGCCAGGTCGAGGTGCATCCGGTACAACGCCGCCGGCGGCGCCATCAGCGCGAACCGCAGCAGCATCTTGATCGGCGTCACGTGCGACACGACCAGGACCGTCTTGCCCAGATGCTGCTCGACCAGGCGGTCCCTGACGCGCTGCACCCGGCGGGCGGCCTCGGCGAAGCTCTCGCCGTCCGGCGGAGCCACCGACGGCTCGGCCAGCCACGCGGCCAGTTCCTCTGGCCAGCGCCTTTGGATCTCGGTGAACGTGTGCCCCTCCCACGCCCCGAAATCGGTCTCCCTGAGGTCTTCGTCCACCTCCACGCCGAGCCCCGCGCGGGCCGCGACCGCCTCCGCGGTCTGCCGGGCGCGCTTGAGCGGCGAGCTCACAATCACATCCAGCCGGTACGGCTCCCGCGACAACCTCTCCGCGGCCGCCGCTGCCTGGGCCAGGCCGTTGGGGGTGAGCTCGGCGTCCCCCAGACCGGAGAAGCGCCGCTCCACCGACAGCGGGGTCTCGCCGTGGCGCAGCAGCAGCAGGGAGGTGGCGACGCGCGTGGCGTCACCCCAGCCCGACCCCTTGGCCCTGGTCTGGCGCGCGGCGGTGGAGGCGGAGGGCGCCGACAGATCCGCGCTGGGAGGCGGCGTCTTGCGCGCCACCGCTCCGGCCGGTGCACCACCGTCGACGAAAAGCTCCGTCTGCCCGGCCCCGCCGGCCGCCTGCCCGGCAGCGCCCCGGCCAGCTTTGGACGCGCCAGGCTCACGGGCTCCGATGCCCGGCTCACCGACTTCGCCCCTGGTTCCCGGCTCACCGGCTCCACTCCCGGTGCCTGGCTCGCCGACTTCGCCCCTGGCGCCCAGCTCACCCGCTCTGCCCCTGGTACCCGGCTCACCCGCTCTGCCCCCGGCGCCTGACTCACCGGCTCGGCTCCCGGTGCCTGGTTCGCCGGATCCACGCTGGCTGGCGGGTGCCGCCGGTGGTTCGCTCGGAAGGGCGGGTTCGCCACGGTCTGCGCGGGTTGGGGGTTCGGGGTCGGGTTGGTCGCCGGCCTGCCACGCCAGGCCCTTGGCCGCGGCGTCCATGGCCTCGTTGGCCAGGCGGTCGGCGTGTTTGTTGCGTTCCCGGGGGATCCAGGTCCACTCGGTCACCCGTAGCCGCCCGGCCAGCCGGTTGGCCTCCAGGGCGAGCGGGCGCAAGCCCTCGTTCTTGATCTTCCAGTTTCCGGCCATCTGCTCGACGACCAGCTTGGAGTCCATGCGCACCGCCACGGTGGCGCCCTCGCCGCCCAGCCGCAGCACCTCGGTCAGGCCGGCGATCAGGCCGCGGTACTCGGCCACGTTGTTGGTGGCGACGCCGATCGCCTCGGCGGTCTCGGCCAGCACCTGCCGGTCGGCGGCGTCGAGGACGACGGCGCCGTAACCCGCGGGGCCCGGGTTGCCCCGTGAGCCGCCGTCGGCCTCGATGATGTACGAGGTCACAGGCCCGACTCTGGCGTACGGACCAGGATCCTGCGGCACTCGTCGCAGCGCAGGACCTCGTCGTGGGGCGCGGCCTTGATGCGGTTCATCTCGGCGATGGACAGCGACACCTTGCAGCCCTGGCACTGGCCCCGGTAGAGCATGGCGGCGGCGACGCCGTACTGACCCTTGAGCTTGGTGTAGAGGGTCATCAGGTCGGCGGGGATGTCCGTGACGACGTCACCGCGGCGCTGCTGCACGTCGGCGGCGTCCTTGTCGATCTCGGCGAGCGCGGCGTCGCGGCGGTCCTCGGCGACGGCCCTGGTGGAGGCGAGGGCGTCGCGCTGGGCGACCAGGTCGACGGCCTTGGCGTCGGCGGCCTCACGGCGTTCCATGATCTCCAGGACGACCTCTTCCAGGTCACCCTGGCGGCGGTGCAACGAGGTGATCTCGGACTGCAGGCTGGCCAGGTCCTTGGGGGAGGTCACGGCGCCGGAGTCGAGGCGCTTCTGGTCGCGTTCCGATCGGGTGCGCACGGTGTCGACGTCCGCTTCGGCCTTGGTCTGCTCGCGCGCCAGGTCGCCCGCCTCGGTCTCGGCCTCGATCACCTCGGTCGAGAGCTTGGCGAACCGCTTGGTCTGCTCGTCGATCTCGGCCAGCTCAGGCAGGGTACGGCGGCGGTGGGCCAGCCGGTCGGCCGCGGAGTCGAGCTCTGCCAGGTCGAGCAGTCGCTTCTGTGCTTCAGGGGCTGCTTTCATGATCAATATCCTCTTGTCCAAGCATCGGTGACCGTGGCGGAGACGCGCGTCTCAACGTTAACGCCACTCGAGGCCAGGATGGACGCGGCGCTGTCCAGCCATGGCCATTCGGTGGCCCAGTGCGCGGCGTCGATGAGCGCCGGACCGTCGGCCTCCATGAACTCGCTGGCCGGGTGGTGCCGCAGATCGGCGGTCAGGAAGACGTCTACTCCGGCGGCGCGGGCCGTACCGAGGAGGGAGTCGCCCGCGCCCCCGCTGACGGCGACGCGCGAGACCTGACGGGACAGATCCCCCGCCACCCGGATACCCCAGGACGTCTTGGGCAGGCCATCGGCCGCCCGCTCGGCGAAGTCGCCCAGCGTGACGGGGGACGGCAGCGTGCCGATCCGGCCCAGGCCGCGCCAGGGGTCGTCGGGGAAGGGACTCAGCGGCACGAGGTCGCCGGTCAGGCCCACGGCTCGGGCCAGCGCGTCGGATACGCCGGGGTTGGCGACGTCGGCATTGGTGTGAGCGGTGTAGAGGGCTATGTCGTGCTTGATGAGGGTATGGACCAGGCGACCCTTGGGGGTGGTGGTGGCGACGCTCGTGGTGCCGCGCAGGTAGAGAGGGTGGTGGGTGACGATCAGATCGGCTCCCCACGCGATGGCCTCCTCCGCGACCACCGCCACCGGATCCACCGCGAACAGGACTTTCCGCACCTCAAGCGTGGGGTCGCCGCAGACCAGGCCGACCGCGTCCCAGGATTCGGCGGTGGCGGGCGGGTAGGCCGTTTCGAGCGTTCCGATCACTTCTGCCAGCGTCACGCTGCGCAGACTACCGGCCCGGACCGAGGCGTCAGGCGTGTTGTGGCGGGGGTGTCGTCCGAACAGGGTTCGGCGTAATGTAAGTGGATCCTGACGCGGAGGGCGTTATGTCACCTAGGATCGCGATCATCGGTGCGGGATTCGGTGGGCTCTGCATGGCGATCCAGCTCGAACGGGCGGGCATCACCTCCTACACCGTCTTCGAGAAGGCGGGCGAGGTCGGCGGCACGTGGCGCGACAACAGCTATCCGGGCGCGGGCTGCGACATCCCCTCCCATCTGTACTCCTTCTCCTTCGAGAAGTACGCCTCGTGGACCCGCCGCTACCCCGGCCAGCCCGAGATACTGGGCTATCTCGCCCATTGCGCCGATAAATACGGCGTCAGGGGGAAAATCCGCTTTCACACCGAGGTCTCGGCGGCGGTCTTCGACGGCGACCACTGGCACCTCACCACCCGCCCCTCCGGTACGGCCGACGCCCCCGCCACCCAGTCCACCCCACCCCCGAACCCCGGAACCAGCCCGCCGGACGGCCTCCGGCACGACGGACCCCAGGCCGACAGCCCCGGGAACGACGGCCTACGGGCTGACATCCCTGGGACTGAGAGACCTGGGGCTGGCATCCCTGGGGCTGACGTCCCTCGGGATGAGAGACCTGGGGCTGACATCCTTGGAGCTGACATCCCCGAGGACGAGGGACCCAGGGCTGACAGCCCGCGGGTGGACGGACCGCAGGACGACGGGCCTCGGGATGAGCGGTCAGTGCTCGGGGTGGGAGGTGTGCGGATTGAGGAGTTCGATGTCGTCGTGGCCGGGGTTGGGCAGCTGAATCGGCCCTTGGTGCCCGACATCCCCGGCATGGCGGACTTCGAAGGCGTCTCCTTCCACTCCGCTCGCTGGAACCACGACCACGACCTCAGCGGCCGCCGGGTAGCCGTCATCGGCACCGGGTCGTCGGCCGCGCAGTTCATCCCGCCGGTGGCGGGGAGGGCGGGGCATCTGGACGTGTTCCAGCGCACCCCGAACTGGGTCATCCCCAAGCCCGACGCCGCCTTCGGACCGCTGACCCGGCTGGCGCTGCACTTCGTGCCCGGGTTACAGCGCGCGTACCGCGAATGGATCTACCGCTACGCCGAGGGCACGCTCTACCCGGCGCTGGCCCGCGGATGGAGCGAGGGGCTGCTCAGGAAGCGGGCCCTCGGTCATCTGCGCGCGCAGGTGGCCGACCCCGGGCTGCGCGCCAAGCTCACGCCCGACTACCCGCCGGGCTGCAAGCGGGTGGTCATCGACAGCAGGTTCTATCCCGCGCTCACCCGGCCCAACGTGGACGTGGTGACCGACCGGATCGTCCGCATCACCGCCAAGGGGGTCGAGACCACGCGGGGGCTGCGCGAGGCGGACACGATCATCTACGGGACGGGGTTCAGGAGCACCGAGTTCCTCGCGCCGATCGCGTTCACGGGCCGTGGCGGGCAGCGGCTGGACGAGCGGTGGAAGCAGGGGGCGGAGGCGTACCTGGGCATCTCGGTGCCGGACTTCCCGAACCTGTTCCTGCTGTACGGCCCCAACACCAACCTGGGCCACAACTCGATCATCTTCATGATCGAATGCCAGGTGAACCACATCATGAACTGCCTGCCGTACCTCTCGGACCGGGGACCGATGGAGGTCAGGCCCGAGGCGATGACGGCGTGGAGCAGGCAACTGGACGTGGCCATGGCGCGCATGGTGTGGGGGAACGGCTGCCGGAGCTGGTACAAGACCAGCGAAGGCCGCGTCACCAACAACTGGCCCGGCCCCACTCCCTTGTACCGGAAGCTGACCGCGCTACCGCCACTACCCGCCTACCGTTTCGGCTAGCGGGGCACGGCATCGTTTGTCGCGCGGTCCCATCCACCGGGGGTGGATTTGGCCTGGGGTACGAGCGATCACGGCCACCTGGCGCGATAACGTCGTTGGCATGACAACACCCCTCCACCAGCGTTCGGTCGTGGCCGACACGCACAACGACCTGCTGATGGCGGTCTCGGCGCGACCGGCGGAGAACTGGGCTTCGTTCTTCCGCGAGCGCTGGCTGCCCCAGCTTCAGGCGGGCGGGGTGAACCTGCAGGTGCTGCCGGTGTTCATCGACGACCAGTACCGCCCGGAAGGCGCGCTCCGGCAGACGTTGCGCATGGTCGAGTGTGCCCACGTGATCGCCGAGGGCAACTCCGGTGCCGTGGCGCTGTGCCGTACCGGAGCGGAGATCGACGCGGCGCTCGCGGACGGGAAGATCGCGCTCGTCCTGGCGATGGAGAGCATGCCGGGACTCGACGCCAGTGTGGAGCTGATCTCGACCCTTCACCGGCTGGGCGTGCGGGTCGCCTCGATCGCGCACTGGGGGCGCACCCCGCTGGCCGACGGCAGCGGCGAGGACGCCACCGGCAGCGGCCTGACCTCCCACGGCGTGGCGGCGCTGCGGGAGATGGAGCGGCTGGGGATGGTGTTCGACATCTCGCACCTGGGCGCGTCGGGGGTGGCGCACGTGCTGGAGTTGTCGGCCAGGCCGCTCCTGGCGACGCATTCGAGCGCCCGCGCGCTGCGCGACCACCACCGCAACCTCACCGACGACCAGTTGCGCGCCGTGGCGGCGGGCGGCGGCGTGGTGTGCGTGAACTTCTTCGCCCCGTTCCTGCTGGAGGACGGCTCGAAGGCTCAGCTCGACAACCTGCTCGACCACATCGAGCACATCGCCACGGTGGCCGGGATCGACCACGTGGGTCTGGGCCCGGACTTCGTGTACGAGGTGCTGAAGGAGCTCACGCCGCCCTGCTGCGAGGACGTCAACCTGCGTGGCGTGGACCCGCTGCAGGCGATCCCCGGGCTGGAGGGCCCGGCGGGGCTGCCGATGGTCACCGAGGGGCTGCTGCGGCGCGGGGTGCCGGAAAACGACGTCGTGAAGATCATCGGTGGGAACGTCCACCGTTTCCTGGGGGAGCTGCTCGTATGATCGCGGAACTCGAAGAGCTGGTCACGTGTGAGTCGTTCTCCAGCGATCTGGAGGCGGTCGCGCGCAGCGCCAAGGTCGTGGGGGCGATGGGCGCCCGGCACCTCGGCGCCGAGCCCGAGTTCATCGTCGTGGACGGCGTCAGCCACCTGCGCTGGACGTTCGGCGAGCCCCGCGTGCTCCTGCTCGGCCACCACGACACCGTCTGGCCGATGGGCACGCTGCGCACCCACCCGTGGTCGGTGGTGGACGGCGTGGCGCGCGGGCCGGGCGTGTTCGACATGAAGGCCGGGCTCGTGCAGACGTTCCACGCGCTGGCGGGCCTGCCGAGCCTCGACGGGGTCAGCGTGCTGATCACCGGCGACGAGGAGGTCGGCTCGACGACGTCCAGCGGGCTGATCGAGGAGACCGCGCGCGGGCTGGCCGCCACGTTCGTGCTGGAGGCCAGCGCCGACGGCGGCGCGCTGAAGACCGCCCGCAAGGGCACCTCCGACTATCGGGTCGAGGTGTACGGCAAGGCCGCCCACGCCGGACTCGAACCGTGGAACGGCGCCAACGCGGGCGTCGAACTGGCCCGCCAGATCCTCGCCATCGACGAACTGGCCCGGATCGTCGACGGCGGCGAGCTGCCCCGGGCCACGGCCACCACGGTCACGCCGACCGTGCTGTCCGGCGGCTCGACCGTCAACACCGTGCCCGCGCACGCCCGGGTCGGCGTGGACGTGCGGGTGTCGTCGGCGGCGGCGCAGACCCGCGTGGACGAGCTCATGCGCGCCCTGTCCCCCACGACCCCCGGCACCCGGATCGAGGTCAGCGGCGGACCGAACCGGCCGCCGCTGGAGGAGGCCATGTCTGCGGAGCTGTTCGCGCTGGCCCAGCGGCTCAGCCCGGAACCCCTGACCAGCGCGCACGTGGGCGGCGCCTCCGACGGCAACTTCACCGCCGGGGTCGGCTGCCGCACCCTCGACGGGCTGGGCGGCGTGGGCGGCGGCGCGCACGCCGACCACGAACACGTGATCGTCGCCGAGATGCCGCGCCGCACGGAGCTCCTGCGCGCTCTGGTGTCGGCGGTCCTGGCGGGCGAGTGAGGGACACGTGAGCGACCTCGAGATCCGCGAACTCCACGACCGGCGGGAGTTCGCCGAACTGCACCGCCTGTTCGACGACATCTGGCAGCCGGAACCGGGCAACCCGCCGGTGACCGTGGAGCTGATGAAGGTGTTCTCGCACACGGGCGGCTACGTGGCCGGGGCCTACCGTGACGGGGAACTGGTCGGCGGATCGGTGGGAATCCTGGCCGCGGGCGGCACCCTGCACTCCCACGTGACCGGCGCGCTGCCCGGCCAGGGCATCGGGCTGCCGCTCAAGCGGCACCAGCGCGACTGGGCGCTGGCCAGGGGAATCACGAAGATCAGCTGGACGTTCGACCCGCTCGTACGGCGTAACGCCCGCTTCAACCTGGTGAAGCTGGGCGCGCGGCCGGAGGAGTACCTGGAGGACTTCTACGGGGTCATGGTCGACGCCATCAACGAGGGCGACCGGTCCGACCGGCTGCTGGCGGTGTGGCGGCTGGACGAGGCGGCGGCGCCGTACCCGATCGAGAACGCCACGGCCGGAGTGGCGGAGCGGGACGGGATGCCCGTCGTGGGGCCGGTTGAGGGGCCCGTCGTGCTGGTGGCGACGCCGCGCGACATCGAGACGCTGCGGCGGGAGAACCCCGAGGCGGGCAAGGCGTGGCGGATGGCGCTGCGCGAGGTTCTGGGCGGGCTGATGGGCGAGGGCGCGCGGGTCGTGGATTTCACGGACCGTGGAGAATATGTACTAAAGCTGTCAGAGCGCGAACAGCCTGGCTAACGTCGGTGCATGACGGAATTCACCCCCACCGTCCCGCACCGTGTTCTCCCCCCGGTAACCGTAAGGGACCTGCCAGAACCACCGCGCACCACCTGGCGCGTCATCGGGCCCGGCCTGGTGGGCGCGGGCGTGGGACTGGCCTCCGGCGAGTTCATCCTCTGGCCCTACATCGCCTCCCAGGTCGGCCTGGTCTTCATCTGGGGCGCGCTGATCGGCATCGTCACGCAGTGGTTCCTCAACATGGAGATCGAGCGGTACACGCTGGCCACCGGCGAGACCGCGCTGACCGGGTTCAGCCGCATGTGGAAGCACTGGGGCCTGGTCTTCGTGCTGATGACGCTCTGCTCGAACCTGTGGCCGGGCTGGGTGACGACCTCGGCGACGATGGTCACGTACCTGACCGGCGGCGGCCAGCCGAGCGTCCGCTACATCGCGATCGGCATGCTGCTGGTCATCGCGCTGGGGCTGACGCTCGCCCCGGTCATCTACACCGTGCTGGAGCGGGTGATCTTCGTGAAGATCGCCCTCGTGCTGACGCTCGCGGTGGTCGCGATCCTGTTCGCGATCAACGCCGACGCCTGGGTGGAGCTGGGCAAGGGCCTGACCGTCGGGGCGAGCTTCCCGGTGCCGCCGCTGGAGTTCGCGGTGCTCATGGGCGCCATCGCCTACGCCGGGGCGGGCGGCGGGCAGAACCTGTGCCAGAGCAACTGGATCCGCGACAAGGGCTTCGGCATGGGCGCGTACGTGCCGCGCCTGGTCAGCCCGGTCACCGGGCACGAGGAGGCGGCGGCGTCCACGGGGTTCCAGTTCGCCCCGACCAAGGAGAACCTCGCCCGGTGGCGGCAGTGGTGGCGGTTCGCCAACATCGAGCAGGGGTCCACGTTCGCGGTGGTCTCGTTCCTGACGATCGCGCTGATGTCGATGCTGGCGTACTCGACGGTGTTCGGGAAGGAGGGGCTGGCCAACAGCATCACCTTCCTCAAGGTCGAGGGCGAGACGCTGCAGAGCGTGGTGGGGCCGTGGTTCGGCGTGCTGTTCTGGGTGATCGGCGCGCTGTCGTTGTTCGCCTCGGCGATGGGCATCGTGGACTACACCTCGCGGCTGGCCTCGGACGTCATCAAGACCGTCTACCTCCGCAACCGCGACATCACGGTCAATCGCGTCTACTTCCTCACGGTGTGGACGATGACCGTGCTCGGGATCACGATCCTGCTGCTGGGCTTCGACCAGCCGCTGATCCTGCTGGTGTTCTCGGCGAGTTTCGCGGCGGTGATGATGTTCGTGTACTCGATCCTGCTGATCATCCTCAACCGGCGGTCGCTGCCCGACGCGATCAAGGTCCGCTCGTACCGGCTGGCGGCCCTGTTCTGGTCCGTCGCGTTCTTCGGCTCGCTGACGATCCTCACCCTGGTCCAGCAGGCGGGCAAGCTTTTCTGACCGCTCTCTTCTGACGGCTCTCTTCTGACGGCGCGGCTCTGTCGGGGCTTTCTCTTTCTGACGTTTCTTCAGGCTGTTTTTCCGTTACGGCTCCCGCCACCCCCACCCCACCCACCGACCCGGGCCGGCGCCGATCGGGGGGATCGCTTCTCACGTCGGACGTGGTCCCCGCCGTTACGGCGCCCGCTTGACCTCAAGGTTGGTTGAGGTACCAGACTCCCGGTATGAACATTGTCGAAGTGACCCGGTTCGGTGGCCCAGAAGTCCTGCGGGTTCGTCAGTCCTCCCCGGTGGCCGCCGGGCCAGGGGAGGTTGTGATCGAGGTGCGCGCGGCCGACGTGTTGTCGATCGAGGTGCAGTTGCGCACCGGCTGGGGGCGGGAGTGGTTCGGCACCCAGCCGCCCTACGTGCCAGGGACGGCCGTGGCCGGGGTGGTCCGGTCTGCTCCGGAGGCGGCCTCCTGGGCAGGGCGGCGGGTCGCCGCGCTTCTGCCCGGTGGCGGGTATGCCGAGCAGGTGGCCGCGCCCTTGTCCGCGCTTGTGGAGGTGCCGGATCACGTCTCGCTGGTCTCGGCCGCCGCGCTGCTCCAGGTGGGACCGGCGGCGCTCAGCCTTCTCGATGCCGCCGAGCTCAAGCCGGGTGCGCGGGTGCTGGTGACCGGGGCGGGCGGGGCGCTCGGGCTGGTGCTCGTGGAACTGGCGGCCAGGGCGGGCGCCCATGTGGTCGGGGCCTCCCGGGGCCCGGCCAAGCGGGCCCGTGCCCTCTCGCTGGGCGCCTCGTCCGTGGTCGACTACCCGGACCTGGCCTCCGGCGACCTGGAGTTCGACGTCGTCTTCGACGGGGTGGGCGGGCAGGTGGGGGCCGACGCCTTCGCGCTGACCGTCCCGGGCGGGGTGTTCTTCGGGTACGGGGTGCTCAGCGGCGAGTTCGCGGCCGTCGGTCCCGAAGAGGCGGAGCGGCGCGGGGTGCGGCTGGTGGGGATCGAGCAGGTGCAGTTCAAGCCGGAGGCGCTGCACCGGCTGGCGGAACGGACGCTGGCCGCCGGGATCACGCCCACGATCGGGCTGGCGGTGCCGCTGGACCAGGCGCATCGGGCCCACGCGGCTCTGGAAGCACGCGAAGTGGTCGGCAAGGCGGTGCTGGTGACCCATGGGCGGGCGGTGCGCTACTCCGAACACGGTGACGCCGAGGTGCTGCGAGTGGACGAGGTGCCGATCCCCGTGCCCGGCCCTGGTCAGGTGCGGGTGGCGGTCAGGGCGGCCGGGGTCAACTCCGTGGACTGGAAGATCCGCAGCGGCGCCTTCGACATCCCCCTGGACGGGCCCACGGGGACGGGCCTGGAGTTCTCAGGCGTGATCGACGCAATCGGACCAGACGTGAACGGCACGAGCGCGGACGGCGCGGGTGCGGGCGTGGGCGTGGGTGTGGGTGCGGGCGTGGGTGTGGGCGTGGGTGTGGGCGTGGGTGTGGGTGCGGGCGTGGGTGTGGGTGGGGAGCCGTTGCGGGTTGGGCAGGGGGTGGTGGGGCGGCATACCGGGGCGTTGGCCGATTATGTGCTGGCCGTGCCGGGTGAGCTGGGGCTCAAGCCTGACGGGCTCAGCCATGTCGAGGCGGCGGCGTTGCCGGTGGCGGTGGAGACGGCGGCTCGGGCGCTGGGGCTGCTTGGGCTAAAGGAGGGGCGGACGTTGCTCATTCACGCTGTCGCGGGCGGTGTCGGGCTGGCCGCCGCGCAGCTGGCGATCCGGGCGGGGCTCCGGGTGGTCGGTACGGCCAGCGAACCCCACCACCCCTACCTGAAAGGCCTGGGCGTGCACCCGGTGACCTACGGCGAGGGGCTGGAGGAGCGGATCGGGGAGCCGGTGGACCTGGTGCTGGACGCCTCGGGTAGGGATGTGGTGGCGATGTCGGTCAGGCTTACCGGCGATCCGGACAAAGTGGTCAGCATCGCCGATCCCGGTGCGGGCAGCCACGGGGTGCGCTTCTCCAGCGGATCATCCAACCCCATCAAACTTCGCGAAATTTCGGAAGAAATCGCTGCCATCCGCCTCCCCATCGCCGCCGAGTTCCCCCTCGAACAAGCGGCCGACGCCCACCGGCTCAGCGAGCACGGCCACTTCCTCGGCAAGATCGTGGTCAATGCGGAAGCAAACGTTCCTCGTTAGCGGGCACACTGGGCCACATGCTGGAAACCTCGGCCCGCCTGCTCAAGCTCCTGTCCCTGCTCCAGGCCCACAAAGAGTGGTCGGGACCCGAGCTGGCCGACCGGCTCCAGGTCTCCACCCGGACGGTCAGGAACGACGTCGAGCGCCTGCGCACGCTCGGTTACCCGGTTCACGCCACCCCGGGCGTGGCCGGCGGCTACCGGCTCGGCGCCGGGGCGGCGCTGCCGCCGCTGCTGCTCGACGACGAGGAGGCCGTGGCGGTCGCGGTCGGTCTGGGGCGGGCGGCCGGCGGTGGCGTGGCCGGGATCGAGGAAACCTCGGTACGCGCGCTGGCCAAGCTGGAGCAGGTGCTGCCCTCGCGGTTGCGCCGCCGGGTCAGCGCGCTCAACACCCACACGGTGCACATCCCGGGTGAGGCGCCGTCGGTGCCGCCCGAGGTGCTGACCACGCTCGCCAACGCCGCCCGTGACCATGAGCGCCTGCGCTTCGACTACGTGGGGCACGGCGGGGCGGTGAGCAGGCGGGACGCGGAGCCGTACCGGCTGGTGCATCGCAGGGGGCGCTGGTATCTGATGGCGTGGGACGTCGAGCGGGCCGACTGGCGCACGTTCCGGGTGGACCGGATCACGCTCAAGGTGCCCGCCACCGGGCCGCGGTTCGTGCCGCGGGAGCTGCCCGGCGACGTGGCGGCGTACGTGGAGAAGGGGATCAGCACCGCGATGTGGGAGCACACCGGAACGGTGCTGCTGCACGCGCCGGCGGAGCGGATGCGTGAGCTGGGGCTCGGCCTGGAGATCGAGCCGGACGGCGAGGAGCGCTGCCTGATGCGGGTGGGCGGCGACAACCTCACCGGCATCGCCGTCTGGATCGGCTTCCTCGACGTGGACTTCGAGGTGCTCGACCCGCCGGAGCTCGCCACCGCGGTGAAGGCGCTGGCCGACCGGTACGGCAGGGCGGTCAGCGACCGGTAAGCCCGCGGTCAGGGGCCGGCGGCATCGTCTGGGGCATGGATATCACGCAGGTCGCAGGCAGCAGGGACGACTTCCAGCTCGTCCGCCACATCACCGTCGCCGGCTCACAGGAGGAGATCGGCGGGCAGCTCGCGCAGGAGGCGCGCCGGATCGGCTGGCAGCCCGCCCCCGCCGATCCCGAGGTCAACCGGGCGCGCAGGGAGTGGTTCGCCCGCCACTGGCCGCAGCATCTGGCCCGCATGAACGGCGCCGCCGCCGCGCTCGGCCTCGACCCCGAGCAGGACGAGGTCACGCTCGACGGGCTGACCGCGTTGCCGCAGGCCTGCTCGGCGCTGTGGGTGCCGCCCTCGGCGGCCACGGACGGGCACGGCAGGATCGGCCGCAACTACGATTTCTTCACCATGACCACGAGCGAGCTCATGGGCACCCCTCCGGTGCCGGACGAGCTGCCGATGGCCTCGCGCCCGCACGTGATCACCACCCGGCCCGCCGAGGGCCTGGCGAGCACGGTGCTGACGATGACGGAGTTCGACGGCTGCATGGACGGCGTCAACGAGGCCGGTCTCGCCGTGGTGCTGCTGATCGCCGACTTCGAGAGCGCCGAGCCGCCGGAGGACTTCTCCCCGCAGGCCGGCGTGAACTCGGTGCAGTTGCCCCGCTTCCTCCTGGACACCTGTGAGACGGCCGAGGAGGCCAGGGCGGCGCTGCGGGAGGCCACGACGTACGACTTCGGGATGCCGCTGCACTACCTGATCGCCGACGCGCGGGGGCAGGCGTTCGTGTGGGAGGGGCCCGGCCACGTGACCGAGGCCGGTGACGGCGCGCTGTGCGTGACCAACCACCTGCTGCACCGCCACCCCGACCCCAAGGCGCTGCCGGCGGACACCCCGGGGTCCTTCGCCTCCTACGCCCGCCTGCGTACGCTGCACGAGCGCAGCCAGGACGCGGTCATGAGCCCGGCGGACCTGCGCGCGAGCCTGCTGGAGGTGGCGCAGACCGGGGACCCGTCGATGCGGACGCTGTACACCTCGTTCCTCGACACCGCGGAGCGCACGATGACGGTCCGCTTCTACCTGGGCGAAGGCCGCGGCCACTCCCCCGAGCTGGTCTTCAGCCCTTCGCCCTGACCAGGCCGGACTCGTAGGCGAACACCACGAGCTGGGCGCGGTCGCGCGCGCCCAGCTTCGTCATGGCCCTGCTCACGTGCGTCTTGGCGGTGAACGGGCTGACCACCATGCTCTGGGCGATCTCGGCGTTGGTCAGCCCGCGCGCCACCAGCGCGACGGCCTCGCGCTCGCGCGCGGTCAGCAGGTTGGCCTCCCCCGGCGGCAGCGTCAGCGGCGGCCGGGTCACGAACTCGCTGATCAGCCTGCGGGTGATGCCGGGCGACAGCAGCGCGTCGCCGCGCATGACCACGCCGACCGCGTGCACGAGGTCGCCGGGGTCGGTGTCCTTCAGCAGGAACCCGGCCGCGCCCGCGCGCAGCGCGGAGAAGACGTACTCGTCGAGGCCGAAGTTGGTGAGGATCACCACGTGGACGCCGGCCAGCTTCGGGTCGGCGGCGATGGCGGCGGTGGCCTCGATGCCGTCCATGACCGGCATCTGGATGTCGAGCAGGACCACGTCGGGCAGGAGTTCCCGCGCCAGCTCGATCGCCTCCTGCCCGTTGGCCGCCTCGCCGACGACCTCGACGTTCTCCTCGGCGTCCAGCAGCGCGCGAAAGCCGGCCCTGATGAGCTTCTGGTCGTCGGCGAGCAGGACGCGGATCATGCGGGCAGCTCCGCCCGCACGCTGAACCCGCCCTCGGGCCGCGGCCCCGCCGCCAGCGTGCCGCCGAGCGCGGCGACCCGCTCGCGCATGCCGGTCAGCCCGACCCCCGGCGTACCCGCCGACCGGCCGTGCCCGTCGTCGTCCACCTGCAGGACCAGCTCGGCGCTGCCGTAGTTGACGACCACGTCGGCGGCGGCCGCGCCGCCCGCGTGCTTGGTGACGTTGGTCAGCGCCTCCTGCACGATCCGGTAGGCGGCCTGCTCGACCTCCTCGGGCAGCGGGCGGGGCGAGCCGCCGACGGTCAGCCGCACGTCCTGGCCGCCCGCCCTGGTCCGTTCGACCAGTCCGGGCAGCCGCGCGAGCGCGACCGTCTCATCGCGCAGCGCCTCCAGCGTCGCGCGCAGCTCGCGCATCGCGTCGCCGCTGGCCTCCTGGATCGTCAGCAGCGACGCGGGCACCTCCTCGCCGCGCTTCTTCGCCAGGTGTACGGCCACGCCCGCCTGCACCTTGATGACCGAGATCGCGTGGGTGAGGGTGTCGTGCAGTTCCCTGGCGATGTAGAGCCGCTCCTGCTCGGCCCGGCGCAGCAGGGCCTCCTCCCGGGTGCGCTCGGCCTCGGCGGCCCGCTCGTCGGCCTGCAGGAGCGCCACGCCCATCGCCATCGCCGCCACGTACCAGCCCATGACGAGGAAGCCGCCCTTGATCGCGGCCACCGGAGGCAGACCGGCCAGGAGGTTCGCCGCGATCACGCCGAGGATGAGCGTCAGCGCGGAGGCGAGCGCGTACGGCCGGCCTTGGATCCTGACCACGCTGGTCAGCGCGATGAGGGCGGGCACGCTCGCCGCGATCTCGGGTTCGACGGTCAGGAAGTAGACGAGCGCGAGCCCGGTGGTGGTGGCCAGCACCGGGATGGGCGCGCGCCGGTGGAAGTGCATGGCGGCCGCGGCGGCCAGCAGCAGCGCGTAGCCGATCGGGCCTGCTTTGCCGGTGAGGGCGGCGTTGGCCACCATTACGGCCGCCACGACGGGCGCCATCAGGAGATCGGGCCTGCTCATGGCGGCAAACTACGCCATATATCGCCACAGCGCGTCGTCCGGGGGTGCTACTCCCCGGAGAGTAGGCAAGTGCGTTCGCTGGTACGACGACCTGCGGCGATCCGGCGGCGATCGTCGATGGCATGCGAATCGACACCTTCTCCGGCCCGACCCACCTGCCCGGCGACCCCGGCTACGACGGCGGCCGCTGGACCTGGAACCAGGCGGTCGACCAGCGGCCCGCGGTCGTCGCCGAGGCGCTGGGCGCCGAGGACGTGCGGGCCGCGCTGCTGGCCGCCCGTGAACGCGGCCTTCCCCTGACCGTGCAGGCGACCGGCCACGGCACGCTGGCGCCGGCCGACGGCGGCCTGCTGCTGAAGACCACCCGGATGGCCGGCGTGGAGGTCGACCCGGTGCGCCGCGTGGCGGTCGTGGAGCCGGGCGCGGTGTGGGAGGACGTGCTGTCGGCGGCGGCCGCCCACGGACTGGCCCCGCTGGCGGGCGTGCCGTCGGTCGGCGTCACCGGCTACACGCTCGGCGGCGGCGCGGGCTGGCTGTCGCGCCTGTACGGCCTCGCCGCCGACAACGTGGTCGGCGCCGAGGTCGTCACCGCCGACGGCCGGATCCTGGAGGCCGGCGAGGAACACCACCCCGACCTGTTCTGGGCGCTGCGCGGCGGCAGCGGCAACTTCGGCGTCGTCACCCGGCTGGAGTTCCGCCTGTTCCCGGTGGCGCGGATGGTGGCCGGCATGACCATGCACGCCTTCGAGCGCGCCGGCGAGACGCTGGCCGCCTTCCGCGACTGGGAGCAGCCGGACACGGTCAACGCCGCCGTCTTCGTCATCAGGATGCCCGACGGCACGCGGATGCTGGGCGTGCGCGTCGTGGCGGTGGGCGAGCCCGAGTCGGTGCTGGCGCCGCTGCTGTCGGCGGCCGGCGAGCCGCTGAGCGGCGAGTACGCCGAACTGCCCTACGAGCGGGCCGTGGGCGTGCTGGCCCCCGCCCACGGGCCGATGCCGCTGGGCAACGGCTTCGAGTACGTGCGGGACCTGCCCGACGACCTGATCGCCGCGCTCCTGGAGTCACCGGTGGGCGGCATCGAGATCCGCAGGTGGGGCGGTGCCATGGCGGCGCCGGGCGGCCCGGCGGGGCATCGCGACGTGCCGTTCTCGGTGATGGCCGGTGAGCCGATCGAGGTCCCGCACGCGACCGGCGGCGCGTTCCTCAACTTCCTGACCGACACCTCCAGGACGGCCGACGCCTTCACCCCGGCCGCCTACGCCCGCCTGCGCGAGCTGAAGAAGGCCTGGGACCCGGAGGGCGTGCTGCGCCCGAGTCACCTGATCGAGACGGAGTGAGCATGGGATTCCTGCACATCAGCCCGGCCGAGCCGAAGGCCGCCACGGGCCTGGTCGCCGAGGTCTACCGCCGGCAGGCCGCCGACGTGGGACTGACCCGCATGCCCGCCCTGATGGCCGTGTCGTCCGTGCCCGCCCTGCTGGCCGCCACCTGGTCGCTGCTCAGGGAGTCGCTGATGGCGGGGCCGCTGTCCAGGACGGAGCGGGAGGTCGTCGCGCTGGGCGTGTCGACGGCCAACCGGTGCCCGTACTGCGTGGGCGCGCACACCCTGTTCCTGCACGCGACCGGTGACCACGCGCTGGCCGAGACCCTGCTGGCGGGCGGCAGGCCGGCCGAGCCGCGCCAGGCGGCCTTGTACGCCTGGGCGATGGGCGAGACCCGCGACGCCCCGGAGGCGCCGGAGCTGCTGGGGACGGCGCTGGCCTTCCACTTCATCAACCGGATGGTCACCGCTCTGCACACGCCCGACGTGCTGCCGGGCGGGCTGCAGAAGACCCGGCTGGTGCGCCGGGCGGCGGGCCGTACGCTGGCCCGGCCCGCCCGGCGGCTGCTGCCGCCTGGCGAAAGCCTGCGGCTCCTGGACGCGCCGCACCCCGCCGCGCCCGCCTGGGCGCACGGCTCCCCCGCCGGTACGGCCTACGCCGCGCTGACCGAGGTCGCCGGGCGGGGCGGCGCCCTCCTGACGTACCCGGAGCGCGTGGCGGCGGCCGTGGCCCGCTGGGACGGCGGCCATCCGCCCATGGGCGGCTCCTGGCTGGCCGACGCCCTGTCCGGGCTGCCCGCCGCCGAGGGGCGCCCACGCGGCTGGCCCTGCTGGCGGCGCTGGCGCCGTACCGGATCACCGAGGGGGACGTGGCGGCGTGGCCGCACACCGACGAGAGCCTGGTCCGGCTGCTGGCCTTCGGCGCGGTGACGGCGGTGCGGCACGCCGAGCGGAGCTTCAGCCCGGCGGCGGCGAGCTGATCAGCGGGCGGCCAGGTACTCCTCCCTGACCTTGCTCCGGGACAGCTTGCCGGTCGGCGTGCGGGGCAGCCGCTCGCGGAACTCGATCACCTTCGGGTGCTTGAAGCGGGCCAGGCGCGGCTCCAGGTGAGTCAGCAGGGCGTCGGCGGTGATGGGGGCGTGTGGCTGGACGAGGGCAACGACGTTGTGGCCCCACTCCTCGTCCGGCACGCCGATGACCGCGACGTCGGCCACGGCCGGGTGCTCCAGGATCGCGGCCTCGATCTCGGCGGGGTAGATGTTGACGCCGCCGGAGACGATGAGGTCGGTGCGGCGGTCGCACAGGAACAGGAAGCCGTCCTCGTCGAGGTAGCCGATGTCGCCGGGGGCGTACCACTCGCCGCGCATGCTGGCGGCGGTCTTGGCCGGGTCCTTGCGGTACTCGAACGTGCCGAGGCTCGACTTGACGTAGATCATGCCGGGCTCGCCGGGCGGGAGTTCCTCGCCCGCCTCGTCGAGGATCTTGGCCTCGAACGTGGGGGCGGGGCGGCCGACCGTGCCGGGGCGGGCCAGCCAGTCGTGCGGCTTGACGGAGAAGGCGATCGTGGACTCGGTCGAGCCGTAGTACTCGTACAGGACCGGGCCCCACCAGTCGAGTATGCCCTGCTTGACGGCGACCGGGCAGGCGGCGGCGGTGTGGATGACCTGGCCCAGCGAGCTGAGGTCGTAGCGTTTCCTGACCTCGGCCGGGAGCTGGAGCATCCGGTGGAACATGGTCGGCACCATCATCGCGTTGGTGACCCGGTACCGCTCGACGAGGGCCAGGATCGGCTCCGGCTCGAAGCGCGGGGCGATGACGACGGTGTGGCCGAGGTGGAGGGCGAACTGGGTGTGGGCGCACGGCGAGGAGTGGTACATGGGCGAGGTCACCAGGTGCACGCCGTCGCCCGGCCGCAGGTCGCACACCTCGCCCAGGAACCAGACGTACAGCGGGACGATCGCCTCCGGCTCCGCGCCGGGCAGCGGGCGCTGCACGCCCTTGGGGAAGCCGGTGGTGCCGGAGGTGTACCACATGACGGCGCCCGAGGTGCGGTCCTCCGGGGCGGTGCCGGGGCGGCCCTCGGCCAGGCTCGCCACGTCCGCGGGGCCGGTCACCACGACCTTGGCGTCGCAGTCCTGGATGATGTAGTCGACCTCGGGCTCGGTCAGGTGCCAGTTGATCGGCACGTAGTAGAGCCCGATCTGGCCGGTGGCCATGAGCATGACGACCGCGTCGACGCCGTTGCGCAGGATGCCGGCGACCACGTCCCCGTTGCCCAGGCCGCGGGCGCGCAGGCCGTGGGAGACCTGGTTGACGCGGGTGAGCAGGTCGCCGTAGCTGGTGGCGGAGCCGTCCACGTCGATCACGGCGGTGCGGCCGGGATCGGCCGCCGCGATGGCGTAGAAGCCCGGGGTCTGGCTGAGGTCCATCACAGCTCCAGCAGCTCGGCGAGACGGGTTCGGTGGCGGCGGGGCGGGCCGAGCAGGACCTCGTCGGCCTTGGCGCGCTTGTAGTACAGGTGGGCGTCGTGTTCCCAGGTGAAGCCGATGCCGCCGTGCAGCAGCAGGTGGTCGCGGGCCACCTCGAAGCAGGCGCGGCCGACGTAGGCCTGGGCGAGCGCGGCGGCCTCGGGCAGGTCGGCGGGCGACTCGTCCCCGGCCCAGGCGGCGTAGCGGACGATCGACTCGGCCTGTTCGAGCTTGCCGTGCATGTCGGCCAGCTTGTGCTTCACGCCCTGGTAGGAGCCGATGTAGCGGCCGAAGGCGACGCGGACCTTGGCGTAGGCGACGATGGCCTCCAGCGCGGCCCTGATCACGCCGAGCTGCTCGGCCGCGAGGGCGACGGCCTGCAGGTCGCGGATGACGGCCAGCGTCTCGGGGTCGTCGGTGACCAGCCTGCCGGGCGGCGCGGTGACCCGCGCCTGGCGCCGCGTGAGGTCGAGCGTCTCCAGCGGCTCCCTGGTGACCTCCTCAGCCGGTACGGCCCGCAACTCGTTCCCGTCGTCCAGCAGGATGAGGCCGGCCTCCATGCCGTTGGGCACGTGGCCGGCGTCGGCGGCGTAGGTGGCGACGAGGCCGCCGTCGGCGATGCCGGGCAGCAGTTCCTTGTCGCCCGCCCTGGTCAGCGCGATGGCGGCGAAGGTGGTGGCCAGGAAGGGGCCGGGCAGCAGGGCGGCGCCGGTCTCCTCCAGGACGACCGCGAGCTCGGCGTGGCCGGCGCCGGCTCCGCCGTACTCCTCGGGGACGATCAGGCCGGTGAGCCCGAGCTCGCCGGAAAGGCGCGCGTAGACCTCGCGGGAGTACCCGTCGGGCGACTCCATGTCGCGGCGCACCTGGGCGAGCGGCGAGGCGGCGGCGAGGAAGGACCGTACGGCGGCGCGCAGGTCCTGCTGCTCCTGGCTGAGCACGAGCTTCACGACTGGGTCCCCACCTTCAGGTCCTTGAACGGCACGGTCTTGTCCACGCGCGGCTCCGGCGGCAGCCCGAGCACCCGGTCGCCGACGATGTTGCGCATGATCTCGTTGGTGCCGCCGCCGAGGGCGAGCGCGGGCGCCAGCGCGATCGCCTGGGACAGGCCGTCGTCGGTGACCGCGTCGGGTCCGGCGAGGGAGGTGGCGAGGTCGGCCTGGAACATGGTCAGCTCGGCCAGCAGCAGCTTGGCGGCGCTGCCGCGGGCGCCGGGGAAGACGCCGGCCCTGGTCTCCTGCGACAGACGCTGGTTGAACAGCGACAGCGCGCGGGAGCGGATGTGCAGCTCGACGAGCTGGTCGCGGACGTAGGGGTCGCCGGTGTCGAGCTTGTCGCGCAGGGCCTCGAACGAGACGGGGTTGTCGCGCTGGCCGCTCATGCCGACGCCGGCGGAGATCGACAGGCGCTCGTGCAGGAGGGTGGTGACGGCGACGCCCCAGCCGTCGTTGACCTCGCCGATGCGGTCGGCGTCGGGGATCGTCACGTCGTCGAAGAAGATCTCGTTGAACCTGGCGTGGCCGGTCATGTCCTTGAGCGGCTTGACGGTGACGCCGGGGTGGTGCATGTCGACGGCGAACATGGTCAGGCCCTTGTGCTTGGGCACGTCCACGTCGGTCCTGGCCAGCAGCAGGCCCCAGTCGGCGTGCTGGGCCACCGAGGTCCAGACCTTCTGGCCGTTGACGACCCAGCCGTCGCCGTCGCGCTCGGCCTTGGTCTGGAGGCTGGCCACGTCGCTGCCGGCGCCGGGCTCGGAGAACAGCTGGCACCACACGTGCTCGCCGCGCAGCAGCGGGCGCAGGAAGCGGGCGCGCTGCTCGTCGCTGCCCCGGTCGAGGATGGTCGGGCCGCACATGCCCAGGCCGATCGAGAAGACGTAGGTGGGCAGGTTGTGGTGGCGGGCCTCGGCGGCGAAGGCGCGTTCCTCCGCCTGGGTCAGGCCCTGCCCGCCCCACTGCTTCGGCCAGGTGATGCCGGAGTATCCGGCGTCGTGGAGCCGGGCCATGAAGGCCTTCGGATCGTCCTCCCGGGCATTGTCCGCCAGCCAGGCACGGGCCTCGCGCCGATACTCATCAAGGTTCACATCGTCTCCTTGGCATCAGTGCTCACTTACTCTAACTAGCCCGAAGTCGCATTCATAGAGCATTGCTCTGGCGTCGTTTTGTCCGGATTTATCGATGAATCTCCGTTGATTAGAGATGAGGGCACCTAGTGTGATCACCTGATCACGGGGGAGGACGTGATAGCGCGCTTTCGGGGTTCGGTACGGGGAAGGTTGACGCTCTTCGCGAGCTTCACCATCGCTTTGCTGTGCCTCGTGGTCAACACGTTCGTGCTGGTCGCCATCAGGGAGACCGCCGAGGAGTATCGGGCCAACGAGGTCGTCGGCGCCGCCCTGCGCGTGGTCCACCTGATCAAGCGGGGCACGCTGCCGTCCACCATGGCGCCCGAGCCCGGCGGCGCCCTGCAGGTGCTCAACAGCGACGGGAAGGTGGTCGCCTCCTCGCCCAACCTCAAGGGCAAGCCGCGCGTGTCCGACACCACGCCCACCGCCGACAACTCCGCCAACATCAGCGTGGAGTGCGACCTGTACGCCTACCCCGGCCAGTGCATGGTGGTGTCGACCTTCCGGGTGTACGAGCCGGACGGCGACTGGTACGTCTACACGGTCGGCCCCGTCGTGCCCTGGTACGTGCACCTGAGCGTGCTCGCCTTCCTCATCGGCATCTCGATCGCGCTGACCGTGCTGGTGGCGTTCGGCACGTGGAAGGTCGTGGCCAACACGCTCGCGCCGGTGGACGCCATCCGCTCCAAGCTGTCCGACATCACCGCCACCGACCTCGGCCAGCGGGTGCCGGTGCCGATCACGCACGACGAGATCCGCGCCCTCGCCCTCACCGCCAACGAGACGCTGGACCGGCTGCAGACCGCCGTCGAGCAGCAGCGCAGGTTCGCCTCCGACGCCTCCCACGACCTGCGCAGCCCGATCACCGCCATGCGCGCCCAGGTCGAGGAGGCGCTGCTCTACCCCGACACCGCCGACTGGCCGCGCACCGCCGAGGCGATCGTCGGCAGCCTGGACCGGCTGCAGGCCATCGTCACCGACCTGCTCACGCTGGCCAAGCTCGACGCCGGCGCCTCCGGGGCCAAGGAGCCGGTGGACCTGGCCGACCTCGTCATCTCCGAGACCATCCGGCCGAGGGTCAAGAAGGTCGTCACCTCCCTCGACCCGGGCGTGGTCGTCACCGGCGACCGGCTGCGGCTGGCCCGCCTGCTGACCAACCTCATCGACAACGCCGAGCGGCACGCCGACCACACCATCACCATCACCGTGCGCGAGCAGGACGGCCGGGCCGTACTGGAGATCCTGGACGACGGCGCGGGCATCGCGCATGACCAGCGCGACATCGTCTTCCGGCGCTTCACCCGGCTGGACGCCTCCCGCAACCGCGACGCCGGCGGCACCGGTCTCGGCCTGCCGATCGCCCGCGAGATCGCCACCAGCCACCACGGCACGCTCACCATCGGCGACTCCGCGCGCGGCGCCCGGTTCGTGCTCTCACTGCCACTCAGGGAGCCGTGACCAGGTGTTCACCCGATGGTCGGTGAGAAGCCGGATGACGGCGATCGCGGCGGGCAACGCGCTCGTGCTCAACCTCGTCGTGGCCATCCTCGTCACGCCGCTGGTGCACGTGGTGATCAGCGACTACGTCACCGAGCGCGTGGCCAAGGCGGCCCGCCGCGTCGCCTTCAACGTCGAGCGCTTCGCACCCGTCGGCGAGCTCAAGTCCGTCACGCCCACCGAGGAGATCGACGCCCTGCAGGTCGTCGACAACGAGTCGAAGGTACGGCAGGCCAGCAAGCGGCTCCTCGGCCTGCCGCCGCTGACCAACCTGAAGCCCACCGAGGACGACGGCCGGGTGTCGACCACCACCTGCACCAGGCTGCTGCCCGGCAACCCCTGCCTGACCACCGTGGGCTTCCGCGTCAGCGTGGACGGCAACTACTGGATGTCCTACGCCTTCGGCCCCGACATCCCGTGGTACATCAGCCCGCTCTACGCGCTCGGCCTGCTGGCCGGCGCGCTCGTGCTCACCGTGCCCAGCTCGGTGGTGGCGTGGGCGGCGGTCGGCAACGCCCTGCGGCCGGTCAAGGACATCAAGACCGAACTGGCCGAGATCACCGCGACCGACCTGGGCCGCCGGGTGCCGCGCTCGCCGCGCCGCGACGAGCTCGACGACCTGGCCAGGACCGTCAACGACACGCTCGACCGGCTGGAGGTGGCGGTGGAGCAGCAGCGCAGGTTCGCCTCCGACGCCTCCCACGACCTGCGCAGCCCGATCACCGCCATGCGCGCCCAGGTCGAGGAGGCGCTGCTCTACCCGGACGAGACCGACTGGCCGCGGACGGGCAGGGAGGTGCTGGCCAGCCTGGACCGGCTGCAGGCCATCGTCGGCGACCTGCTCACGCTGGCCAGGCTGGAGGCGGGGGCGCCGGGCCGTACGGAGCGGGTGGACCTGGGCGAGCTGGTGGCGGCCGAGTCGGGGCGGCCCAGGTCGAAGCAGGTGGCGACCTCGCTGGAGCCGGGCGCGACGGTCATGGGCGACCGGGTACGGCTGGCCCGCCTGCTGACGAATCTCGTCGACAACGCCGAGCGGCATGCCGACGAGTCGATAACGATCACGGTTCGAGCCGAGGGCGGGCAGGCCGTACTGGAGGTGCTGGACGACGGGGACGGCATCGCGCCCGATCAGCGCGAGGTGGTTTTCCGGCGTTTCACCCGGTTGGACGCCTCCCGCAACCGCGACGCGGGCGGCACGGGACTGGGTCTGCCGATCGCCCGGGAGATCGCCACGAGCCACGACGGGACGCTCACGATCGAGGATTCGACCCACGGTGCCCGGTTTGTCCTGCGGATCCCACTCGCTGATGGTTACCGAGGGTAATAGAGTTCTCGGCTGTGACACGGGGTTTCAGCCGATTACGACGTGAGGATCTCCTCAAGACGGCCTGCGAGGTGATTGCGGCCCGTGGGTTCGGGCATACCCGGACCCTCGACATCGCCCGGGCGGCGGGCGTGAGCCAGGCGTTGCTGTTCTACCACTTCGAGACGAAGGAACAGCTGATCGCCGAGGCCTTCGCCTATGCGGCCAGGCAACATCTGAACGCCATCGGCAAGATCGAGCGCTCGCCGCACTCGCCGACGGAGCGCCTGCGCGCGCTGATCAGGCTGAGCTCGCCGGGCACCTCGGCCGCGGGCTGGCGCATCTGGATCGACGCATGGTCGGAGTCGATGCGCAACCCCGAACTGGAGGCCACCACCCGCCGCATGGACGTGCACGGCAGGACCGTGCTCAAGGAGATCATCGCGGCCGGGGTCGAGTGCGGCGAGTTCACCTGCGCCGATCCCGAGGCCTCCAGCTGGCGGATCTTCGCGATGATCGACGGCCTCGCCGTACAGCTGCACGTGCACGACAAGCTCATCTCCCGCCGCAAGGTCCTCCTGCTCGTCCGTACGGCTGCCGCGATGGAGGTGGGCCTGACGGTCGACGACGTGTGAGCCGGGTCACTCTTCCCTCGCTATTGGATGCTCCGTACAATTACGTGGCGAGGAGAGGAGTGCCTGCGATGACAGCCGCACCGAGCTCTACCGCCGCACGGGAATCCGACGAGACGGTCGCCGACCGCAGTGCCTACGAGACGGTCATCCATCGCCTCTCGAAGGCCTCGGTCGACAAGCATTGGGAGCCGTACAAGGACATCCCCTGGGACGACCCCGAGTTCCTGATCGACCAGGACGACCCGCGCTGGGAACTGCCCGAGGTCGACAAGCTGGGCGCGCACGCGTGGTACCGGTCCCGCTCCCCCGAGGTCAGGGCGCGGATCGGGCTGTTCAGGGTGACCACCGCGATGAAGATCGGGCTGCAGTTCGAGAACCTGCTCAAGCGGGGCCTGCTCAACTACGCCTACCGCCTGCCCAACGGCGCGCCCGAGTTCCGCTACGTCTACCACGAGACCATCGAAGAGGGACATCACGGGATGATGTTCCAGGAGTTCGTGAACCGCACGAAGATGCCGGTACGCGGCATGCCGGGGCCGCTCAGCCTCATCGCCCAGGTGGCGCCGTGGATCCCGCTGATCTCCACCGAGTTGTTCTTCATCTTCGTGCTCGGCGGCGAGGACCCCATCGACCACGTGCAGCGCAAGATGCTCAAGGACGGCAGGAAGCACCACCCGCTCGAAGAGACGATCATGCGCATCCACATCGCGGAGGAGGCCAGGCACATCTCCTTCGCCCGGCACTACCTGCGCAACCGGGTGCCGCGCATGCCCCGCCACCGCAGGCTGCTGCTCGGGATCATCTCGCCGATCATCCTGGGCGTCATGGCCCGGATCATGCTGGCCCCGCCCGGCCCGATGATCAAGCGCTTCAACGTCCCGCCGCACGTGGTCAGGGAGGTCTACACCAACAGCCAGGCCGCCGCCGCGGAGATCCGCGACTCGGTCGGCAAGACCCGCGAGCTGTGCGTGGACGTCGGCCTGGTTAACCCGCTCACCCGGCGGATCTGGCAGGTCATGGGCATCTGGGCGCCGAGCGGGAAGAGCGCGTGAACCCCTCGCCCGCCGGGCGGGTGAAGTGCGCGATCGTCACCGGAGGCGCGTCCGGAATCGGGCGGGCGCTGGCCCGGGACCTGTCCCTGAAGGGCGTGGCGGTGACGATCGCCGACCTCGACGAGGCGGCGGGCAGGCGGGTGGCGGCGGAGTTCGGGCTGGACTTCGCCCCGCTCGACGTCACCGACGCCGAGGCCGTGGCCGCCCTCTTCCATCGGGTACGGCAGGAGCGCGGGCGGCTCGACTTCGTGTTCAACAACGCGGGCATCGCCATCGGGGGCGCCACCGAGGAACTGTCCCTGGCGCACTGGGACAAGGCCGTCGACGTGAACCTGCGCGGCGTGGTCCACGGGGTGCACGCGGCGTACCCGATCATGCTGAAGCAGGGGTTCGGGCATCTGGTCAACACCGCGTCGATGGCGGGGCTGGTGCCGGCGCCGTTCATGCTGCCGTACACCACGACCAAGCACGCGGTGGTCGGGCTGTCGCTGGCGTTGCGGGCGGAGGCGGCGGCGCGGGGCGTGCGGGTGAGCGTGGTGTGCCCGGGGTTCACCGACACGCCGCTGCTCGACCACGCCAACCCGGGACTGCCGGAGACCGAGATGGGCCGCCAGGCCAGGAGCGCGGCGGTGCGGGCTCAGGGGCGGCTGTACTCGGTGGACGCGCTGTCGCGCGACATCCTGCGCGGGGTGGCGCGCGACCAGGCGCTCATCGTGGCTCCGGCCTCGGGGCGGATGGCGTGGCGCGGGGCCAGGATGTTCCCGGCGGGCGCCGTGCGGGCGGCGGCGCTGGCCGTGCGGCGATTGCGTGTTTCACTTCCCGACAAAGCGGACATATAGCCATAAATCGGGGAGGTGTTCCGTGTGAGTTCCAAGTCGCGCCAGTCGCGCGAGCAGCACGAGGACAGTACCGGCCGGCGATCCGAAGTGGAGACGCCGAAACCCTTCGCGAAGGTCAGGGCGGCCTCGCGGGGGACCACGGAACGTACCGCGTCCGGCGGCGCGCTCTCGCGGCGGCTGGCCAAGCAGTCCCTCCCCCTGCGCCGCGGCCAGCGCGGCGGCACCACCAAGAGCTGACCTGGACGCCCTAGGCCGCCACCTAGGGAACGCCGGGGCGCCCCCACCGCCCACCTGGGGGCGCCTCCGGTTCCAACGAGCGGCGCGGCCGGAACCCCGAACGGCCGCGCGTCACGTGGGGGTGGAACCGAGAGGCCGGTCCCGGGCCCTCCAGCCCGGGACCGGTACGCAAGCTAGAGCTGGGGCTCCGGCCGCAGTTCGACGCGGGCGTCCCGGGGCGCTCCGTCCATCTCCAGCACGACGATCTCGTTGGCGCCCTCACGCAGCAGCGGCCACGGCAGGTACAGGGTGACCTGCGGGCCCTTGTCCCAGTAGCGGCCGAGGTGGAAGCCGTTGACCCACACGTGCCCCTTGACCCAGCCGGGCAGCGCGAGGAAGCCGTCCGCCGGCCGTTCGACGTGGAGGGTGCCGCGGTGGAAGGCCGGGCCCTCGGCAGCGGACGAGCGCCCCCACGGCAGCGCCGAGACGTCGGACAGCGGCACGGGGTCGATCTCCCAGCCGAACAGGTACTGCTGGTCGTGCTGGACGCCGTCCAGGACGCCCTTGCGCTCGCCCACCAGCGGGCCGTAGTTGACCCGGCCCATCGCCTCGACCACCAGCGTCAGCTCCGCGCCCTCCGCGGGCGTCTTGACCTCCACGTCCGAGGCCCCGTCGCGCTCCAGCACCCCGGCGACGGCGCCGTCGACGAGCACGTTCGCCCGGTCGTGCAGGCCCCTGACGCGCACCCGGAGCGCGTCGCCGCGCGGCCCGGGGATCCGGGTGCGATAGACGGCCAGGCCGTAGTCCTGGCCGAGCTCCTCGAACGTACGCGTGGCCGCGCTGCGCACGGTCCCGGCCGAGAGGACGTCCAGGCAGTCGAGCAGCGCCAGCCGTTCGCCCAGCTCCACCCGCTGCGGCGGCAGCGTCTCCCGAACGCTCTCCGGCACCGGCGGCAGGTCGGCGTGGCGGCCCAGTACCTCCCGGTAGGCCCAGAACTTCGGCGTCAGCGTCCCGCTCTCCGAGATCGGCGCGTCGTAGTCGTAGGAGGTGACGGTCGGCTGGTAGGTGTCGCCGTCGGCGTTGGCCCCGGCCCAGAAGCCGAAGTTGGTGCCGCCGACGGCCATGTAGAAGTTGACGGAACCGCGCTCCAGGATCTCCTCCAGGGCCTGGGCGGCGTCCCGCGGGTCGCGGGTGTGGTGCCGCTCGCCGTAGTGGTCGAACCAGCCGTTCCAGAACTCCATGCAGAACAGGTCGTCGTCCGGCCGGTGCCGCGCCAGCGCCTCGAACTGCCGCTCGGCCCCGCTGCCGAAGTTGGCCGTCGCCAGGACGCCGGGCAGGGTGCCGCCGGTCAGCATCAGGTCCGTGGCGCCGTCGGAGGTGAACAACGGGACGTCGATGCCGCGCCGTACCAGGCCGTCGGCCAGGTGGCGCAGGTAGACGGGGTCGGTGCCGTAGGAGCCGTACTCGTTCTCCACCTGCACCATGACGACGTTGCCGCCCCTGGTCGCCTGGTGGGCGGCGATGCGCGGGATCAGCTCGTCGAAGAAGCGGTCCACCGGCTCCAGGAAGCGCGGGTCGTGGCAGCGGTAGGGGCCGGGCAGCCAGGACGGCAGCCCGCCGTTCTCCCACTCGGCGCAGATGTACGGCCCGGGCCGCACGATGACCTTCAGCCCGGCCTCACCCGCCGCCAGGAAGAAGCCCTCCATGTCGGCCAGGCCGGTGAAGTCGAACTGGCCGGGGCGCGGCTCGTGCAGGTTCCACGGCACGTACGTCTCGACCGTGTCCACACCCATCGCCCGCAGCTTGCCCAGCCGGTCCGGCCACTGCCGGGGCAGCGTCCGGAAGTAGTGCATGGCTCCGCTGAGCACCTTCATCGCCGGTTCCCTTTTGCCGATTACGGTTTGCTTCGCCGTACTTTAGAGCATCTGTGCTCAGGGACGGCGGGCGAGCAGGACCTGCGTGCGGACCTCCTCCACCCAGCGGCCGGACGGGTTCGCCGCGGTCAGGGCGGCGCGCAGCGCGCCGACGAAGGCGTCCTTGCGCTCGCCGAGGCGGGCGGGCGCCGAGTAGGAGTAGGAGAGCTGCAGGCCGATCACGTCGTCCTGGTCCCGGTCGCGCCGCCAGGTGAACACCTCCGCCTCCAGGTCCCCGAACGGCGAGTCGGCCAGCACCTCGTCGTGGTGCTTGCCGCTGGCCTGGAAGGAGTCGCGGGCGGTCAGCCCGTTCACCCCGAACTCCTCCCGCACCCGCCGCGTCACCGGCTCCCACGGCAGGTTCTCGTGGTCGCGCGTGGGGCCGACCAGCGCGACGATCCCGTCCGGCGGCAGCAGGTCGTCCAGGTCGGCGAGGACCGTCCGCCGGTCCATCCAATGGAAGGAACGGCCCATCACCACGTGGCCGAAACCCGGCAGTTCCCGCAATGTGGTCGAGTCGCCGGCCAGCCACCGGATGTTGGCCCGCCCGGCGCCGAGCTTGCGCCCCTCGGCCAGCATCTCCTCCGCCGGATCGACCGCCAGCACCCCTTCCACCTGCTCCGACAGCGGGATCGCCACCGTGCCGGGGCCGCAGCCCAGGTCGAGCACGGTGGCCCGCGCGCCGAACGCCGCGGCCAGCCGGTCGATCGCCGCGTCGCCGTGGTCGGCGCGGTGTCTGGCGTAATAGGGGGCGGCACCGCCGAACAGGTCATCCATAGGTGGGACCATAGACGGGTTTCGAGGTGTTCGAGGGAAGGTCAAGATCGGTGAGGCGGCTTCTCACGGTCCTGCTGCTCGCCTGTGCGGCGGTCGGCGGCTGGATCGCTCCAGCGCGGGCGCACAACGTGCTGGTCTCCAGCGATCCCCGAGCGGACGCGGTGCTCACCGCCGCGCCGCAGCGGGTCACGCTCGTCTTCGACCAGCCGGTACGGCAGGGCTACGCGCAGATCGGCCTGACCGGGCCGGGGGGCGAGGCGCTCACCGCGGGCGCGACGGTGGTGGCCAAGGAGCGGGTGAGCGTACCGCTGAAGGCGCTGACCGCGAACGGCGCGTATGTGGTCGGCTACCGGATCCTGTCCTCGGACGGGCACCCGGTGACCGGCCAGGTGCGCTTCACCCTCAAGCTGTCCGCCCCGGCGGGCGAGTCGCCGCCCGGTGACGGGCAGCCCGGCGCCGCCGCGGTGGCACAGCCCGCCGACCTCAGCGCGCGGGCCGCGGAGGCGGCGGCCAACGGCGGGGCCGGGATGGCGGTCGTCTGGATCGTCGGCGCCCTGCTGCTGCTCGCGGCCGGAACCGTGATCGCCCTGCGCCGAAGCGCCCAGCCCGCCACCGAGCCGCCGTCCCCAGGCGACAAGGGCACGCGGGCATGAGCGGCACCACACCGGTGCGCAAGAGCGACGAGCCCGTGGCCGGGACACCCGGTCCGGGCACCGACCGCAGCCCGGCCGGGGCGCGCGGTCCGGCAGAGGCGCACGGGAGCGCCGGAATGCGTGAGAGCGCCGAGGTGCGTGGGTCGGCTGGGGTGCGTGGGATGGCCGGGGTGTTCGTGCTGGCCGCCGTCGCCTCGGCTGTGGTGGCGAGCACGGTGACCGCGCAGGAGGCGGTGCCGGGGATCGTGCTGCCGGGGCCGGTGGTGGCCTTCGGGCTGCCGGTCGTGCGGGTGCTGCTCGACGTGGCCGCCGTGGCGACGGTCGGGCTGAGCCTGCTGCCCAAGCTGCTCGGGTTCGACGAGCCGGAGCGCACCGAGCCGGTCCTGCGCCGGGTGCGCCCGCTGGCCGTCACCGCCGCCTGGGCATGGGCGATCTGCGCGCTGGTCACGATCGTCTTCCAGGCCGCCGAGCTCAACCCGGGCGGCGTCCCCACCCTCGGCATGATCACCGCCTACGTGAACGGGGTGGGTACCGGCCAGGGGCTGCTGTTCAGCGCCGCGTGCGCGCTGGCGGCGGCGGGGATCGGGCTGATGGCGGTGCGGTTCGGCGAGAAGGTGCCGGCGGAGCTGCGGATCGTGGTGGCGGCGTTCGGGCTGCTGCCGATCCCGGTGACCGGGCACGCGGTCGACTCCGTCTGGCACGACCCGATCATGATCTCGATGGAGTTGCACGTGATCGGCGCCGCCGCCTGGACCGGCGGGCTGCTGGCCACCGTGGTGTTCCTGGCGCCGCGCCGCGACCTGCTGGCCACGGCGCTGCCCAGGTTCTCCCGGCTGGCGACGCTCGCGCTGGTGCTGGTGGCGGCGTCCGGGCTGGTCAGCGGCCTCGGCACGCTGGCGCTGACGCCGGGTGTGGAACTGCCGGGCGCGATCCTGACCACCGAGTACGGCCTGCTCGTCGTCACCAAGGTCGCCCTGACCGCGCTGCTCGTGCCGCTGGCCGCGCACATCAGGTGGCGCCTGCTGCCCGGCATCGCGGCCGGAAAGGCCACCTCCGTGGTCGGCTGGGCGAGCGCGGAGGTGGCCGTGATGGGCCTGGCGTACGGCGTCGCCGTAGCCATCACCCGCGCCTCGATCGGCTGAGGCGGACACAACCCCCACACGGCCAGCGGAATGCTCAGGCGGGCACGACGTCGCGGGGTTCGAGGGGGTGGAGTTCGAAGCGGTTGACGAACCATTCGCAGGCCAGCCAGGCGGCCAGCAGTCCCGCTCCCGCCCAGACAGCCGACGCCGTGGCCAGGGGCGGGGCTCCCAGGAGTCCTTCCATGCCGTTGAGCGTGCCGTACACGCCGCCCATGAGCGCGCTCTGCGCGACCAGCCCGCCGTAGACGGCGGCGGTCGCGAGGACGGTCCCGGCGACGGCGCGTACCACCGGCATCCTGATCGCGAACGCCAGGTCCACCGCGATCGCCCCGGCGACCAGGAAGAACGGCACCGCCGACGGCGGGAACCCGGTGGTGGTCAGCATCGGCCACACCAGCGTCCTGAACCCCACGTACGCGAGCGCGACCAGCGTGGCACTGCCGAAGCGACCGATCATCAGCCGGGCGACGGCGAGCACGGTCATGCCGACGACGACGGCGTAGACGGGATAGAGCGCGTCCGGCACCGGCAGCGAGAAACCGACCATGGTGGTCCGGTCGACCTCCCGCCCCATCTGGTCGGCGGCGAACTGCAGCAGGATCGGCTCGGCGTAGGCGGAGTTGTTGTCCCAGGCGCCGATGGACAGCACGCCGTACTCCTGGTGCTGTTCGGGGAAGTGCACGTTCTCCAGGAAGAACGCGAAGAACGCGCCCAGCACCACGGTACGCTCCCGGCCGGGCGGCGCCCCGGTGAACCAGCCCCGGATCACCCCGGCGATCATGAAGAACGTGCCCACGTACAGCAGGATGTGCGACGGGCTCCACGAGGTGATGTCGAGGCCGTTGACGCGGTGGTTGATCAGGTCGAGCGGGACCGCCACCAGGAAGATCCCGGTGCCCCACTGGATGAGCCGCAGCGCCGTCCTGTCGACGCCGTAACCGGTGTAGCCGTGGACGATGGTGAGGGCCAGGGCGAGGACCGTTCCAGCCGAGTTCAGCAGGTGCGGCGGGGCCAGGTCGTCGCGCAGCCACTTGAAGTGCCAGGAGACGTCCCAGGCCGAGCCGAGCAGTTTGAGTGAGAACGCCGCCAGCCAGCCGTAGTAGAGGACCCGGAAGAGGTCCGGTGGCGTCTCGCGCCCCGCCTGGCCTCTGGTCCAGTACGGCAGAGCCCAGTCCTTGATCATTGCTGCTCGTTTCACGGCACGAAATCTTGCCCGGCCTTTACCCACATCGCAATCGGACACAAACCGCAGATCAAGCCGGGCGCAGCCGTACGGGAAGGTGCTTGAGGCCGTTCTGGAAGTTGGAGGTGAGGCGGACCGGCTCCCCGGTGAGCGTGACCTCCCAGCGCAGCAGTTCGGTGAAGACGGCGCGCATCTGCACCCTGGCCAGATGCGCGCCCAGGCAGAAGTGCGGTCCGAAGCCGAAGCTGACGTGGTCGTTGGGGGTACGGCCGGCGTCGAAGCGGTCAGGGTCGGCGAAGGCCGCCGGGTCGCGGTTGGCGGAGGCGTGGTAGACGACGACCTTGTCGCCCTCCTTGATGTCCTGGCCGGAGAGGGTGAGGTCGCGCGTGGCCGTACGGCGGAAGTTCATGACGGGCGGCCAGAAGCGCAGCATCTCCTCGATCGCGGACGGCAGGAGCGCGGGGTCGGCGCGCAGGCGGGCGTGCTCGGCGGGATGGCGCAGGAGGGTGAGCAGGCCGCCGGGGATGCCGTTGCGGAGAGTCTCGTTGCCGGCGACGGCGAACAGGAAGAACATGTTCTGGAACTCGTCCTCGGTGAGGCCGCCCTTGAGCATGGCCGACATCACGGACGTCTCGTCGGTCGGGGTGGCGGCCAGCGCCTTGGCGTAGGCGAACATGTCGGCCAGGGCGGCCTTCGAGCGGGGGTTCACGCCGGGTTCGAGCTCGGGGCGGGCCGCCAGCGCGAGCCGTCCCATGGGGCTCAGCCGCCGCGCGTCGGCCGTGGACAGGCCCGCGTAGTCGGCGTCCTGGTAGCCGATCACCCGCGAGGCCCAGTCGTGCAGCAGCCGCCGGTCGCCGTCCGGCACGCCCATCACGTGCGCGAGCGTCCAGACCGGCAGGTCGGCCGCCACCTCCACGAAGTCGCACTCGCCCGCCGCGAACAGCGCCGCCGCCCGCCCGGCGATCGTGCGCTCCAGCAGCCGCACGGCCCGGGGCGAGAACGCCGCCGCCACGATCCTGCGCAGCCTGGAGTGGTCCGGCGGGTCGGTGTTGAGCATCATCGCCCGCACGAACGCGAGGTCGGCCGGCGTCGCGGGATCGCGGATCTGGGTGGCGCCGCGATGGGAGGAGAAATCCTCGGGTGTACGCAGCACGTGCTTGACCTCTTTATGCCGAAATACACTGAAGTATCCGGGCCCTGCCTGCCACGGCCCCACCGCGGGCTCCGGAATCCAGTGCACCGGCGCCTCATCCCGCAACCGGGCGAACAACTCGTAGGGCACGCCACTCTCGTACGTCGACGGCAGAAAAACGGTCTCCACACCCATGGCCCCCAGCGTGCATGATGACCACGTGACACCTGAAGAAGGCGACGCGATTCTCCGGGACTACTTCGCCCCCTGGATCCAGGACCTCGGGCTGCGCGTGGAAGAGGTCGGCGAACGCCACGCCGTGGTCCGGCTGCCCTGGTCCGACGCGCTGGCCAGGCAGGGCGGCGGCCTGTGCGGGCAGGCCATGATGGCCGCCGCCGACACGGCCACGGTGATCGCGATCTCCTCGGCCAGGGGCGGCTTCGTGCCGATGACGACGGTGCAGCAGTCCACGACGTTCCAGCGGCCGGTGGCGGGCAAGGACGTGCTGGTGCACGTGCGGATCACCAAGCTGGGCAGGACGCTGGCGTTCTCCGACGTCACCCTCACCCCCGACGGCGCCGCCGACCCGGCCGCCCACGCCAGCACCGTCTACGCCATCCTGGCCTGACCCGCCTCACGCCAGCCGGCGGCCCGCCATCACGGGAGCCGGAGCCCGCATCACGGCAGCGGGCGGCCCGCATCACGCGAGCCGACCGCCGCTTCACGGGAGTCGGCCGCCCAGCGGTGGGCGCCCCAGCGGGCGGCGATCTCGGCGGCGCTGGTGAAGTGGGCGCGGGCCGTATCCTCCTCGCCCAGCAGGCGGGCCAGTTGCCCGAGCGTGTGCGCGGGCGGTGGCAGCGCGACCGACATGCTGCCCGCGCCCGCGGGCGGCCCGCCGGCGTGCGGGAGCAGCGCGTCGTACAGCTCACGCGCGCCCGCACGCTCGTCCAGCGCGACCATCGCCATCGCGCGGAAGGCGGCGAAGACGGGGAAGAAGTAGTCGGCCCTGATCGGCACCGCCCGCCGCCGCATCTCGCGGGCCTCCTCCAGCCGTCCCTCCGCCGCCAGGACCACGGCGACCAGGTCCGCGGCGAGCCCGCCGTACTCCTGCAGCAGCCGCCACGCCACCTCCGGCAGGTCCTCGTCCATGAAGGCGGCCCGCACGAGCAGCAGGTACCCGTGCGCGTGCAGCGAGCCGTGCGCGGCCATCCGCGCCGTGGCCTCGGCATAGGTACGGCGGGCCGCGACGTCGTCCCCCCGGATGCGGGCGAGGGTGGCCAGCGCGCACTCCCCCACGTTCACCGGCTCGGTCATCCGGTAGCGCCTGGCCAGTTCCAGGCTCTCCCCGACCAGCTCCAGAGCCCGCTCCGGCTCGCTCCCCGCGACGGCGACCGTGGCGCGCAGGAACAGCGTGTACCACTGGTACTCGGGCGTCTCCACGCGCGCGAGCCGTTCGGCGATCCCGGCGCGTTCCCGCGCGTCGAGCACCGGGTCGAGGTCGTGGGCGAGGGTGGACAGGGCGCGGGCGAGCAGCGACGGGTCGTCCAGGCCCGCGGCGATCGCGACGGCGCGCCGGGCGGCGGCCCGCGCCTCGGGCGCGCCCTGGGCGGCCAGTTCGGCGGCGTAGGCGTCCAGCAGGCGGCAGCGCACCGCCTCCTCCAGTCCGGGCCGCTCCATGAGCCGCTCCAGCAGTGCCACGAGCGGGCGGTCGACGCTGCCGTAGGCGTGGTTCTGCCAGGGGACCGGGCCCGTCCACGCGGTGAAGGCGGCGATCTGCAGGCCGGGGTCGCCGCCGGCGGCGTCGATGGCGCGCTGCCTGGTGGCCCTGGCGCCGCCGAGGTCACCGGCCCGCACCTGGGCGCGCAGGAGCCTGCCGAGCAGGTCGATGCGCTCGGCGGGGGTGTGCCTGGCGCCCTCGCGCTCGTGGCCGTCCAGGCAGGCCAGGACGTCGGTGAGCAGGTCCACGGCGGCCGCGTGGGCGAAGCGCGCCTCGGCCAGCTCGGCGGCGCGCACGCCGTACTCGACGGCCTTGGGGGTACGCGCCCGCGCGTAGTGATAGGCCAGCGCCGGGGCGTCGTCCGGGTAGCGGGCCTCCAGGGCGTCGCCGATCCGCAGGTGCAGGCGCTTGGCGCGGGCCAGCGACACCTCCCCGGCCACCGTCTCGCGCACCAGCGCGTGCACGAACCGCACCCGTCCCGCCTCGGGCTCGGTGAGCAGCCCGGCGATCAGCGCCGACTCCAGGCCGTCGAGCACCGCTTCCTCACCGAGGTCGGAGGCGGCGACGAGCACGTCGACGCTCGCCTCCCGCCCGGCGACCGCCGCCAGCCTGAGCACGCTGACGGCGCCGTCCGGCAGCCTGGCCAGCCGCCGCAGGAGCACCTCCCGCACCCCCTGCGGCACCCCGTCGAGCAGCGCCCGCGCGCCGGCGGCGGGCCGGAAGGCGCCTTCGCTGTCGAGCAGGCGGGCGGTCTCGCGGACGAAGAACGGGTTGCCCCCGGTGCGCTCGGTCAGCGCCGCCACCGTGGGGGCGTCGACCGGCACGTCGCTCAGCCCGGACAGCAGGGCGGCCACCGCCTCCGGCGCCAGCCCGGGAAGGGGCAGGCGCAGCGGTTCGCGCCTGGCCAGCGCGGCGAACGTCTCGGTGAAACCGCCGTCGAGCTCGTCGTCGCGGTAGGCGGCCACGAGCAGCACCCTGCCCTCCAGCCCGGACATCAGCGCGAGCGTCTCGGCGTCGGCCCAGTGGAGGTCGTCGAGCATGATGGCCAGCGGGCGTTCACCAGACACTCCGGCCAGCCACGACCAGACCGCCCTGTGCATGAGGAAGCGGCCGGTGGCGGCGTCGCCGTACACGATGGCGTTCTCGCCGAGCAGCGGCGCGAGGGTGGCCGCGAGCTCGGCCGGCGGCGGCGCGTGGGCGGCGACGGCCCGCAGGATCTCACCCCACGCCCACGCGGGCGGGACCCCCTCGGCCCGCGGGCAGCTTCCCGCGGCCACCAGCCACCCGTCACGGGCCAGCCGGTCGCGCAGCCGCCGCAGGAGCGAGGTCTTGCCGAGCCCGGCCTCCCCGCTCACGAGCGCGACTCCTGGTCCGCCGGCGCGCGCGGAGGCGGCCGCGCGCAGCAGCGCCTCCAGCTCGTCCGCGCGCCCCACGAACCCCCCGCCATCCGGTACGGCCCGCGTACCCTCACCCTCCGGAGCGGCGGCCACCGGCGCCACGACGGCGTCGACCCGCCCGTTCAGGATGGCCGACTCCAGCCCGGCCAGCGCCGGCCCGGGGTCCAGCCCCAGTTCCTCGGCCATCACCTCGCGGGCCCGCCGCAGGGTGGCCAGAGCGTCTCCCTGCCGCCCCGCGTGCCACAGGGCCAGGGCGTGCAGCCGCCAGCCCTCCTCGCGCAGCGGGGCCTGCCTGATGAGCACCTCGGCCTCGGGCACCGCTTCCGCCGCGTCGCCCGCCCGCAGCCCGGCCGCCACCCGTAGCTCCCGCGCCACGTGCCGCAGTTCCTCCAGCCGCGCCACCTCGGCGAGGGCCCATCCGGCCCCTGCCGCCTCGGCGTAGGCGGGTCCCCGCCACAGCCCGAGCGCCCGTTCCACCCGGGCCCGCGCCGGCGCGCCGTCGAGGGAGCGCGCCTCGTCCAGCAGCCGCTCGAACTCCCACGCGTCCACGGCGTCCCCGGCCAGCCGCAGCGCGTACCCCGGAGAAGCGCTCACCAGCACCTGCGCGGGCGTGCGCGGCGCCCGCCCGGGTTCGAGAAGCCTGCGCAGGTTGGAGACGTACGCCTGCAGGGACGCCAGCGCCTGCGCGGGGGCGCGGTCGTGCCAGAGGTCGTCGATCAGCCGGTCGGCGGAGACCACGTGCCCGCGCGCGGCCACCAGAACCGCGAGGACGGCACGCTGAAGCGGCCCACCCAGCGGCACCGCCACCCCGTCGACCTCGGCCGCGAACGGCCCGAGCACTCTGATCCGCACCATCGCCCCACATGGTACGAGGAGCTCCAAGCCGGACTCCAAGTCCCTTCCAAGCACCGCCGCGGAAGCTGTGGCCATGAAGAACAACGCCCGCGCCCTGCGCGTCACCGCCGCCACGCTGACCTGGATCGTCGCCCTCATGATCGGCTACATCGGCTTCAGCTACCTGTTCACTCCGATGTCCACCGCCCCGGGCTTCGGCCTGCCCGCCTGGCCCGGCGCGGAGGCGGCCGGTTTCCTCAACGTGAAGGGCGTGCGCGACGTGGTGTCCGGCCTGGTCCCGCTGGCGCTGCTGCTGTCGGGTCAGCGCAGGGCGCTCGGCTGGAGCCTGGCGGTGATCTCGCTGATCCCGTTCGGCGACGCCGCGGTCATCCTGGCCAACGGCGGCTCGGTCGTGACCGCGCTCGCCGTCCACACCGCCACGGCCGTCGTGGTCCTGGCCACCGCCGCCCTCCACCTGCGGATCTCAGTGATCTCTCAGAATCGGTAAGTATGCTCCGACCTCATGAGAAGAGTGTCCGCGCTGGTCGCGGTACTTGCCCTGATCGGGGCGGTGGCGTGGCTGGTGTGGCCGTCGGGTCCGGAGGTGCGCGGCCAGGAGAGCCGCCTCGCCGTCACCGACGGACCCGCCGACGACCAGCGGGTGGAGCTCGACACGACGTTCTTCCCGCCCGCGGGCGGCGGGAAGGCGCCCGCGGTCCTGCTCGCGCACGGCTTCGGCGGCAGCAAGCAGAGCGTCCGCGACGACGCGCTACGGCTGGCGCGGGACGGCTACGCCGTCCTCACCTGGTCGGCCCGCGGGTTCGGCCGCTCGACCGGCCAGATCGCGCTGAACTCCCCCGACTACGAGGTCAAGGACGTCAAGCAGCTGATCGACTGGCTGGCCAGGCGTCCCGAGGTCGTCCTGGACCAGGCGGGCGACCCGCGCGTGGGCATCGCCGGCGGCTCCTACGGCGGCGCCATCGCGCTGATGACCGCCGCCCACGACGCGAGGGTCGACGCGATCGTCCCCCAGATCACCTGGTACGACCTGGCCGACGCCCTCTTCCCCGACGCCACCGGCCAGGGCCCGCAGAGCGGCGTGTTCAAGAGCCTGTGGGCGGGCTTCTTCTTCGGCAGGGGCGCCCCCTCGGCGCAGGGCCTGCAGGCGCTCACCCGCCGGCCGGCGCCGATGACCGCCGACGAGGCGCGCTGCGGCCGCTTCCTGCCGGAGATCTGCGCGATCTACCAGCAGGTCGCCACGACCGGCAGGGCCACGCCCCAGGCGGTCGAACTCCTGCGCAAGGCCAGCCCCAGCTCCGTCCAGGGCCGCATCAAGACGCCCACGCTGCTCATCCAGGGCCAGCGCGACTCGCTGTTCCCGCTGGGCCACGCCGACGCCAACGCGAAGGCGATCGCGCCGGGCACGCCGGTGAGCGTCATGTGGTTCGACGGCGGCCATGACGGCGGCAACGGCGAGGCCGACTGGCTCTACGCCCAGACCTCCGCCTGGCTGGCCCGCTACCTCAAGGGCGACACCGGGGCGGCCCCGGTGAAGGCGTTCACCGTGACCAGGGACGGCGGCCGCGACCCCGGCACCCGCCAGCGCATCCGCCTGCACCCCGAGACCGCCGCGTACCCGGGCCTGTCCGGCACCACCACCACGGACGTCACGCTGTCCGGCCCCGAGCAGAACATCGTCAACCCGCCCGGCGGCAACCCGGCCTCCATCTCCACGGTGCCCGGCGTCAGCGGCCTGCTCGGCGGCGGCGCCCAGAACAACCTGAGCGTCTCCCTCGACATGCCGGGCCAGGCGGCGAGCTTCGAGTCGGCCCCGCTGACCGCCCCGCTCCAGCTGACCGGCGCGCCGTCGGTGAAGCTGCGCGTCTACGGCAAGGGCGAGGTGACGCTGTTCGCCAAGCTGTACGACGTCCCCGACGCCATCCAGCCGCCCACCCTGCCCGCCGGGCTGGTCGCGCCGCTGCGCGTGAAGATCCCCGACGGGGCGCAGAGCGCCGACGTGACGGTCGCGCTGCCCGCGCTCGACCACCGGTTCACCGTGGGCCACCGGCTCCGGCTGACCGTCACCACCACGGACATGGGCTTCGCCACCCCGGCCGAGCCGGCCTCCTACCGCGTGGCGCTCGCCGCCCCCGTCCTGAGTGTGCCGACGGTGGCGACGCTGAGCGCCCCGGCGGGCGGCGTCGCGTGGTGGGTGTGGGCGATGCCGCTGGCCGCGATCGTGCTGGCCGCCGTCCTGCTGGCCCTGGGCAGGGCACGCAGGGGTACGGCGGGCCGTACCGGCGGGCAGGACGCGGCGCCGCTGGAGATCAGCGGCCTGACCAAGGCCTACCGCAACGGCGAGAAGGCCGTGGACGAGCTGTCGTTCCGCGTCGAGCAGGGCCAGGTGCTCGGCCTGCTCGGTCCGAACGGAGCGGGCAAGACCACCACGATGCGGATGATGATGGGCCTCATCCACCCGGACGCCGGAGAGATCCGCATCTTCGGCGAGCGGGTGACGCCGGGCGCGCCCGTGCTGTCGCGGCTGGGCTCGTTCGTGGAGGGGCCGGGCTTCCTGCCGCATCTGTCGGGCCGGGAGAACATCGAGCTGTACTGGGCGGCGACCGGCAGGCCCGCGGCCGAGGCGCACATGGAGGAGGCGCTGGAGATCGCCGGGCTCGGCGCGGCGCTGGAACGTGCCGTGCGCACGTACTCGCAGGGCATGCGGCAGCGGCTCGCGATCGCCCAGGCGATGCTGGGGCTGCCCGACCTGCTGGTGCTCGACGAGCCCACCAACGGTCTCGACCCGCCCCAGATCAGGGAGATGCGCGAGGTGCTGAAGCGCTACGCCCGCGACGGCCGCACGGTGATCGTCTCCAGTCACCTGCTGGCCGAGGTGGAGCAGACCTGCACCCACGTGGTCGTCATGCACCGCGGCCGCCTGATCACCACCGGCCCGGTGGCCGCCCTGCTGGCCAGCTCCAACGGCCACGGGCCACGCCTGGAGGACGTCTTCCTTGACCTGATCGGAGAGAACTCGTGAGCGAGGAGCGGACGAAGGAGGCACTCCGCACAGCGATTGAGGAGGGCGGGCGACCCAACACGGCGGAGGGCTACGCGCCGGGCAGGACGCTGCCGTTGCGGGTGGAGATCGTCCGCCAGTTCAAGCGGCGCCGGACCATGGTCATGTTCGGGCTGCTGCTCGCGCTGCCGTGGATCCTGGTCATCGCCTTCCAGTTCGGCCCCCAGCAGCCCAGCGGGCAGCAGGCCGGGCTGCGCATCTCCGACCTGGCCACGGCCAGCGGCCTGAACTTCGCCGCCTTCGCGCTGTCGGTCTCGGCCAGTTTCCTGCTGGTGGTGGCGGTGGCGCTGTTCTGCGGCGACACGGTGGCCAGCGAGGCGAACTGGTCGTCGCTGCGCTACCTGCTGGCCGCGCCGGTGCCGCGCGACCGCCTGCTGCGCCAGAAGCTGATCGTGGCCCTGGGCTTCTCCGCCGCCGCGGTCGTCGCGCTGCCGCTGATGGCGCTGCTGGCCGGGACGGTCGCCTTCGGCTGGGACGACATCCAGGTGCCGGGCACCGGCGAGGTCATCCCGGCCCTGGACGTGCTGCCGCGCTTCGGCATCGTGATCGGCTACGCGCTGGTCAGCCAGCTCGTGGTGGCGGCGCTGGCGTTCCTGATCTCCACGGTCACCGACTCGCCGCTCGGCGCGGTCGGCGGCGCGGTGGGACTGTGGATCGTCTGCACGATTTTGCAGGCGGTCGAGGCCCTGGGGACGCTGCGGGAGTTTCTGCCGACGTTCTGGAACACCGCCTGGCTGGACGCGCTCGCCCCCACCATCGACTGGGGCGGCATGGCCAAGGGCGCCTCGATCTCGGTGACGTACGCGGCGCTGCTGCTGGCCTTCACCTTCCGCCGCTTCCGGCGCAAGGACGTGGTGTCCTAGGCCCAGTGGGGCGGCTTGTTCTCCAGGTAGAAAGAGTCGTCGTCGGCCTCGCGCCAGTCGCCCCACGCCACGTCGGTGTCGTCGGCGGTCTGCTCCGGGAGAAATTCGCTCACGGAATACATGCTACCGAGACGAACAAACCCGACCCCGCGCCGTCCGCCGCCCCAAGGACATCAGGTTTGACCGGGGGTACGATGCCTGTGCAGGTGTCGCCTAACCCCCCGTGAGGCTGCCCATGGCCACCCCTACAGGTTGGCGGCGAGAAGGCAATCTGCCGGCGGAGCTGACGAGCTTCGTGGGCCGCAACCGCCTGCTCGCCAATCTCAAACGCCACCTGGGTGAGTCACGCCTGGTCACGGTCACCGGCATCGGCGGCGTGGGCAAGTCGCGCACGGTGCTGCGCCTGGCCCACCAGGTCCGCTCCCAGTTCGAGGACGGCGTCTGGTTCGCCGATCTGGCCCGGCTGCAGGACACGGGCATGGTCAAGCACACGATCGCCTCGGCGCTCGGCATCGCCGACCAGTCCTCGCGCGAGGCCTCGGAGTCGCTGACCGAATGGGTCGGCGGGCGGCACATGCTGCTCATCATCGACACCTGCGAGCACCTGGTCCAGGGCTGCGCCGAGCTGGTGGAGGAGCTGCTGGCGGCCAACCCGAGCCTGCGCATCCTGGCCACCAGCCGGCAGTCGCTGCACCTGCCGTACGAGCGGGTGGTGCCGGTTCCGCCGCTGCAGGTGCCGGGCGAGGACCTGACCGAGAGCCTGTTCACCAACGAGTCCGTGCAGCTGTTCGCGGACCGCGCCGGTTCGGTGATGCCGGAGTTCGTGCTGGACGAGCACAACATCGGCTCGGTGGCCGAGCTGTGCCGCCGCCTGGACGGCATCCCGCTGGCGATCGAGCTGGCCGCGGTGCGGCTGCGGGCGCTGTCGGTGGACCAGATCCTGGCCCTGCTCGCCGACCGGTTCAGCCTGCTGGCCGGGGCCAGCCGCACCGCGCTGCCCCGCCACCAGACGCTGCGCGCGGCCATCGGCTGGAGCCACGAGCTGTGCGAGCCGGCCGAGCGGCTGCTGTGGGCGCGCCTGTCGGTCTTCGCCGGGGACTTCGAGCTCGATGCCGCCCGGTTCGTCTGCTCCGATGACCGGCTGCCCTCCGAGGCCATCACCGACCTGGTCACCGGCCTGGTGGAGAAGTCGATCCTGCTGATCCGCAGCAACCACGCGGGCGTACGCTACAAGCTGATCGACACGCTGGCCGAATACGGCGAGGAGTGGCTGGACAAGCTCGGCGAGAGCCAGCAGATGCGCCACAAGCACCTGCAGTACTACCTGAGCCTGGCCCAGCGCAGCGAGGACGCCTGGTCCGGCCCGCGGCAGATCTACTGGTTCGTGCGCATGCGCCAGGAGCATGACAACGTCCGGGTGGCGCTGGAGCACGCGCTGCACACGGCGGGCGAGGCCGTACTGGCGCTGAAGCTGTTGTCGTCGTTGTGGTTCATGTGGATCTGCTGCGGCTTCACCCGCGAGGGCCGCCTCTACCTGGAGCGGGCGCTGCAGGCCAACCCCACCCCCAGCAAGGAACGCTGCAAGGCGCTGTGGGTGCTGTCGTACGTGCGCAGCGCCCAGGGCGACAGCACCGGCGCCCTGTCTGCGGCCGAGCAGTGCAGCACCGAGGCGGTCAGGGTCGGCGACTCCAAGGCGGTCATCCTGGCCTCCAAGATGCAGGGCACCGCCGCGCTGCTCCAGGGCGACCTGCAGAAGGCCAGCGCGCTGCTGGGCGTGGCGATCGAGTTCAACACCGACAACAAGGAGCTCAACCCCGGCCTGCTGCCCGCGATCGTCGAGCTGTCGATCGTGCTCACCTCGCAGGGCGAGCTGTATGAGGCCGAGTCGCTGCTGGTCGACTGCCTGCAGGTGTGCAAGGAGCGCGGCGAGCTGTTCGTCAGCTCCTACGCGTACTGGGCGCTGGCGCTCACCCGGCTGGCCACGGGCAGGGCCGACGACGCGCTGCAGGACGCCCAGGAGGGGCTGCGGATCAAGCGGCACTTCCACGACACGCTGGGCACGCTGATCGCGCTGGAGACCACCGCGCGCATCTACACGGCGCTGGAGCAGCCGTTGCTGTCGGCCCGCCTGCTCGGCGCCCTGCAGCAGAACTGGAAGACCGCGGGCCTGCCGATGCTGGGCGCTCCGTGGCTCACCGACGACCACGACAAGCTGGTCAAGGAGTGCCAGAAGTCGCTGGGCGAGGTGGCGTACAAGCAGGCGTCGGAGTTCGGGGCCAAGCTTGACCTGGACGAGGCGTCCGCGCTCGCGCTGGGCGAACTGGACGCCCCGTCCTGACTCAGACGGCCTGGGCCCATTCGGTGCCCGTCGGCCAGGCGTGCACGTACCTCGCGCTGCCCAGCGAGTACTCGATGTGGCCGCGGACCCAGTGCTCGAGCCCCTGCACGTACGCGCGGACGGCGCGGGTGCCCCAGGTGTCGACCGACCCGCGCAGGCGCACCATCTCGGCGACGGCGCGATCATGCATGGTCGCGACCTCGTCGAGCGCCTCCTGCAGGGAGTAGCCCCGATGGGTGATGAGCACGTTGACGAGGTTGTGCCGGGCCTTGTCGTGCTTCTTCTCCTTGGCGTAGGAGAAGAGGTCGTTGTCCCAGACCACGAGGTCGTTGGCGTGCTCGGTGAGGGCCCTGATGTCGGGATGGTGCCATTCGTCGGGGGTGAGCCGCCGGCCACCCGCGATGTCGATCAGGGCGTAGACCGGGTACATGGCACCGGTGCGGCGGCGCATGAACACGTAGTCCTCCGGGCTGGGGACCACGTTGGACTCGCGGTTGGCGGCCTCCCAGACCTGGGCGAAGATGTACTCCTTGGTGGCCGTCGACCACCGGTCGAGCTGGTCGCGCTCCGCGTGCTCGGCGATGCGTTCCTTGAGCCCCTGCAGTGACTTGGCGAACACGTTGGTGACGGGTTCGTCGGATTCGATGTCGTGCAGGACCCGGAACATCTCCGGGAGGGCCCTGGCGATGAGTGCGGTGTGGCGGCTGAGGTTCTCCGACTCGCAGAAGCCGTCGTCGAAGGCGAACAGCCAGATGCACCAGTCCATGAGGAGCTTGAGCATGTCGCGGTCGACCAGGGGGTAGGCTCGGGCGGTGAGCCATCCGAACCTGGCGCTCTTGTAACGTTCCAGCATGTCAGGCTCGTTCAGCATGCCTGACTCGAGGAGCCAGGCGAAGCTGTCTTCGCTGGCCTCCACGACGTAGGGGTTCACCTCGCTTTCGAACGGGCACTGCAGGATGGGGATGCGGAGGGATGGGTTGTTTGTGGCTTGCGCAGAGGTTCTAGCCATGACCTCATGATCGCAATGATCTTGGAGGGTGGCCATATCGCATTAATAGCGAATTTTCTGCCCTTGGGGGCTATGTCAACCAATCCTCGACCCCGAACATGCGGGCTGTGTCGATAGCCGATGGGTTGCCCGTTTTGGGGTCCGCACCCGCCTCCAGCAGCGCTTTGACCACTTCGGGCTCCTTCTTGAACACCGCCCCCGCCAGCGGCGTCTGCCCGCGGTCGTTCGGCCGCCCGGGGTCGGCGCCCAGCTCAGCGAGCATCCGCACGGTCGGCGCGTGCCCGTGGTAGGCCGCGAGCATCAGCAGGGTGTCGCCCTTGCCGTTGGTCAGATTGGCCGGCACCCCGGCCTCCACGTACGCGCGCAGCGTCTCGGTGTCCCCGGCCCTGGCCAGATCGAACATCCTCGTGGCGAACTCCTCGAGCTCCTGCTCCCCGTCCATGACGCCCATTCTGCCTCGATAGGGTGCCCTGCACGGAATCGTTCCGGCTCGCCGTGGGTTGCTGTGGAGAGTACCTAGGGAAAGGCTGTCCAACCGTGTTCGACCCGACGGATCTCTACAAGCTCGCCGAAGATGCGCCCGAGCTGACCGATCCGGTGCTGTTGTACCACTTCGATGGTTTTGTCGATGCGGGCGGCGCCGGACGACTGGCGCTGGGCCACCTCCTGGCCGAGCTGGAGCACCGGGTCGTGGCCACGTTCGACGTGGACCGCCTCCTCGACTACCGCTCCCGCCGGCCCATCATGACCTTCGACACCGACAAGTGGGTGGACTGCGAGAGCCCCGAGCTGGCCGTCTATTCCGCCGCCGACGCCACCGGCACGCAGTTCCTCGTGCTCAGCGGCCCCGAGCCGGACCGCGAGTGGGAGCTGTTCGCCAAGGCCGTGGGCGCGCTGCTCGGCGAGCTCAAGGTGAGCAAGATCGTGACCCTGCACGGCATCCCCATGGCCGTGCCCCACACCCGGCCGCTCGGCATCACCATGCACGCCAGCCGTCCCGAGCTCATCGGGCCCCAGAGCAGCAACTTCGGCCGGGTCCAGGTGCCCGGCAGCATGGCGGCGCTCCTGGAGTTCCGCCTGGGCGGCCAGGGCCACGACGCGGTCGGCTACGCCGTCCACGTGCCCCACTACCTCTCGCAGGCCGAGTACCCCCACGCGGCCGTCACCGCCCTGGAGGCCGTCACCCGCGGCACCGGGCTGGTCTTCCCGATGGAAGGGCTGCGCGACGCCGCCGAGCGGACCAACGTGGAAATCGAGGAGCAGATCCGCGGCTCGGCGGAGCTGTCCACCGCGATCGAGGGCCTGGAGCAGCAGTACGACGCCTTCGCCGCCGGGTCCGACAAGGAGAGCCTGCTGGCCGAGCCGTCGTCGATGCCGACCGGCGACGAACTCGCGGCGCAGTTCGAGCGTTTCCTGGCCGAGCGGGACGAAGATCTCTAAGTAACCTGGGGCCATGGACGACATCCAGGTTGGCCTGATCGGTTACGGCCCCGCCGGGCAGTTCTTCCACGGGCCGCTGGTCCACGCCACCCCGGGCCTGCGCCTGGCCGCCGTGGTCACGCGTAACCCGGAGCGCGCGGCCGAGGTGGAGCACAAGTACGGCGCGGCGGCCGTACCCGACGCCGAGGCGCTCTTCCCCCGCTGTGACCTCGTCGTGGTCGCCTCGCCCAACCGCACCCACGTCCCGCTGGCCACCGAGGCGCTGGCCTCGGGCCTGCCGGTCGTCGTGGACAAGCCTCTGGCCGCGACCGCCGAGGAGGCCACCAGGCTGGTGGCGCTGGCCAAGGAGCGGAATCTGCTGCTGACCGTCTTCCAGAACCGGCGCTGGGACGGCGACTTCCTCACCCTGCGCGCCCTGCTGGAGGAGGGCGGGCTCGGCCGGGTGGCCCGGTTCGAGTCGCGCTTCGAGCGCTGGCGCCCCCGTCCCAAGGGCGGCTGGCGCGAGTCCGGCGGCGCCCAGGAGGTCGGCGGCCTGCTCTACGACCTCGGCAGCCACCTGGTCGACCAGGCGCTCCAGCTGTTCGGCCCGGTCCGCACGGTCTACGCCGAGAGCGACGCCAGGCGGGAGGGCGTGGGCTCCGACGACGACACCTTCGTCGCGCTCACCCACGACAGCGGCGTCCGCTCGCACCTGTGGATGAGCGCCGTGACCGGGCGGCTGGGCCCGCGCTTTCGCGTGCTGGGCTCGACCGGCGCCTACGTCAAGTACGGCCTGGACGTCCAGGAGGACCGGCTGCGCGCCGGAGCCACCCCGGACCAGCCCGGCTTCGGCGACGAGCCCCAGGATCGCTGGGGCCTGCTCGGCACCGACGACGCGGCCCGCCCGCTGCCCACGGCGCCCGGCGCCTATCTCGCCTTCTACCGGGGCGTGGAGTCCGCGCTCAGGGACGGCGGCCCGGCCCCGGTGGATCCCGCGGGCGTGGTCGAGGCCCTGAAGGTGATCGAGGCCGCGCGCCTGTCCTCCCTCCAGGGCATGCTCACCCACCTCGGCTGAAGCTAGAGCAGGCGGGCCCGCAGGGCCGCGGTGTCGTCCTGCGTCCAGCCGTGTGAGCGCAGCCACTCCAGCGGCCCGCCGAAGCGGTCGTCGAGCACGCCGAGGAACTGCTCAAGGTAGGGCGCGCGCGGCATGTGGTCGTCGGCCGGGCGCGAGTCCAGGTCGTCGCGGTAGGTGGAGCTGGCGCGCAGCCGCGCCAGCACCCGGTCCATCCGCTCGCCCGTGGCCGTGTAGTCGGCCACGATCGCCTCCCTGGTCACCCCGGACACCTCCAGCGCCAGCGCGGCGACCACGCCGGTGCGGTCCTTGCCGGCCGCGCAGTGCACGATGGCCGCGCCGTCGTCCAGCGACAGCGCGCGCAGCGCCCCGAGCACCGAGTCCGGCCGGTCGCGCAGGTAGCCGAAGTAGAAGCCGGTGACACGCAGTTCCTCGTCCAGCTGGCGCTCCTGCCAGGGCAGCACCTTGTCGGCGTCGATGGAGTCCGCCTCGACGTCGGTGTGCCTGCCGCCCTCGGCGAAGAAGCTCAGGTTGTGATGCGTGACCTCGGCCACACGGATCAGCGGGCCGGGACCCTCCAGCGCGACCTCGGCGTGCGAGCGAAGATCCACCACGTGCCGGATCTTGAGCTCACCCACGAGATAGGAGACGTCACGCTCGGTGAGACCTTGCAGGTTGTCGGAGCGGAAAATCCTGCCGGAGCGGGTGGTCCGGCCGTCCTTCGTCGGCAGCCCGCCCAGGTCACGAGCGTTGACAGCGCCTTGTAGCTCAATCCAGCTGTTCATCTGATTAACCTACATGTGAGCGAATTCCCGGTTCATAACGCAACATGAACGTATGGATCCGCGCGCTCATCCCCCGCGGCTGGTCATCGACCCCTCTCTGCCGGCCGAGATCTCGGTCGAGCTCCGGGCCAGCCCGCACCTGCTCCACATGGCTCGCCGCGGGCGGCGGATGGAGCGGACGTTCAACCCGGCCCTGCTCATCGTGCTGCCCGGGTTCCTGCTGCTGATCTGGGTGCTGACCAGCACCGTTGGGATGATCGTGGCCGGCGTCGGCATGGGGTTGATCGCACTGCTGCGCTGGGCGGCCACGGGCATCTCCAACAACACGGCCCGGCGGCGCCTGAGGCTGGCCCACGAGTACTCGGCCCACTACGTGCTCCCCCATGACCTGGACTACCCGTGCTCGCGGCTGCTGCGCCGGGCCCAGGACGCCGTGGACACGATTCTCGCCGCCGACGTGCAACGGGCCGGGCTGCTCGACTCGGTCAACAACCGGGTCTCCCTGCCGGAGGAGGTCTGGCAGATCGGCACCCGGCTGGCGAAGCTCTCGTCCATGCACGCCGAGCACGGCCAGATCGTGCCCCAGCTGATGCCCTCGGCGCTGGAGGACGCGTTCAAGCCCTACAGCAGCGCCCTGGACGCCGCCTGGACGTCGCTGTCGAAGCGGGTACGCCGCCTGGAGGAGTACGCCCTGCAGGTACGCAAGGCCGACGAGGTCTACCACGCGCACCTGCGGCTGGAGGCGCTGGCCGCCAGGACGCCCGACTACCAGGCCCTGATCGCCGACACGGTCCGCGACGACCTGGCCCGCGCGCACATCAGGGAGCTGGCCGCCCAGGCCGCGCAGGTGCGCAAGCTCTTCGAGCAGAGCATCGACGAGGCCAGGCAGACGGCGGGGGAACTGCTCAGGACGCCGCTCGCCTGAGCAGTTCGAGCGTTCTGCGCGTGCCCGCCTCGTTGCCGAGGCTGCGGTAGATCTCCCTGGCCTGTTCCAGCGGTTCGACCGCGGCCTCGCGCTCGGCCGCGTCCAGGTGCGCCTCGCCCAGGTAGCGCAGGCACTGGGCCATCCGCCAGCGCTCGCCCAGCTCCTCGAAGGCGGCGTAGGCGCGGCGCAGCTCGTCCTGGGCCTCGCGGACCCGGCCCATGCGGCCGAGGACGCGTCCGGCCGACTGGGCGCTGCGCGCGACTCCCCAGGAGTCGCCGAGCGCGGCCAGGATGTCGCCGGACTCGCGGACGTGGTCCAGTTCGACCAGGCCGTTGGCCGGGTTTCCCACCTCTCCGGCCGAGCGCAGGCAGCGGGCCACCTCCCACAGCTCGCCGCGCTGCTTGAACATCTCGGTGGCCCGGTCGAGGCTGAGTCCCGCCCTGGTGAAGTGCTCGGCCGCGGCCCTGGCCTCGCCCTCCCTGCGCAGGCCGCGGGCCTGGGCGGCGAGGGCCTCGCCGTACACGCGGAGGGTCTGTGCCTCGGAGTAGCGGTTGCCCTCGCGCTCGAAGACCTCCAGCGCGTCCTCCAGCAGCTCGCGCGCCTCCGCGGTGCGGCGCTCGGCGAGGCGGAGCTCGGCCAGGTTGCGCTGGGTGCGGGCCATCCACCAGAGGTCGTCCACGTCGCGGAAGCCGGCGATCGCTTCGAGCAGGTAGTCCTGGGCACGGTCGAGGTTGCCGCCGCTGTACAGGATCATGCCGATGGTGCGCCGGCACCGGGCCGACCACCAGGACTCGCCGAGCTCGGTGAAGATCTCCAGGGCCGTCTCGGCGTCGGCGGTGCTGCCGCCGCCGGCCACCGCGGCGCGGTCGAGCAGCGCGATGCCGAGCATGCGCCGGTCGCCGGTACGCAGCGCCGCCTCGTGACCGATGTCGGCGACCGCCCGCCAGTCGGCCCAGTAGGCGCGCAGGGAGTGGCACAGTGAGCAGAACGCCCTGGCCAGCGCCCAGGTCTGCTCCCACAGCTCCAGCTCGCGGGCGTGGTGGATCATCGCGATCATGCTGAGCCGCTCGGCGTTGAGCCAGTCGGCCGCCTGCGACTGCCCCTCGGTGCTGGAGCGCCGCCCGCCCCTGCTCCAGTCCTGCGGCCAGCGGTCCTGGGCGGCGGCCTCGGCGCGGTGGCGGTAGCCGCTCAGCACCCGCTCCGTCGCCGGCCCGCGGCGCTCCTCGGGCAGTTCGGCGGCGAACAGGCGGACCAGGTCGTGCAGGCGGTAGCGCATCACGCCGGTCGCGTCGGTGCCTGAGCACTCGGCGAGCTGGGCGTCGATCAGCGCCTCCAGCTGGTCGCCGCCGTCGAGCTCGGAGGTGTCCAGCAGCGCGCCGGCCACCCAGCCGGGTACGTCGGGAGCCGTCAGGCCGGAGAGCATGCGCAGCAGGCGGCGCTGGATGCCGGTGCAGTCGTCGTAGCTGAGCTGCACGGAGGCGCGCACGCTCTTGTCCACCCTCGGCGCGAGCTCCAGCTGGTCCAGGCGGCGGCGCTCGTCGGCCAGGCGGCCGGCCAGCTCGCGTAAGGACCAGGTGGAGCGGGTGGCCAGCCGGGCGCCGCAGATGCTGATCGCCAGCGGCAGGTGGTCGCAGATGCCGACGATCTTCTTGGCCGACTCCAGGTCGTCCACGACCCGGGCGCCGCCGGCCAGGCGGGCCAGCAGTTCGACGCTCTGGGCCTCGCTGAAGACCGGAAGCTGGAAGTCGATCGCGTTCATCAGGAACAGCGGGTGGCGCGAGGTGACGATGACGGCGCAGCCCGGGTCGGCCGGCAGCAGCGGCTTGACCTGCTCGCCGTCGTCGGCGTTGTCCAGGCCGATGAGGATGCGCCGGCCCTTGGTCCAGGTGAGCCAGAGCTTGCGCAGCTCCTCCATGCCGCCCGGGTCGGTGGTGAGGCGGACGCCGAGCGCGCGCAGGAAGCCGATCAGCACCTCGTCCGGGCCCACGCCGCGTAAGTCGGCGTAGAGCCTGCCGTCGGGGAAGCCGCCGGCGACCTCGTGCCCGAACCTGGCCATCAGCGCCGACTTGCCGACCCCGCCCCTGCCGTACACGGAGGCGACCAGGGGCGGCGCGAGCTCGCTCGGCTTCCTGCGCCCGGCGAAGACCGAGCGCAGCTCGTTGAGTGACTCGGCGCGCCCGGTGAAGTGCTCGGGCACCGGCGGCCACTGGTCGGGCGCGCGGCCCGGCGCCTCCGGGGCGATCAGCCGCTGCCGTCGCGGGCGCACGCCGCCCTCGGTGGTGGCCCACGTGGTCAGGCCCACCAGAAGCGCGGCGGTCGCGGTGACACCGATCTTGGCTATCGGCGGGATCTCCCATTCAAGAGAGGCCGCCAGGATGCTCGCCGCCGCCGCCGCGACCCCCGCCGCGACGGGCGCGGCCAGCGGAACCCTGCGCCTTCTCGGCTTGGGCTCGGGCATCGGCTCGTCGGGCGGACGCAGTGGGCCAGTCAAGAAACACCCCCTTCGGGGCTGATTCAAGCTGATTCTGTACGGCCGGCGCCAGAGGTCCATCGATGGGGTACGGCCGGGGCCGGCCGTACCCCATCAAAGGGGTCAGAGACCGATCACCTGACAGGTGGCGGTCACGGTCTTGGCCGGGTCGCTCTCCGAGGTGGCGGTGAGCTTGACCTTGGCCAGGCGGCTGCCTCCGTCGCCGCGCACGGCGTTGACGGTGACGAGCTCGTTCTTGCCGAAGTCGACGGCGGCCAGGGCGTTGGGCAGCTGGGTGCTCCAGCCACGGCCCTGGACCTCCGCCTTCAGGCGGTAGACGTCACCGTTGAGGTAGGCGCTGACGTCCTCGGGGTGCTGCCCGGCGGCCGGGGCGGCCCTGCCGGTGTTGAACAGCGGGAACTTGCAGGTCGACACGCCCTTGGCGGTCGGCAGGCCGAGGGCGGGCAGGACCTTGACGCCGCGCTTCTGCGGGCCGGAGCCGTCGAGGGAGCGGATGGCGACCGTGTAGGACAGCACGCCCTTGCGGTCGCGCTTGACGTCGGTGACGTAGAAGTGCAGGCGGTTGGCCTGGTCGACGAACTCGTACTCACTGCCGGAGTCGGTTCCGGCGTGGAAGAGCGCGTCGGACAGCTGCCGGTAGTCGCCGATCGTGATCGGGACCTTGGTGCCGTCGGGCAGGACGTAGTCGGTCATGCCGATGTCCTGCGGATTGGCGTCGACCACCCACTCGAACGGCGCGCGGTCCTCGTTCTTGGTCTTGGCCAGGAGCACGCCGGAGTCGGGGGTGAAGGAGTCGGTGCCCATCCGGTCGACGACCTCGACGGTGTAGTTCTCGTAGCCGCCGCCGTCGCACAGCGGGTTCTGGGCGGGGTCGCAGGCGGGCGACTTGTCGCCGGTGTCGAACTGCAGGTTGACGCCCGACAGGCCGGCCGGGCCCGGCTGGACCGTGCGGGCGGTGATCTTCGCGGTGACCAGGCCGGAGTCGTCGAGCGCCTCGCGCGACAGGCGCAGGACGTTGGCCTCGTCGACCATCTCCAGCTTGATCTTGTTGCGGAGCATGTGCTGGGCGCCCATGGACGCGCCGGAGGTCGGCGGGATCAGCCAGCGGCTGTGCGGGCCGCCGGGTCCGTTGAAGCTGCCCCGGCTGAGCATCTCCCAGATTCCCGTGTACGCCCTTCTGGGCGGCACGCCGTACGGGTTGTTGTAGTTGTCGGCGATGCCGAAGATGTGGCTCAGCTCGTGGGCGTAGACGGCCATGCCGGAGCTCTCGGCCTGGACGGAGTCGACGCCGAAGCGGGCGTTGGGCCAGAAGTTGGAGCCGGCCTGCCAGGAGGTCCACTCGACGTAACGGGTCCTGACCCAGTTGGGGAGGCTGGGGTCGTCGGGGCCGAACTCCTCGGTCACATCCTCCTTGGTCGGAAATTTCATCATTCCGAACTCTTGCCAGGTGGCCGATTCGTCCTGGCCGGCGCTCAGGTAGAAGATGAAGTCGAACTTCGCCGCCTCCTCCGGCCCGATGTCGCCGATCCAGAGCGCGTTGCCCTCGGTACGCAGGTTCTTGTTGCAGCTGTCGCCCGCCGGGCAGCCGGTGCCGCCCTGGAACTCCATGGCGTACTCGTGGTCCTTGCCGGTCATCGTGTACGGGCCGAAGCCGGTCAGCTCGACCCCGATGCGGCCACCGGAGTCCTCCATCCAGTACTCGTGGATGGTGTGCCCCTTGTTGAGGGCGTTCGGGGTGTTGAGGAAGTCCTGGTAGAACTTGGCGACCTGGCCGCGCGGCACGTCGTGCGCCTCGGCGCTGGGGTTCTTGTAGACCGTCGAGCCCTTCGGCTGGGTCACCACGAACGGCTGGTTGGGGTAGTCCAGCAGCACCAGCGCGCCCTTGAACGTGCGCTTGGAGCCCTTGACGTTCGGGTCGTTCCACTTGGTGCCGGGAGGCTTCTTGTAGTCGGCCCACGTCATGTGGTCCGGGTTCTCCCAGTTCTGCGGGTCGATCGGCTTGAGCGGGCCGTCGCCGGGACGCGAGCGGAGCGCCTGCGCCCCTTCCGGCTCGTCGCGCTGCCAGGGCTGGGTCTGCGGCCAGTGGTCCTGGCGCCAGGGGTGTTCGGGGTCGGTGGGAGGTGCTGCGGAAGCGGGGGTGGCTGTCCAGGCCAGCGGGACGAGCACGATGCCCGCTAAAAGGCCTTTAAGCAGCTTCTTCGGGAGATTCACGGATTGGACGGTATATACGTTATTGACGGAGATCACCGATCAGTTGTAGGGAAGAGCCATCACTTCCTATCCGACAAATGTCGAAATCGCCTGGTGACCGGTGGCTGATCTTCAACGCATCGTGGACGACCTCGCCGCCCGCCTCGACCGGCCCCTCCTCCTGGAGGACCGGGTGCAGCGGGTGGTCGCCTACAGCGAGCAGAGCGGCGCGATGGACGACATCCGCCGCGACTCCATCCTGCGCCGGCACACCACGCCCGAGGTCCGCTCCTGGCTGCGCGCCGCCGGCATCCACGACGCGAGCGCCCCGCTGCGCACCCCGGGCGCGCCCCCGCTCGGCCTGTTGCCGCGCGTCTGCGTCCCGGTACGGCACGGCAGCGCCCTGCTCGGCTTCCTCTGGTTCATCGACGCCGAGCCCGAGATGCCCGACGCGGACATCGCCCTGGCCGCCGCCTCGGCTCCCCTGCTGGCCCTGGCGTTGTTCCATGAGAGCCTGGCCTCCGGGCTCGCCTCACACCGCGAGCTGGAGGCGGTCACCGGCGTCCTGCTCGGCGAGCGCGACGCGGCCCGGCAGCTCATCGAGGCCGGCGCCTTCCCGCAGGGGCAGCCGGTGACCGCGCTGGTGGCCAGGCCCGTGGCCGCCGAACCCGACGAGCCGCTGCGGATGGCGCTGGAGCAGGGGCTGCTGGCCCTGCGCCGGCGGCTGTCCGGGCACCATCCGCTGCACCTGGTCCGCTACGACCACGGCGTGCTGCTGGTGGCCGGGCCGGCGGTCCCGGCCGAGGACGTGCACGCGGCGCTGGCCGTACCGGTGGTGGTGGGGGTCGGGCGTACGCGGCCCGCGCTCGCCGACGCGGCGGGCTCCTACACCGAGGCCCTGCACGCGGCCGAGACCGCCGCCCGCGTCCCCGGCCTGGGCCCCTCGGCCGAATGGGCGCGGCTGGGCGTCTACCGGCTGCTGACCGGCCTGCCCGACCACGAGCTCCACCCCGGCCTCGAACACCTGCTCGCCGACCCCCAGCACCTGCCGCTGCTGGAGACGCTGGAGACCTATCTGGACCTGGCCGGCAGCGCCGTGGCCACCTCGCGCGCCCTGCGGCTGCACCGGACCTCCCTGTACTACCGGCTCCAGCGCGTCGAGGAACTCGCCCAGACCGACCTCAAGGACGGCGGCGAACGGCTCGCCCTGCATCTTGGCCTAAAACTGGCCCGATTGTCTGGCAGGTATCGCCCCCGTGTCTGATTGCATACGCGGCCCAAGCTGCCGTTTAATGCCAAAAGGAGAAGATCCGACGGGAGAGTTGATGCCGGCAGGAGCGCGTGCCGCAAGAGTCCTTCGCAGCCGCGCGCCCGCGCCTGTGGTCGTGCATTCCGCGCCTCTGGTGCTGCCCATCTGCGCGGAACCGATCCGCGACGGCGCCGTCGCGGTCCGTCGCGACCGGGTGCTCCAGGTGGGGCCGAGGACGTCGGTGCTCGCCGCCCACCCCGCCGTCGAAGAGGTCCGCTGGAAGGGCATGATCACGCCCGGCCTCGTGGACGCCTGCTCCCCCGCCGCCGCCCCGCCTCCCGGCGTCACCGCCCGCGCCACCGTCGTCACCGGCCTGGCCGACCCGGCCGCCGTACCCGCGCTGCGCGGCGTCACCTACCTCGCGGTGAAGACGGAGTCGGAGGAGGCCTGGGAGGACACCGGCCGCGACGCGCTCATCACCGCGATCCGCGAGGTGGCCTTCCCGGTCGGGATGGCCGCGCACACCGGCGACCCGCTGGTCCTGGAGGACCTCGCGGTGCTCGCCAGGACCTTCGGCCTGCGGGTACTCGTCGACCTCGAGCGCCACAGCGCCGCCGCGCTGGACGAGTCCGGCATCCTGGGCCCGCACTGCCACGTCGCCTGCGCCGGACCGCTCGACCCGGGTGAGCGCAAACTGCTGCGCCTGCGCAGAAGCGTGGCCGCCGTCTGCCCGTCGCTGCTGCGCGAACGCCCCGAAGACGCCCTCGCCCTCCTCGACGAGGGCAATCTGCTCGCCCTGGGCACCCGCGGCGAAGGCTCCCCGCTCGACCAGGCCCGCGCCATCCGCGACTACGTCCGCGGCCGTGGCCAGCGCCCACCCGGCCTGGACCAGCGCCTGGTCGAGGCCGCCACGCTGGGCGGGGCGCGGGCGATGGGCATGCACACGGGCCCCGGCCGCCTGGGCATCCTCGCCCCGGGCGCCCGCGCCGACTTCGCCGTCTTCGACGCCCGCGGCCGTTACCCGTACTCCGCCCTCCTTTCCGGGCCGCCCTGCCTGGCCACCGTGATCGCGGCCTGAGCCGGGGTCGTCCCGGAAACAGCAACGAAAGTTGCCAGGAGGCTGGTGAGAGCCGCAGCATCGGGCCAGAGGTGATCGCCGACGGGCGATGAGCCCTCCCACGCCCGCCCACTTCGCGGGCCGGTGCCCTCTCACCCTTGAAGGAGAACTTTCGCATGCCCACCTTCACGCCCCCTCTCAACCGACCCGCGTCCGCGATCCCTCCCGAACGGCCGGATTTTTTGGCTTCTGTCGCGTTCACCACCTCCCTCGGACAACCCGCGTTCGCTCCCCCTCTCCCGTTCGCTGTTTCTGTTGAACGGCCCGCGTTTGCCGCTTCTGTCGAACGGCCCGTGCGATGAGCGTCGAGGCCCAGGCGCCGCCCGTCCGGGGGCGGTTGCCGCTCGGGGTGTACCTGCTGGCGTTCAGCCTGTTCGCGATGGGCAGTGCGGAGTTCCTGCTCGCGGGAGTTCTGCCGGCGATCGCCGCGGACCTCGACATCTCGCTGTCGGCGGCCGGCGGGCTGATCTCGGCGTTCGCCGCCGGGGTCGTGGTGGGCGGTCCGCCGCTGGCCATCCTGACCCTGCGCTGGCCGCGCCGTACCACGCTGGTGGCCACCCAGGCCGTCTTCGCCGTTTGCCTGGCGATCGGGCTGGTCACCGACGACTACGCGGTGATCGTGGTGACGCGTTTCGTCTGCGGGCTGGCCTATGCCGGGTACTGGGCGGTCGCGGCGGTGACGGCGATCAGCCTGGTCACGCCCGACCGCACCGCCCGCGCCTCCGGCGTCGTGGTCAGCGGGCTCAGCATCGCGATGATCGCCGGCGGCCCCGCGGGCGCGCTGCTCAGCTACTTCACCGGCTGGCGGGGCGGCTTCTGGGCCGTAGCCGCCCTGACCATCGCGGCCGCGGTCCTCACCATGGTGGCGTTGCCCGCGACGAGCGCGAGCGCCGTACCCAGCGTGCGGGCAGAACTGCGCACCATGCGACGCCCCCAGCTGTGGGTGGTCCTCGCCATCACGCTGCTGAGCACCGCCGCCTACATGATCACGTTCAACTACCTGGCGGCGTTCCTGACCGGCATCACCGGTGTACCGGCCGTGTGGGTCCCCGCGATCCTCACCCTGTTCGGCGTAGGCGCGTTCGCCGGACTGTCGGTGGGCGGCAGAATCGCCGACCGTAAACCCACCCGCGCATTGCTCGCCGGAGCGATAGGGATCGCCACCGCCTCCGCCCTGCTCGCACTCCTGTCCCGCAACATGGTGGCCGTGGTAGCCCTGGTCCTCGTGCTCGGAATCGCCGGATTCATCCTGAACCCAGCGATCTACGGCCGAGTGTTCACCCTGGCCGCCAAGGCCCCCACACTGGCCGGAGCCACCACGGTCTCGGCGTTCCAGCTAGGCATCAGCCTCGTCCCCGCCCTGGCCGGAGCCGCGCTCAACGCGGGAGCAGGGCTCACCTCGGTCATATGGATAGGCGCCGCCCTGGCCATAGCCACAGTGCCCCTGATCCTCCTGGACCGCCGCCACCCGGACTAACCCACACCACCTCGCACGGGCCGACCCACCACCGTCACACGGGCCGACCCACCACCATCACACGGGCTGACCGCACCACCATCACCCGGGCCAGCGTGGACAGCGGCACGGACCACCACCCACCCACAGGCCCGACACCCCCACCACGCGGAGCGCACGTGCCCCGCCCAGAAGCACCGCGACGACGGGGCCGACGAGGCCCCAGCGTTGCAGGCGGCGACACCGCAGGCTGCGGCGTTGCCGCCTGTGGCGTTGCGGGCGGCGACCTTGCGGGCGGCGGCCTCGCGGGCGGCGGCCTCGCGGGCGGCGGCCTCGCAGGCAACGGCACGGCACCAGAGGCGGCAGCGTTGCCGACAGCGGCACTGCCGTCCAGGGCGTTGCGGGGCAGCACCGAGGTCCGCAGCGCTACGGACTGCGGCGGAGCGGGCCGCAGCGCTACCGGCGGCGACACCGCCGGCCGTGGCGTTGCGGGCCGTGGCATTTGCGGGCCCTGGCGTTGCGGGCGGCGGCGTTGCCGGTGCCGTGGGAGGTCGGGATGCGAGGTGGGGATGGGATGGTTAGGGTTCGTCTACCAGGGTGAGTAGGTCGCGGAGGGTTTCGCGTTGCTCGGCCGACAGCGGGGCGAACAGGTCGGCGGCGACCTCGGCGCGTACCAGCTGCACCCGTACGAAGGCCCCGCGCCCCTCCTCGGTGAGGACGACCAGTGTCGAGCGGCGGTTGGCCGGGTCGACCTCGCGGCGCAGCAGCCCCGCCTCCTCCAGCGCGTCGACCACCGGCGTCACCGAGCGGGGCGCGATGCGCAGGGCCTCGGCGAGTTGCACCATCCGCAGCGGCTGCCCGGCCTCCATGAGGACCTTCAGGGCACGCGCCTGGCTGGGACTCAAGCCGAGCGGCTCCAGGCCGGTCCGGTAGCCGCGCCGGAAGCGGTGGCTGATCCGGTGCACGAGTTCCAGCAGTTCGGTGGCGTCCTTCACCCCGCTGAGCTTATCTCACTGTTCGCTGGAATGAATATGAGGTAACCTCCGTTTGAGTGAACATCTGAAAAGGAGCCCTATGACAGAGGAACCCCGCGCGCCCCTGCGGCGCATCATCCGACTCTTCCGCCCCTACCGGGGCCAGCTGGGCGTCGTGCTCGGCCTCATCTTTCTTTCCTCGCTGGTGTCGCTGGCCTCGCCGTTCCTGCTGCGCGAGGTTCTCGACGTCGCCATCCCCACGCGCGCGGTCGGGCTGCTGTCCCTGCTCGTGCTGGGCATGCTGGCCGTGGCCGTCGCGACGAGCATGTTCGACGTGGTGCAGACGTTCATCTCCACCCGCGTCGGCCAGCGCGTCATGCACGACCTGCGCACCACCGTCTACTCCCACCTGCAGCGCATGTCGCTGGCCTTCTTCACCCGGACGCGCACCGGCGAGGTGCAGTCGCGGCTGGCCAACGACATCGGCGGCATGCAGGCGGTCGTCACCAGCACCGCGACGTCGATCGTCTCCAACCTCACCACCGTCGTGGCCAGCTTCGTCGCCATGCTCGTGCTCGACTGGCGGCTGACTGCCGCCTCGCTCGTCCTGCTGCCGCTGTTCGTGTGGATCAGCCGCAAGGTCGGCGAGGAGCGCAAGCGCATCACCGCCCAGCGCCAGCGCAAGCTCGCCACGATGTCGTCGATGGTGCAGGAGTCGCTGTCGGTGAGCGGCATCCTGCTCGGCCGCACCATGGGCCAGTCGCCCGAGCTCACCGGCCGCTTCACCCGCGCCTCCGACGAACTGGCCGACCTCGGCGTGCAGTCGAGCATGGCCGGGCGCTGGCGGCAGTCCACCATCCAGATCGTCATGGCCGCGATGCCCGCGGTCATCTACTGGGTGTCCGGAATGACGTCGGCCGTCTCCATCGGCACCGTCGTGGCGTTCACCACGCTTCAGGCGGGACTGTTCCGCCCCGCCCTCTCGCTGATGCGCACGGGCGTGGAGGTGCAGAGCTCCCTCGCGCTGTTCGGCCGCATCTTCGAGTACCTGGACCTGCCCGTCGACATCACCCCCGGCACCCGCGCGCTGGAGCGTCCGCGCGGCGACGTGCGCTTCGAGCACGTCTCCTTCTCGTACGGCGACGCCCCCACCCTGACCGGCATCGACCTGACCATCCCCGCGGGCAGCAGCCTGGCCGTCGTCGGCGAGACCGGCTCGGGCAAGACGACGCTGAGCTACCTGCTGCCGCGCCTGTACGACGTGAGCTCGGGCCGCGTCACCATCGACGGCGTGGACGTGCGCGAACTCTCCTTCGAGACGCTGGCCGCCACCGTCGGCGTGGTGTCCCAGGAGACGTACCTGTTCCACTCCTCCATCGCCGACAACCTGCGCTTCGCCAAGCCGGACGCGACGGACGAGGAACTGGTCGCCGCCGCCCGCGCGGCCCGCATCCACGACAACATCGCCGGCCTGCCCGAGGGGTACGACACGGTCGTCGGCGAGCGCGGCTACCGCTTCTCCGGCGGCGAGAAGCAGCGCCTGGCCATCGCCCGCACGCTGCTGCGCAACCCGCCCGTCCTCATCCTCGACGAGGCCACGAGCGCTCTCGACACCCAGACCGAGCGCGCCGTCCAGGAGGCGCTGGACACGCTGGCCGAGGGCCGCACCACGATCACCATCGCCCACCGCCTCTCCACGGTCCGCCACGCCGACCAGATCGCCGTCCTCGACCACGGCCGCGTCGCCGAACTCGGCACCCACGACGAACTGCTCGCCGCCGACGGCCACTACGCCGCGCTGATCGCCCGGGATCTCCCGCTCACCCTCATCTGACCGCCCATGAGCTGGAGCTCCTTCCCCGGCGGCACCCCGCACGGGCGTACCCTCAATGCGTGCAGAACACCAGATTCGCCCGCTCCGGCATGGTGTGCAGCGTGGACCACCTCGCCTCCGCGGCCGGGATCGCCATGCTCGACCGTGGTGGCTCCGCGGCCGACGCCGCCATCGCCACCAACGCCGTTCTGACCGTCACCGCGCCCCATATGTGCGGCATGGGCGGCGACCTGTTCGCGCTCGTCCACGACGGGCAGGTGAGCGCGCTGAACGCCTCCGGCCGCGCCGGATCCGGCGCCGACGCCGAACGGCTGCGCGCCGAAGGGCGCACCAGGATGCCGCACCTGCACGACATCAGGTCCGTGCCCGTGCCGGGCTGTGTGGACGGGTGGATCGCCCTGCACGGCAGGTACGGCAGGCTGCCGCTGGCCGACGTGCTCGCCCCGGCGATCCGGCTGGCCAAGGACGGCTTCCCCGCCTCGCCGCTGATGCTGCAGGGGGCGAAGGCCGCGGCCACGCGTCCCGGCGGCGGCGACTTCGCCGGCGTCACCGCCGAGGGCGACCTGGTACGCCGGCCCGGCGTGGGCCGCACGCTGGAGGCGGTCGCCGCCTCGGGCAGGGACGGCTTCTACCTCGGCGAGTTCGGACAGGGCCTGCTGGAGCTGGGCGCGGGCGAATACACCGCGGCCGACCTCGAACGGGTCAACGCCGACTGGGTCGACCCCCTGCGCGTACGCGCCTTCGGGCACGACGTCTGGTCCGCCCCGCCCAACTCCCAGGGCTACCTGCTCCTGCTCGCCCTCGGCATCGCCGACCGCCTGGACCTGCCGTCCGCCCCTGCCCGCTCGGCATGGGCGCACCTGCTGGCGGAGGCGGCGCGGGCGGCCGGTCACGACCGCCTCGCCGTACTGCACGAAGACGCCAAGGACCTGCTCGGCGAGCACGAGATCGCGCGGCGGCGGGCGCTGGTGGACCCGGCGGCGCGCCGCAGGGTGCGCGTCCCCGCCGCGGACGGCGACACCACCTACCTGTGCGCGGTGGACGGCGACGGCATGGGCGTCTCGCTCATCCAGTCGAACGCCTCGGGGTTCGGCAGCATGGTCTTCGAGCCGCGTACCCGGATCAACCTCCACAACCGGGGCATCGGGTTCTCGCTGACGCCGGGGCATCCGGCCGAGTACGCGCCCGGCCGCCGCCCGCCCCACACCCTCACGCCCGCCCTCATCACCCGCCCCGACGGATCGTTGCGCACCGTCGTGGGCACCATGGGCGGCGACGCGCAGCCGCAGATCTTGCTGCAGGTCATCACCCGCCTGCTCAGGTACGGCGAGGCGCCGGGCACGGCCATCTCGGCACCACGCTGGAAGCTCGGCGGGACCACCGGGTTCGACACGTGGGACGCGCCCGACGAGATGGCCGTGGAGGTGGAGGCGGGCACCGCGTGGGGCGACGGGCTGGCCGCCCTGGGCCACCCGGTGCTGGAACGGCCGTACGGGACCGGCTTCGGCCACGCGCACCTCATCGACGTGCGGCCTGACGGGGTACTCGCCGGCGCCGCCGACCCCCGCTCAATGATCGGCGCCGCCATCGGCCGCTAACCCCGCCCCGGCCACAACCCAACGGCAGCCACGCCCATCGGCCATCACCGACAGCCGGCGGCCCACCCCACCGCACTCTGGGCCGAGATGGCCGAACGGGCGACTTCCGCGCCGTGGGCCGAGGCAGCGACCTCGAAGGCACAGGTAGGGGACACGCGGACCAGCGGGACGCGGCGTGAGAACACGCGGCGCACGGGCACGAGGGCCCGGGCCGCTACCCAGGCGGCACACGACGCAGAGGCCGTGCAGCGCGGGGGCGCGCATGCGGCGCGGGCTGCGGGGGCGGGGCGCGCGGGGCGGAGGACCCGCGGCGCGGGGCGGGGCGTGCGGGGTGGGGCGCGAGGTGGGGCGCGCGAGGTGCGGGGTGGGCTGGGGGGCCAGATTGCGCTCGGCGCGAGGCGCAGGGCGGGCGCGCGGCGCAGGCGCGAGGCGCAGGGCGCAGGCGCGAGGCCCAGGGCGGGCGCGCGGCGCAGGCGCGAGGTGTAGAGCGCGCGACGCGGGGCGAGGGGTGGAGCGCGGGGCGCGCGGGGTGCAGAGCGCGGGTGTGGGGATGGTGGGGTTGGGGTGAGGGGTGGGGGTGGTGAATGGGCAAGGATGGGTTGGTTGAGGGGCTTTGGGGGGCCAAGTCGTTGGGTTTCCGGGGGTTGCGTGGGTAGGGAGCGCGTATGACCGAAACACCGGACCGCTACGGATACAGCGACGAGCAAGGCATAGAGGTCGAGGAGTGGAACGACGACCTCGGCCTCAACCACGAGATCCGGGAGGAAGACCCGGGGCGCGGTGACACGCTCGACGAGCGGCTCCGGCGGGAGCTGCCCGACGGCCCCGGCCGTGAACCGCGCGCCGACCACCGCCTCACCGCCCCCGACGAAGGGCTCGTCGACGGCGAGGAAGTGGGTGAGGACTGGGGCAGCGACGCCGGCGAGGATCTGTCAGCCGAGGAGCGTGCCGTTCACATCGAGCCGGATCGCTGAGCTAGGGCGGGCAGCAGCGCCTGGAGGTCGTTCACGACGAGGTCGGCCACTTCGGCCGCCTCGGGGCGGTCGGCGTGCAGGTGCCCCCACGGGCCGCGGCGCAGCAGGGCGGTGCGCATGCCCGCCGCACGCGCCGGGCGGACGTCGTTGTCGAGGCGGTCGCCGACGTACAGGATCTCGGCGGGTTCGCGCCCGGCCACCGAGGCGACCTTGGCGAAGAACTCGGGCGCCGGCTTGGCCACGCCCCACCCGTCGGAGGTGTGGATGGAGTCGGCGGGCAGGTCCATGGCGACGAGGGCGTCGTAGGCCTCGACGGGCTGGTTGCCGGCGATCACCACCTGGTAGCCGGCCGCGCGCAGGGCGTGGAGAGCGGGGCGTACGTCCGGGTAGAGGTCGCCGGCGTCGAAGTTGTTGCGCAGCCCGTCCGGGTCGTCGCGCCGCCAGGCGGCGATCTCGGCGTCCACGTCGAGGCCGGGCCGTACGATCTGGAAGGCGTCGCGGTGCGAGCGGTCGAGGGCGGCCACGCCCCCAAGCACGCCCATGAACGTCAGCCGCGTCACCCCGAGCCGGTCGGCCCAGCGGCTCCAGATGCGGGTCTCGTCGATGAGCGTCTCACCGACGTCGAACACCAGCGCCTTGATCATCTGCCTCTTCCCTCGTGCGCGGACGCACACCAGGGTACGAGACCTACGGCCGGGCCTCGCGCCAGCGCTCCACCACGCGCTCGACGTTGAACGGGAACAGGTCGACCGGCGGCCCGCCCGCCCCCCGCTTGATCGCCTTGTTGATCTTCTCGTTGATCCCCTGGACGAGGGTGCGAACCTCGCCCTCTGAGCCCGCGTTCAACGCCAGTTCGAGCACCTCGTCGGCCTCCTTGCGCAGCGCGAGGCTGGGCGGCAGCGGCATCGACAGGCCTTCTTCGGCGAGTTTGTTCTTGATCCACCAGTTGTCGTCCTGGGGGCGGCCCGCCCCGGGGATCGGCTTGCCCGCGCCCGGCAGATCGTCGAACTCACCGCGTTCGGCGGCCTCGCGGATCTGCCGGTCGATCCATGACTCGAACGGCGTGCCAAGGGGTTTGCGCTCCGTCATGCCTCGATCGTACGTGCCGTGATCAGGCAGGAGATGGCGGGGATCGGGAAGAGCATCAGGTAGAGGTTGGGGATCCACCAGGCCAGGGAGAAATCGCCGCGCAACGTCCAGAACGCGATCGCCATCAGCCCCGAGGCCATGGTCAGCACGAGCGAGACCAGCATGAGCGGCGGGCCGCCCGGCCGGGGCACGCCCCCGCGCAGCAGCCACAGGCTCGTCAGCCCGGTCGCGCTGGCCAGCATGTCGATCCAGAGGAACGACCAGTTCCAGTCGGCCATGAGCGGGTTGGCGTAGTCGGCGAAGGCCCACTCGGGCGGGATCAGCCCGAGGCCCGTCACGCTGAAGTAGACGACGAAGCCGACGTCGGTGCCGAGCATCAGGGCCTTAGTCGCGCGCAGCACGGTCGATCATCTCCAGGAGGTAGCGGCGGGTGCTCTCGTGCAGGTCGGGTGCCGGCTCGCCGAGTCCGAGCAGCCGCGCCGCCCACCATCCGTCCACGGCCAGGCGTACGGCCGTCGCGGCCGCCGGGTCGATCCCGTCGTCGGTCAGCCGTTCCTGCCAGGCGGCGTAGCGCTGCCTGAGCGGCTCCAGCCCGGCGGGATCGACCAGCACCCCGGCCAGCAGGGCGACGGTGACCCGGTCGGCGGGCGCCGCGGCGGCGGGCCGTTCCGGGATGGTGGCCTCGATGTAGGCCCGCAGATAGTCACCGGGCCGCTCGCCCGCGCGCGCCAAAGCGTCGTCGAAGGCGGCGGTCAGGCGTTCGACCATGCCGGCGACCAGCGCCTGCTTGGTCGGGAAGTGGTAGAAGAGCCCCCCTTTGGAGACTCCGGCCCGCTTGGCGACGGCTTCGAGCGTGAGCGACTCGGCCCCGTCGGCGAGCAGGACGTCGGCGGCGGCGTCGAGCAGCCGCTCCTTGGAACTGGGTCTGGGCACGCCTCAAAACTGTACCGGTCAGCCGGTACACTTTCAATCGGGCAGCCCGGCCTCGAACGCCAGCAGCCCCGCCTGGGTCCGGTTCGAGCAGCCGAGCTTGATCAGGATGCGTGAGACGTGCCCCTTGACCGTGGCCTCGGTCAGGAACAACTCTCTGGCGATCTCCGCGTTGCTGCGCCCCGCGCCCAGACCGGCCAGTACGTCCCGTTCACGCCCGGTCAGCGCCTCCAGCCTGCGCCGGGCCGTCTGGCGGCGGACCGCGCCGTCCAGCAGCCGGGACGCCGCGGGACCCGACAGCACCGTGTGACCGCCCGCCGCCGACTTCACCAGATTGATCAGGTCGGCGGGCGGCGTCGACTTCAGCAGGTACCCGCCCGCCCCGGAGGTGAGCGCGCGCAGCACGTAGTGGTCGGCGTCGAACGTGGTCAGCACCAGCACCACGGGCGGCGCGGGCAGCCTGGCGATGCGCGTGATGGCCGCCAGCCCGTCCACGCCGGGCATCCGCAGGTCCATGAGCACCAGGTCCGGCCGGTGGCGCACCACCGCCTCGACCCCGGCGGCGCCGTCGTGCGCCTCGTCCACCACGGTGATCTCGCCCGACGATCCGAGGATCGCGCGCAGGTGGGCGCAGACCATCGGCTCGTCGTCCACCACGACGACGCTGATCACGACGCCACCGGCAAAGTGAGGTCGACCACGAAGCCTCCCGCCTCCGACGGGCCCGCCGCCAGCGTCCCGTCCACCAGTTCCACGCGCTCGCGCAGGCCGAGCAGGCCGGTGCCGGAGCCGGCCGCCGCCAGCTCGGGGTCGCCGGGACCGGCGGGAGCGGAGTTGGCCACCGTGATGCGCACCCGGTCGCCGCTGCGGCGCAGCCGTACCGTGGTCTCGGCGCCGGGCGCGTGCTTGCGCACGTTCGTCAGCGCCTCCTGCAGGGCGCGCTGCGCCGTACGCAGGACGACCGGCGAGACCAGCGCGTCGTCGGCCTCGAACCCGACGCGCAGACCCGAGCCCTCGACCAGTTCCGCCAGCGCGGGCAGGAGCGGCACCTCGGGCTGGCCGCGCACCGGCGCCGACGGGGCGCGCAGCACGCCGACCAGTTCGCGCAGTTCCTCCAGCGCCTGGCAGCCGGTGGCGCGCAGCGTCTCGGCCGCCTCCCTGGCCGGGCGGTCGGCGGCGGTCAGGCCCAGGGCGCCCGCCTGGAGCACCATGAGGCTGACCCGGTGGGTGACGAGGTCGTGGATCTCGGCGGCGAGCCGTACCCGCTCCTCTCCCCTGGCCTGCTCGGCGAGCAGGTGCTGCTCGCGCTCGGCCCGCTCGGCGCGGTCGGTGAGCGCCCGCAGCAGGTTGACGCGCGTGGACAGGTACAGGCCGAGCACCCCCGCGGCCGCGGTCAGCAGCACGGTGCGGATCCCGAACTCCGACGTCGGCCCCCACCACACCGCCAGCGCGGTGAACAGCGCGACGGGCACCACCGCGGCCGGGCTGCGGGGCGCGTGCCGCAGCGCCAGATAGGCGGCGAACGGCGCGGCCGGCGGCGCCCAGAGGAGCATCTCCAGGTGCACCGGCGCCGCGAGCAGGTGGACGAGGGCCGCCCCCACCGTCGCCCAGGCGACCACGAGGGGCGAGCGGATCAGCAGGACCAGCCCGGACGCGACCAGCGCGACGGCCACCGGCCACGGCGGGCCGAGCGTGCCCACGACGTGGAGCGAGAGCATCAGGGCGGCGAGGGTCATCACGACGCGCATCAGCACGCCCTCACCCTAGGCCGCCACCGCCCGCACCGGACCCTACGAAAGTCGCAGGTGTCACCACTTTCCGAGCTTCTGCCCGACGGCCCCGCGACGGTGGAATCTCTCCCATGAACCACACCATCACCCTGGAAGGACTCACCAAGAGGTACGGCCGCGCCACCGCCGTGGACGACCTGACCTGCGCCGTCCACCCCGGAGTCGTCACCGGCTTCCTCGGCCCGAACGGGGCGGGCAAGAGCACCACGATCCGGATGATCGTCGGCCTCGACCGTCCCAGCTCGGGGCGGGCGGCCGTCGGCGGCCGGCCGTACCACGGGCTGCCCGCGCCGCTGCGCGAGGTCGGCGTCCTGCTGGACGGGCGGGCCGCGCACCCGCGCAGGAGCGCCCGCGACCACCTGCGCATGCTCGCGGCGAGCAACCGCATCCGCGACAGGCGCGTCACCGCCGTACTGGAGCAGGTGGGCCTGGACGGCGTCGCGGACCGGCGGGCCGGGACGTTCTCGCTGGGCATGTCGCAGCGGCTCGGCATCGCGGCGGCGCTCCTGGGCGATCCGGGCGTGCTGATCTTCGACGAGCCGGTGAACGGGCTGGACCCGGGCGGCATCCGCTGGATCCGCGGCCTGATGCGCGGGCTGGCCGCCGAGGGCCGTACGGTCCTGGTCTCCAGCCACCTGCTCGCCGAGATGGAGCAGACCGCCGACCACCTGATCGTCATCGGCCGGGGCCGCCTGCTGGCCGACACGCCGATGACCAGCGTGACCGGCTCCCTGGAGGACGCCTACCTCGCCCTGACCGCCGACAGCGTGGAGTTCGGATCATGAGAGCGGAATGGATCAAACTGCGGACGCTTCACTCGACCTGGTGGTGCCTGGCCGCCCTCGCCGTCCTCACGGCGGGGCTCGGTGTGATCATGGCAGGCGCCGCGGCGGAGGCGGCCCGCGAGGGCGAGCGCCTGGAGCCGGTCGCCGCCAGCCTCCAGGGCGGCCTGCTGTTCGGCCAGGTCGCGATCGGTGTGCTGGGCGTGCTCGCCGTCACCTCCGAGTACGCGGGCGGCACCATCAGGACCAGCGTGATGGCCGTACCGGGCCGGAGCCGCCTCTTCGCCGCCAAGTGCGCCGTGGTGGCGTCGCTGGGCACGGCCGCCGGGCTCCTGACCGCCGTGGCATCCTTTCTGATCGGCCAGCACGTCTTCGCCGCCTCGGGCCTGCCGCACGCCGCCCTGGGCGACCCGGGCGCGCTGCGCGCGGTCGTGGGCGCGGGCCTGTACCTGGGCATGCTGGGGTTGTTCGGGCTGGCGATGGGGTTCCTGGTCCGTTCGACGGCGGGCGGCGTCATCATCGTCGTCTCGGCCACGGTGCTGGTGATCGCGATCCTCCGGCTGCTGCCGGAATGGGTGGCGCGGATCTGGCCCACGGTCGCGGGCCTGTCCGTCCTGTCGCCGGACGGCCACCTCGGCGGCTTCGCCCTCTACACCGCCTTCGTCGCCCTGGCCGTGGCGGCCGGGCTGGCGATCTTTTACCGGCGAGATGTCGGGGCATGATGCAATACTGAGCGTACCCGCCCGGACACGAAGGGACAGGTCCCATGGCCGCTACTGCGCGTAGGCAAGGCGTGACGCCCTACGAGGCTCCGCCTGCCGAGCTGCCTTCCACAGTGCGGGAGCTGTTCGATGCCCTACCCCCCCTGCCCGGTCTCCGGGTCGAGGTCATCGAAGGGAACCTGCACGTGAGCCCCGTTGGATCCCCGGAACACCAGGGCGCCTTCGCAGATCTTCACGATCTGCTCTTCCCGGTCAGGAAGGAGCGAGGCTGGAAGGGATATCCGGGTGGCCTGGACGTGTGCGTCGAAGGCCCGCGTGAGCCGGTCGTGCCCGACTACGTCCTCCTGCCGCCCGACTGCCCCCGATGGGGAGAGCGCGAGATGCGCTCATCGGGCCTGATCATGGTGGCCGAAGTCGTCTCGCCCAGCAGCAAGCACGACGATCGCGTCACGAAGGTCGGCCTCTACGCGACCGGCGGCGTCCCCGTCTACCTCCTGCTCGACCCGCTCGAGCGGAAGGCGACCGTCTACAGCGACATCGCCGACGGCGCCTATCAGACCAAGGACGAATGCGTGCTGGGCGAGACCCTGCACCTGCCCGAACCCGTCGACTTCGACCTGGAGACCACCGCTTTCAAGGAGTGAGCTTCTCCATCGCCTTCGTCGCCCTGACCGTGGGCGCCGGGCCGGCGGTCTTTACCGGCGAGATGTCGGGGCATGATGCAATACTGAGCGTACCCGCCCGGACACGAAGGGACAGGTTCCATGGCCGCTACTGCGCGTAGGCAAGGCGTGACGCCCTACGAGGCTCCGCCTGCCGAGCTGCCTTTCACGGTGCGGGAACTGTTCGATGCCCTACCCCCCCTCCCTGGTCTCCGGGTCGAGGTCATCGAAGGGAACATGCGCGTGAGTCCCATAGGTGCGCCGAGGCACCAGCTGATCGCCGGGCTGCTCTATGAGCTGATGATCCCCGTCCGGCGCAAGCACGGCTGGGCGAGCTACGGAGGGGTCGGCATCTGCATCGAAGGACCCCGGGACACGCTCGTGCCCGACTACGTGCTCGCTCCGGCAGACTGCTCCCTGTGGGGAAACGAGCTGCAGTCACGTGGTGTGATCATGGTGGCCGAGGTGGTCTCCCCCGGCAGTGTCCGCGAGGACCGCGTCGCCAAGCCGAAGCTCTACGCGGTCGGCGGCATCCCCGTCTGCCTCGTGATCGACCCGATCGCGCGCACGATGACCGTCTACAGCAACATCGTCGACGACGCGTACCAGGACGTGCACACTAAGCCCCTCGGCACCACCCTGCACCTGCCCGAGCCCGTCGACTTCGAGCTGGAGACCACCGAACTCACGGAGTGAGCTTCTCCATCGCCTTCGCGATGCGCTTCTCCGAGACCGGGGTTGGGGTGCCCAGGGTCTGGGCGAAGAAGCTGACGCGGAGTTCCTCGATCATCCAGCGGATCTCCCGCACGTCCGGGTCGGTACGGCGGGCCGGGGCGAGCCGGTCGAGCAGGTCCTGGTAGTCGTCCTCGACCTTGTGGACCCGGTCCATCCACTCCTCATCCCGCCACGGCTCCTCGGGCAGCTTGGTCAGGCGGCGCTCAAGGGCCCGGAGATAGCGGGAGATGTCGGGTAGGCGTTTCACTCCGGTCCCGGTCACGAAACCCGCGTAGACGAGCTTGCCGAGCTGGTCGCGGGCGTCGTCCGTGGAGGCGCTCCGGCGCAGGCCGGACAGCTGGGTGCCGATCGTGTGCCAGGTACTCAGGATCTGCTCCACCTTCCCCAGCACGTCCCGGGCGGTGTCGTACAGGTCGGCCCGTACGTGCTGGTAGAGGCGGTCGAAGGAGACCGGGTCCCAGGCGGGCCCGCCCACGTCGGCCATCAGCTGGTCCACCGCCGCGTTGACCACGTCGTCGAACAACGCCACCGCGCCGCCATGGGGGCTGCGCGACAGCGCCAGCTTGGCCTGGTTGGACAGGCCGCCGAGCAGCGACCTGGCCGGGTTGGTGACGTTGAGCAGCAGGAGGCGGCGGGTGCCGGTCCACATGGAACGGCGCTGCTCGGCCGGGGTCTCGTAGATCTTGACGCCGACGCTGGAGCCCTCGTCCACCAGCGCCGGATAGCCCTTCATCCGGCCCTGCTCGAACACCTTGGGCAGCGTGCCGAAACTCCACGTGTGGAGCCCGGTGCGCTCGACGTCGTCGCCGGCGGCCGAGAGCGTCTTGCGCAGGCGCGGGGCGAGCTGCTTCTTCAGCCCGTCCAGGTCCTTGCCCTCGGCGATCGTGCGCTTGCGCTCGTCGATCACCCGGTAGGTGACGCGCAGGTGGTCGGGCACCTGGTCGAGCTGCCAGGCGTCGCGCGGGACGCGTACCCCGGTCAGCCGCAGCAGCTCGCGCTCGACCGCGTCGAGCAGCGGCTCGCCGGTCGGCTTGACGCCCGCGAGCACCTGCTTGGCGTAGTTGGGCGCGGGCACGAAGTTGCGGCGCAGGTGCTTGGGCAGCACGCGGATCAGCGCGGTGATCAGCTCCTCGCGCAGGCCGGGGATCTGCCAGTCGAAGCCGTCGCCGTTGACCTGGTTGAGCACCTGCAGCGGCACGTGCACGGTGACGCCGTCGGCGTCGGCGCCCGGCTCGAACTGGTAGGTCAGCTTCATCCGCTGGCCGAGCTGCCGCCACGTGTCGGGGTAGTCCTGGGCGCTGACGTCGGCGTTCTCGTTGACCAGCATCTCCGGCGTGAACGTCAGCACGCTCTTGTCGGAGACCGTCTTCCACCAGGAGTCGAAGTGCCGCGCGGAGACGACGTCGGCCGGCACGCGCTGGTCGTAGAAGTCGAACAGCGCCTCGTCGTCGACCATGATGTCGCGCCGCCTGGCCCGCGCCTCCAGCTCCTCGACCTCGCCGAGCAGCTTGCGGTTCTCGCGCAGGAACGCGTGGTGGCTGTCCCAGTCGCCCTCGACCAGGGCGTGCCGGATGAACAGCTCCCGTGACAGCTCCGGGTCGATGCGCCCGTAGTTGACCTTGCGGCCGACGACGAGCGGCACGCCGTACAGCGTGACCTTCTCCAGCGCGATGACCGCGCCCTGGTTCTTCTCCCAGTGCGGCTCGGAGTAGTTGCGCTTGACGAGATGCTGCGCCAGCGGCTCCACCCAGTCGGGCTCGATCTTGGCGTTGACCCGGGCCCACAGGCGCGAGGTCTCGACGAGCTCGGCCGACATCAGCCACTGCGGCTGTTTCCTGGCCAGCGCCGAGCCGGGGAAGATCGCGAAGCGCGCGTTGCGCGCGCCCACGTACTCCTGGATCGGCCGCCGCCCGTCCTGCCCGCGCTGCTTGTCCACGACGTCCTTGACGCCGATGTGCGACAGCAGCCCGACGAGGAGCGAGGAGTGGATCTGGTACGGCGCGGCCGGCGCGCTGTTCGGCTGGACCCCGAGCGTCTGCCGGATCTGGCTGTAGATGTCCTGCCACTCGCGTACCCGCAGGTAGTTGAGGAACTCGGACTTGCACAGGCGGCGGAAGGCGCTGGAGGACAGCTCCTTCTGCTTGTCCTTGAGGTAGTTCCAGAGGTTGAGATACGTGAGGAAGTCGGACTCGGGGTCGGCGAAGCGCCGGTGCTTCTCGTCGGCTTGCTGCTGCTTGTCGGCGGGGCGCTCGCGCGGGTCCTGGATCGACAGCGCGGCGGCGATGACCATGACCTCGCGCAGGCACCCGTTCTTGTCGGCCTCCAGCACCATGCGCGCCAGGCGCGGGTCGACCGGCAGCCCGGCGAGCTTGCGGCCGACGCCGGTGAGCTTGCCCTGGGCGTCGAAGGCGCCGAGTTCGACCAGCAGGTTGACGCCGTCGCGTACCTGCCGCTTGTCCGGCGGCTCGACGAACGGGAACGCCTCGATGTCGCCCAGCCCGATCGAGGTCATCTGCAGGATGACGCTGGCGAGGTTGGTGCGCAGGATCTCCGGGTCGGTGAACTCGGGCCGGTTGAGGAAGTCCTCCTCCTCGTACAGCCGGACGCAGATGCCGTCGGAGGTACGCCCGGACCGCCCCTTGCGCTGGTTGGCGCTGGCCTGCGAGATGGCCTCGATGGGCAGGCGCTGCACCTTGGTGCGGTGGCTGTAGCGGGAGATGCGGGCGAAGCCCGGGTCCACGACGTACTTGATGCCCGGCACGGTCAGCGACGTCTCGGCCACGTTGGTGGCCAGCACGACGCGCCTGCCGGTGTGGCGCTGGAAGACGCGATGTTGCTCGGCGGCGCTCAGCCGGGCGTACAGGGGGAGGATCTCGGTGTTGCGGAACTCGGCCTTGGACAGCGCGTCGGCGGCGTCGCGGATCTCCCGCTCGCCGCTGAGGAAGACCAGGATGTCGCCCGGCCCTTCCAGGACCAGTTCCTTGCAGGCGTCCACGATGCCCTGCGTCTGGTCGTCGTCCTCGTTGAGCGGGCGGTAGCGGACCTCGACGGGGTAGGTGCGGCCGGAGACCTCGACGATCGGGGCGTCGCCGAAGTGGCGGGAGAAGCGCTCGGGGTCGATGGTGGCGCTGGTGATGATGATCTTGAGGTCGGGACGCTGGGGCAGCAGCTGTTTCAGGTAGCCGAGGATGAAGTCGATGTTGAGGCTGCGCTCGTGGGCCTCGTCGATGATCAGCGTGTCGTACTGCTCAAGCAGCCGGTCGTTCTGCAGCTCGGCCAGCAGGATGCCGTCGGTCATGAGCTTGACCAGGGTCTTGTCACTGGCCTGGTCGGTGAAGCGGACCTTGTAGCCGACGGCCTGGCCGAGGTCGGTGCCGAGCTCCTCGGCGATGCGCTCGGCGACGGTGCGGGCGGCGATGCGGCGGGGCTGGGTGTGCCCGATGAGGCCGCGCACGCCCCGCCCGAGTTCGAGGCAGATCTTGGGGATCTGCGTCGTCTTTCCCGATCCGGTCTCGCCCGCGATGATCACGACCTGGTGGTCGCGGATGGCCGCGAGGATGTCGTCCTTGCGCTGGGAGACGGGCAGCTCCGGCGGATATTTCACCACGGGTACGGCTTCGCGGCGGCGGGCCAGGCGCTGCTCGGCGCGCTCCACGTCGGCGAGGATCTCCGCGGTGATCTTGTCCCGCGCCTCGCGCGAGCGCACCCGGCGCACGCCGTCGAGCCTGCGCCGAAGCCGCCGCTGGTCGCGCGGCATGAGCTCGGGCAGGCGGCTCTGGAGCTCGGTGAGTGGAGAAGACAACGACGAGGTTCCCATACTGCTTTCAGGATATTTGAGCCCCGCGTGCCGGGTGCCAACGGTCCATCGTGCCTGACCGCGCCGTGGATCGCATCCCAATATCGGCAGCGTCCGTGACCGGCCGCGGTGTGTCAGCACTCTCCCCAGAGTTCACCACGGTCGATCACGGACACTAGTGAGACTCCTGAGACGCCTGAAGGGTTGCATGATCCCGAAGGATTTCTGGCCGTATGGACGCGCCTCCTGACCGATGACACGATCGAGGCGGAGGTGCCATGCGCCGTTCAGCCCGCCGCATCCTGCGTGATGTCCGTGAGCGCAGGAACCTCGACGCCTACGTAATCGCGGTCGTGGCGATCGTCTTCGCGGTGCTGACGCTGGTCGGGGAGGCCGTGGCCGAGCAGTACCGGTGGGCGGCGATCCTGGCCGGAATGGGCGTGCTGCTCCACCGGATCACCGTGCCCGACCGCTCGCGCCCGCCGCTGGGTGACCGGGCCGACTTCGAGACGCATCCTCTGCGCGACCGGCTCACGGACGCGAAGGAGGTGTGGCTGTTCGCCCCTTCCGGCATCAACCTGCTGTCCGAGGCCAACTGCGAGATCATCCGCCGGACCGTGCTGAGCCGTTCCGACGGCGTCTTCCGCGTCGTGCTCCTGGACCCGGAGGAACTCCACGCCGTCGACCTCGCCACCCGTCAGCTCGACGCCGGGCTGGAGTTCCCCTTGCAGAACCTGCCGGCGAGCATCGCGACGGCGCTCGACCGGCTGGCCGCGATGACGGACTGGCATGTGGCGGGCGGGGTGGAGTACGCCACTTTCTCCTACAATCCGGGATTCAGCATTCTCGCCGTCAATCCGGCGGGCGGCGACGGCACGGTGATCGTGGAGCTCCACGGCGTCGGCAACCGGGCGACCGACAACCGTATGCACCTGGAATTGACCCGGCGCGCGCATGGGTACTGGTACCACTACTGGATTGAGCAGTTCGAGAGGATTTGGGACTCTTCAAGAGTGCTTAGCCGACAACACGGTGAATAGCGACTGAGAAAGGGACACCACATGGCCGCAGGGGGTTCTATGGGCGAGTCCATGCTCGTCGATCTGACCCATATCCCGTTCGACCGCCTGGCAACGGTGCCGGATGAGGTCCTGCGCGAGTCTCTGGCCCGCCACATGGCGACCGACCCCGCCAGCCGGCGATGGAACAAGAGCGACAAGGCCTGCCCCCAGCCCGATCAACCTGGCCCGCGAGATCGGTGACCGGCGGCTACGCCCGGCACACGCTGTCGCCCGCCGACCTGGCCGGGCTGGGCGCGGGCGAGCTCCCGCCCGCGCTCGCCGACACGCTCAAGCGGGCGATCGCCAGCAGGAACATCGCCCTGCTCGAATCGGTCCGGCGGCTGTCCGGCTCGGCCGCCATCGACGACCTCTGGCGGCGCCTGGGCGCCCATCCGGGCCACGCGCTGGACGTCCTGATCTCGCCCCAGCTCGGCGCCTGGGCCGACGACGCCCTGCGCTACGGAACCGGCGACACCGGCGTACTGCTGGCCGCGCTGGAGCGTGAGCAGGGGCCGGTCGCGCTCGACGGTCCGAGGCCGCTCAGGCTCCGGTTGGAGACCGGTGAGCCGCTGCGGGGGCATTTCGGGCTGGCGGTCGCCGACCGGCTCGGGCCGGTGGACTGGACGGGGTTGTGCCGCCAGGCGTACCGGCTGCTGCGCGCGCGGCACCCGCGCGTCGCCGCCGCGATGGCCGAGCTGGTCACCACCGTCGTGCCGGTCGTCCCGCCGGCTCCGCCCGAGACCTTCAGCGCCACCTCCGGCGCCGCCTTCGGCGCGGTGGCGCTCTCCGCTCCCGCCGACGCCGCGGAGCTGGCCGCCACGTTCACCCACGAACTTCAGCACCAGGTGCTCGGGGCGGCCGAGGAGATCGTCGCACTGACCGTGCCGGGACATCCGGGCCGGTTCGCGGTGCACTGGCGGGACGGCGAGCGCGACGCCGGCGCCACCCTGCAGGGCATCTTCGCGCACGTGGCCGTGGTGGAGTTCCACCGGGCCGAGTGGCTGGCGGGGCCGCGGGAGGACCGGCCCGGCCACGCGGCGGCCTTCGCCCTGTGGCGGCTGGCGACCGGCCGGGCCATGGAGCAGCTCGGCCGGTCGGGGGCGCTGACACCGGCGGGGGCGGTCCTGGCCCGGCCGCTGGAGGCCCGCATCCGCGCCGCCCTGGCCGAACCGGTCCCCGCCCCGGCCGCCCGCGCGGCCGAAGCCGCCTTAGCCTGAACGCGCGCCAAGCCAGCCTGAGTGCCCGAGAGACCGCCCTGGCCCGGGGGTTCAGCTCATCATCGGTTCCACGTCGAGGTTGATCCGGCCCTGCTGGGCGGCCAGGCGGGCCTCGGGGTGCTCGATGGACAGCGTCTCGGCGTAGGCCGCCAGGATCTCCTCGCGCAGCCGCGCGGCGCCCTCCTCGTCGCCGTCGGCCAGCCGGTCGACGGAGAGGTTGGCCCCGGTGGCCAGCGTGCAGGGGTGGAACCCGCCGCGTACCCGCCGATGGCCCTCATAGGCCGCCTCGCCCAGCTCGCGAGCCTGGCGCACCGCGCCCATCATGGCCAGGTCGCTGGCGAGGTTGTGCATGACGACCAGCGTGCTGGTGTGGTCGTCGCCGAAGTGGCGGCGGAACCCGGCGAGTGCCTGTTCGTTCAGTTCGCGGGCGGCGCGCGGGTTGCCGCGTACCCTCATCACGACCGCGAGGTTGGCGCGGGCCGACAGCGTGTTGGGGTGGTCGTCGCCCGCCGCCTTCACCCAGCCGGCGACGGTCTGCTCGCCGAGCGCCTGGGCTCCGGCCAGGTCGTCGATCAGCCGGCGGTCGTTGATGACGTTCGTGGACACCAGCAGCGTCATCCTGTGGTCGGGCCCCTTGGACGCGATCTGCGTCGTGAGGGTCTCCTCGGCCTGGGCGGCGGCCTGCTGGTGGAAGCCCACGCGGCGCAGCGCGATCGCCAGGTCGAGCGCGGTGAACACGCGCAGCGCGTCCCAGGGGGCGTTCATGCGCACGAGCAGCTGGTCGACGTCCCTGATCATGTCCAGGCCCTGCTCGTAGCTGCCCATGCGGCGCAGGTCGCGGGCCACGGCGAAGCGGGAGGTCAGGGTCTGGTCCTCCTGGGGCCCGAACATGTTCTCGCGCATGGTCAGCGCGATCCGGTCGTGCTCCAGGGCCTCCTCGAAGCGGCCCAGGCAGCGCAGGCTGATCGCGATGTTGTTGCGCACCTGGAGCGTGAACTCGTGCTCGGGGCGGAAGACCCGCTCGTAGCGCGGCAGCAGATCGAGGTCGTTGTCGAGCGCCTGCTGGTAGCGGCCCATCATGCACAGGTCGACGCCGTGGCTGAGGGCGCAGGCCAGGTAGGTCTGGTCGTCCTCGCCGAAGGTGCGCAGCCGTTCGAGCGTTTCGAGGTTGAGCGCGTAGGCGCGCTCCCAGTGGCCGCTCAGCCGGGTGGCCTTGCCGACCTCGATGGCCAGCGCGAGCGTGTGCCGGTCGTTCTCCCCGAAGCGGAGCTTCCATTCGTCCAGGGCCAGCTCGCCGAGCGAGAGGCTCTCGAAGAAGCCGCCGCGGCGGTGCAGGCGGCGCACCTGGTTGATGATCAGCTGCCGGACGGTGGCGTCGGCGCTCTCGACGGCGCCCGACGGCACGATGTGGCTGCGCGAGCGCTCGTAGAGGGGGTCGCTCTCGTCGAGTCCCGGCGCGCCGGGATCGGATCCGGCCAGCAGCAGGTGTACGGCATGGCGGAACCGCTCGGCCTGCTCCGGGTCCTCGCGCGTCAGGCGGCTCCGGGTCACGGCCTGGACCACGCGGTGCATCTGCACGGCGTTGAGCACACCGTCGATCTTGGCCAGGGAGAAGCGGGCGAGCTGGCGGGCGGCCTGCCTGAGCTCGCCGACGTCCCCGAGCACCCGGCCGAGCTCCTCGGGCAGGTCACCGGCCTTGGCGGGCTGCGCGAGCAGTTCCTCGGCGATCGGCTCCGGCGCGAAGAACGCCATGACCTGGAAGAGCGTGTCGGCCTCCGGCGAGATGGCGTCGCGCGAGACGCCCCAGGTGGCGGCCACGGCGAGCGGGTAGGGGATGTCGACCTCCCGCGCCAGCAGCTCGTGCGCGTTGTCGCGCAGCTTGGTCAGGTACTCGGCGGCGGAGGTCCCGGTCTCGTTCATGTACGCGGCGGCGTGCTCGGCGGCCAGCGGCAGGTGCCCGAGTTCGGCGGCCAGCGTGGCGGCCTCGGCCCCGCGGCCGGCGAGGGCGGGCACCCGCTTGCTCAGGAACTCCACCGTCTCGTCGGGGGTGAACTCCCCCACCTCGATCCCCGAGACGCCCAGCGCCTTGCGCCAGTGGGAGTCGCGCGAGGTGATGATCACGTGTCCCCGCCCCCGCGGGATGTACTCCGAGATCATCCCGGCGTTGTTCGCGTTGTCGAAGATGATCAGCCAGTCGCCGTACGGCTCGCCCTTCTCCAGGGCCTCGATCACCAGCTGGGCCGAGTAGTCGCGCTCCTCGGCGCGGAAGCCGGGGGGCTGCATCCGGCGGCCGAGCGCGACCAGGCCGTTGACCACGGCGGTCTCCTGCTCCGACCGGATCCACCAGACGAGGTCGTAGTCGCCGCGGTGGCGGTGGGCGTACTCGGCCGCGATCTCGGTCTTGCCAACGCCGCCGAGACCGAACAGTGCCTGGGGCGGCTGGTCGATCACGGCCGCGCTCTCCCGGGCCAGGCCGCGTCTCAGTTCCTCGATCTCGGCGATACGCCCGGTGAAGTTGGGGTTACGGAAAGGGATTTCCTTGCCCCATGCGGTGACGCGGGATCTCGCTCCGCCCTCGGACGCCCCTAGTGTCACGCCGATCGCTCCCTGCTCATATTCAAACCGGAGATATGTCCCACGAATGGGGATTTGTACGCATTGAACGCCTCACCTTGTCAAGCTTCAATGGTAGGCGAGGACTTCTTGCTTCCAGACTGCCCGCCGCCGAGGAGATATGGCGTTTTTCCTGGCCGTTGACTCACGCCGTTCCATCCGGATTACTGAAGATTCCACCTGGACCAGAACGGCAGGGAACGTGCAGAGCACTAGAGGCTGGGAGAATCTGGTTAAGTCAATTAAGGAGAAAGAGTGTGTCCCTTTCTTGGGTGCGGGCGCGAGCCAGGGCCTGCCCACGGGCGCGGCGCTGGCCAAGGACTGGGCCGAACAAGTCCGCTATCCGTACCATGACGCCGACAACCTGTCCAGCGTCATGCAGTATGCAGTTGTGATGGCGTTCAATCACGATGCAAACCAACTCAAACGGGCACTCCACCGGACAGTTTTCTCGCAAGTCACGTTAACTACCAATCAGCTTGATATCCACCACATCTTGGCACGTTGCGATCTTCCTCTATATCTGACGACGAACTACGACGATTTCATGGTGGAGGCGCTGCAACGAGCTGGTAAAAGACCGACCTGGAATGTTAGTCCGTGGTATTCCTCCGGGATGGACGATGACGACGACCGGCGGCCGCCCCTGCCCGCCGACGACCCCACGGCCGAGCGTCCCCTCGTCTTCCACCTGCACGGCCACCACTCCATCCCGCACTCGATGGTGCTGACCGAGGACGACTACATCGACTTCCACGTCCGTCACGCCCGCGACGGCCGGGACAAGAGCCTGACCCCTGAGGGCGACCGGGCGGCCATCGTGCCGTCCTACGTCCGCACCCGGTTACGCCGCGCGCCGCTGCTCTTCCTCGGCTACAGCCTGCGCGACTCGACCTTCTGGACGCTCTTCAAGTCGCTCATGATCGCCATGCCCGACGGGCAGCGAAGCAGCCACGTGTGCCTCCAGCTCGATCCGCGGGTGAAACGAAGGGCCGCGGTGCGCGAATACCTAGACAAGCGGTTGGGCCGGCAGCAGATCGAGATCTTCTGGATGTCACTGGAGGAGTTCACCGCCATGCTCGACTCGCGGCTGAGAGGGACGTGATGAACGACTCGCCCTACGTCGGTCCACGCCCGTTCCTGCGCTCCGAGGCGGGCCTCTTCTTCGGCCGCCGGGTCCAGGCCCGCAACCTCTCCCTCGACTGGCTGGCCGACCGCGTCACCGTACTGCACGGGCCGCCGGCGGTGGGCAAGACCTCACTGCTGCAGGCGGGCATCCTGCCGCTCCTGGAACAGGAGCCGCACGTCGTCACGCTGCGCCCGAGCCGCCTCGCCCCGCCCGCGCCACCGCGCGCGGTCGCCGCCGGGCACAACGCCTTCGTCTACTCGGTGCTCAGCGACTGGGGAGCGCCGGCCTCGCCGGGCACCACCGTCACGGAGTTCCTGGCCGGGCGGGTCACCCGGATGCCGCCGAGCGGGCGGCTGCTGGCGGCCGTCGACCAGTTCGAGGAGGTCTACAGCGCCTTCCCGACCCGGGTGGCCGAGCGCGAGGGCCTGCTGCGCCAGCTCGCCGGGGCATTGGCCGACATCCCCTCGCTCAACCTGCTGCTGGTCGTGCGCGACGACCATCTCGCCTCGGTCAAAGCCAGCGAGGCCCTGCTCGGGGTGCTCCCGAACTACCGGCAGCTCTACGGGCTCGACGAGCGGGCGGCGGCGGAAGCCGTACAGGGACCAAGGCGTGGGACCGGCAGGGAACTGCCGGACGAGGAGACGCGCGCGCTCGTGGACCGGCTGCGCACCAGCACCCACGCCGACCTGCTGGGCAACGTCGTCACCGTGGAGGAGCCCCTGGTCGAGCCGCTGCACCTGCAGATCGTCTGCGCCGAGAGCTGGGCCGATCCCGGCCTGACCGGCATCCCCGGCGTCGCCCAGGCGCTGAGCGCCTTCTACCGGCGGGCCACCGAGGAGGCGGGCCTGGAGACCGGCGTCCCCGTGGCGAAGGTGCGCGCGTGGGTGGAGTCGGCGTTCATCACCGAGTACGGCACCCGCGACACCAAACTCCGCGGGCTGACCAGAACGGCCGACATGCGCAACGAGCTCGCCGACGCCCTGGTCGCCCGGCACCTGCTGACCGCGACGACACGCCTGCGCGGCACGTGGTACCAGCTCGGGCAGGACCAGATGATCGAGGTCGTACGGCGGGCCGGCGACGACGGGTTCGCCGAGGCGGGGCCGGCCGGGATACCCGCCGACGCCGGTGTCTTCACCGAGGCCGCCGCGGCCGCCTTCGGCGAGGGCAACTTCACCGGCGCCCGCCGCCTGGCCTCCGTCGCCGCCAGCCGCTACCAGGAGGAGGGAGACACCCGCAGGCAGGCGCAGGCCATGGCGCTGCACGGCGAGATCGCGCTGGTGGAGGGCGACCTGAACGCGGCCAGGGAGAGCTTCAGGAGCGCGCTCAACGGCTTCGAGTCGCTGGCCGACCGGGTCTCGACGGCGCGGTCGCTGTCGGCGCTGGCCAACGTGGTGGCCACCAGCGGCGACCACCGGGCGGCGGCGGACCTCTACCGGCAGGCCGTGGAGATCAACCGCACCGACGTCGAGGCCAGGACCGGCCTCGGCTTCGCGCTGTGGCGGCTGGGCTCGCCGGCGGACGCGGAGGCGGAGTTCGCGCAGGCGATCACGGCGCGCCCCGGCGCCGAGGCCGCCGCGACCGCCCGCGCGCTGTCCGGCCGCGGTCAGGCCCGCGTCGACCTGCGCCTGTACGCCAGGGCTCTCGCCGACCTCGACCGGGCCCTGGCCTCCGGCCTGAACCCGGAGGACGAGGCGGACGCCCACTCGGCGCGGGCGCTGGCCCTCGCGGGGCTCGGACGGCACGAGGAGGCGGCGGCCGCCATGGAGACGGCCCTGCTGCTGGCGCCGGGCCATCCGCTCACGCGGGAGCGTGCGGCCCGCCTGCGCAGGTGAGGGCGGCGCCGATGATGCCCGCCTCGTTCTGCAGCGCGGCGGGCACGATCGGGGTGTCGATCTTCACGTGCGGCAGGAACCTGTCGGCCTTCTTGCTGACGCCGCCGCCGATGATGAACAGCGAGGGCGAGAACAACATCTCCACGTGCTTCAGGTAGGTCTCGACGCGTTCCGCCCAGTCCTTCCAGCCGAGGTCGTGCTCCTCGCGGGCGCGGTCGGAGGCGCGGTGCTCGGCGTCCTTGCCGTGCAGTTCGAGGTGGCCCAGTTCGGTGTTGGGCACGAGCGTGCCGTCGATGAACAGGGCGCTGCCGATCCCCGTGCCGAACGTCAGCATCAGGACGGTCCCCTTCCGTCCCCGGCCCTCTCCGAAGGCGAGTTCCGCCAGGCCCGCGGCGTCGGCGTCGTTGATCACCCGGGCGCCGTCGAACAACTCCGAGGCGTTGACGCCGACCCACGAGTGGTGGACGTTCGCGGCGGTCTTGACCACGCCGTCCATCACCACGCCGGGGAAGGTCACGCCGACCGGACCGGTCCAGGCGAAGTGCTCGACGATCTCGGCCACGGTCGCGGCGACGGCGGCGGGCTTGGCGGGCTGCGGCGTGGGGATGCGCAGGCGCTCCTTCGTGAGGCGCCCGGCGGCGACGTCCACCGGTGCGCCCTTGATCCCCGAGCCGCCGATATCAATGCCCAAAACTTCCATGTCTGTCCCATTCCCGGTCCTAGCGAGCGATGAACCAGTCTCCAGCCTCCCGCGTATCTCGCGTCACAAGCGCATATCAAGGAGGCACGGATGCGGCACCCCCATAGACGCGGCATCATCACGCTCGGTGCTGTCGCGGTCGTGCTGGGAGCTACCCTCACCACCCCGGCGCAATCCACCACTCCCCGCAACCGCTTCGACGTCGTCAATCTCGTCTCCGACGTCCGTGGCAAGGCCGCCGTCACCGATCCCAAGGTCGTCAACCCCTGGGGCCTGGCCATGGGCAAGACCCTGTGGGTCTCCAACACCGGGACCGGCACCGCCACCGTCTACTCGGGCAACGGCGCCAAGGAGAAGACCGAGGTCGCCGTCCCCGGCGGCGCGCCCACCGGCCAGGTCGTCAACACCGGCGAGGGCTTCACCGTCAAGGGCAAGCCCGCCACCTTCATCTTCGCCAGCCCGAGCGGCGCCATCACCGGCTGGAACGCCGAGGCCGACCCCGCCAACGCGATCATCGCGGCGTTCACCCGGGGCGCCGACTACAAGGGCCTGGCCATGCTGGACGGCGACGACGGCTCGTTCCTGCTGGCCGCCGACTTCGCCGGTGGCCGTATCCACGCCTTCAACGAGGACTTCGAGCGGGTACGGCTGGGCCGCTCGCAGTTCCGCGACCGGGCCCTGCCCCGGAACTACCACCCGTTCAACGTGGCGGTCGCCAACGGCTCGGTGTGGGTCGCCTCGGCGCTGCGCGACCCCCAGACCGGCAAGGCGGTCCCCGGGCGCGGCAAGGGCTTCCTGAGCCGGTTCAGCCCCGACGGCAGGCTCACCGGCCGCATCGGGCGCGGCCCGCTCAACGCCCCGTGGGCGATCACCACGGCACCGCGCGGCTTCGGCGCCCTGACCGGATCGCTGCTGGTCGGCAACTTCGGCGACGGCACCGTGCACGCCTTCAGGAGCGGCCGCCACCTCGGCGCGCTGCGCGGCGCGAACGGCCGCCCCGTCGTCCTGCCCGGTCTGTGGGACCTGGAGCCCGGCACCGCGGCCACGGGCGGCGAGAACGCCGTGTGGTTCGCGGCGGGCATCGACGGCGCCAAGCACGGCCTGATCGGACTTCTCCGGCCGGCGGGCTCTCGCCCCGCCACACCCGCGCCCGCCGGCGATCCCACCCCGAAGCCGACGAAGACGACGGGAGGTGGTTACTAGGTCCTTCTCCAGCCCGGCGCGGGCGGCGCGGCCCGCGCCGCGGCGGTGATCTCCTCTGGTACGGAGTTCTGCACGCGCCGCACACCCCGCCCGGCCGGGCCCCGGCCGCGGCGGGGTTCGCGCGTCCCCCCGAGGCGTCCGCGCGCACGGGGTGTCTAGAGTCGCGGCATGAGTGATGAAGCCTTCAGTACGTGGCTGCGCGCCCAGTGCGCCGAGGAATGGGAGGCGGTGGCCGGGCACCCGTTCGCCGCCGCCATCACGAACGGCACCGCCGACATGCGGCACTACCTGGAGCAGGACTTCCTGTTCGTCGACTCCTTCACCGCCCTGCTCGGGGCGGCCGTGGCGAGCGCGGACACGTTCGCGGCCCGCGTGCCGTACGGGAAATTCCTGGGACAGGTCGCCACCACGGAGGAGAAGACCTACTTCCACCGGGCGCTGGCGGAGCTGAACGGCAGCACGGACGCGGCGCCGGAGCCGGTCACGGCCGAGTTCCGGGCGCTGATGGACGAGGTCAGGACCGCGCAGGACTATCCGCTGATCGCGGCGGTGCTGTGCGTGGCGGAGTGGAGCTATCTCGACTGGGCGGCGCGGGCGAAGGAGCCGCTGCCGGAGGGATTCGTGCACCGGGAGTGGATCGAGCTGCACGAAGGTGCGGACTTCCGCGCCTGGGTGGGGTTCCTGCGCGGGGAGCTCGACCGGCTCGGGCCCGAGCTCGGCGAGCGGCGCAGGGACGAGGTGCTCGCGGTCTTCCGGCGGGCGGTCGCCCTGGAACGGCGCTTCTTCGACATGGCTAGCGCGTGAGCGGCGCCAGGTCCGCGATGCCCCGGTAGTGGATGCCGGTCATGCCGATCGCCCGGGCGCCCTCGACGTTCTCCAGCCGGTCGTCGATGAACAGGCAGCGCTCGGGCGCCACCCCGGCCTGTTCGGCGGCGATCTCGTAGATGCGCCGGCCGGGCTTGGCGTGGCCGACCTTGGCGCTGCTGACCACGGCGTCGGCGAAGTAGGTGAGGCCGAGCCGGTCGAGGTGGGCGTCGAGGCTGTCCATGGCGTTGGTGACGATGATCAGCGGCATCCGCTCCTGGACCTTGGCCAGCACCGCCCTGACCTCCTCGTCGACCCAGAACGGCACCTCGGCGAACTCCTCCACGGCCTGCCTGGCCCGCTCGTGGCCGCCCAGCTCGGCGGCGACGGCCTCGACCCACTGCCGCTCGGTGATCCGGCCCAGCGTGGCGGGCAGGATGAGGTCGGACCGGAACGCGGTCTTGATCAGGGGCAGGCCGTAGCGGGCCTCGATGTCGGCCTGGGCGGCCTCGTCGAAGATCCGGAGGACTCCATCGAGGTCACTCAGTACCGCGTCAAAGGTCGTCACAACCACCCATTGTGCCGTGCCAGCTGGGCCGCTTCGATCCGGTTCCTGGTGTGGGTCTTGCCGATGGCCGAGGACAGGTGGTTGCGTACCGTGCTCTCCGACAGGTGCAGCCGGGCGGCCACGTCGGCGATGGTGGCGCCGTCGAGCGCGGCGGCCAGCACGTCGCGCTCGCGGTCGGTGAGCGGGCTTGGCCCGGCGTGCAGGGCGGCGGCGGCCAGCGCCGGGTCGACGATCCGCTCCCCCGCCACCGCCCGCCTGATCGCCGCGGCCAGTTCTTCCACCGGCCCGTCCTTGACCAGGAAGCCGGCGGCGCCCGCCTCCATCGCCCTGCGCAGGTACCCGGGCCGGGCGAAGGTGGTCAGGACCAGCACCGCGCAGCCGGGCAGCGCCGCCCGCAGTTCCGGCAGGACCTCCAGCCCGCTGCGGCCGGGCAGTTCGATGTCCAGCAGCGCCACGTCCGGCGCGTGCTCCAGGGCCGCCGCGACGATCTCCGGGCCCGTCGGCACCTGGGCCACGATCTCCAGGTCGTCCTCCAGGCCGAGCAGGAGCGCCAGGGCGTCGCGCATCATGCCCTGGTCCTCGGCGATCAGCACGCGCACGGTCATGGGTCCACGCTAGTTCCAGAACGCCAGCCGGTGTTCGGCGGCGTAGTCGATGGGGCGGATCCTGCCCGGCTCCAGCGACAGGGTGCCGCCCTTGAGCTTGGGCCAGGCGGGCAGGCCGGCGCCGTTCGGGTCGCCGGTGCGGGCGAAGTTCGTCCAGTAGGAGAGCATCTGGCCGGAGAGCTTCTTCTGGGCCGGGCTCAGCTTCACGCCCTTCTCGGGGAAGAGGTACGGCAGGTCGCCCGCGTGGTAGGCGCCCAGGTCGAAATCGGCCTTGATGGGCAGGAACATCGGCGCGTCCCGGTCGGCGAACTCGAAGCCGTAGACCGGGGTCCGCCTGGCCAGCAGGGTGTTCTGGGCGTGGGTGCCGCGGGCCCACACGCGGTCGGTCATGACGGCGGCCCAGGCCACGGCGGGCTTGCCGTACCTCTTGAGCGGGTACTCCCTGGCGACCTCGGCCGTGCGCTCGCCGAACGTCTCCTTCAGCGCCTGCGGGTAGGCGATCTTGCCGCGCATGGCGGCGAAGATGCGGTGCTCGTCCTTGGTGGCCCCGGCCAGCACGGGTACGCGGTGGAAGCGGCCCTTCTCGATGGCCTTGGAGGGGATCTCGGGCAGGACGGCGTTGCCGTAGGCGTAGGACTGGAAGACGTTCATGATCTGCGGGACGGCGAGGATCTTCTTGACCGGCAGGCCCTTGAGGCAGGCCAGGTCGGCGCAGCCGAGTTGCTTGGCGTAGATCTGGCCGACCGCCTCGATCTGGGCCGCAGGGCGCCAGGCGTAGGACGGCTGGGCCTCCAGGCCGGGGATCATGCTGCCCGCGGGCATGTCCATCATGGTCTCGCCGCTCTGCATGGCGGCACGCTGGAACAGGCCCTTGGCGCCCGGCGAGGTGAGATGGCCGCCGATGGCCAGCGCGCCGAAGGAGATGCCGAACACCGTCACGTTGCCGGGGTCGCCGCCGAAGGCCGCCGCGTTGCGGCGTACCCAGCGCAGCGCCTCCTGCTGGTCCTGCAGGCCGTAGGTGCCGCCGTCGCGCAGGCCCGGGTAGCCGAACCCGCTGAACACCCCGAGCCGGTAGTTGATCGTGACCACGACCGCGTCCCCCGCGGCGGCGATCGCCCTGGCGTTGGAGTAGTGACCGGCGCCGAGCGCGCCGTCGCCGTGGATCCACACCATGACCGGCCGCTTGGCGCCCTTCCTGGCCGGGGTGGTGACGTTCAGGAACAGGCAGTCCTCGTTCTCGCTGGTGACCTTGGCGTAGTCGGACCCGACCTGTGGGCACGGGCTGCCCGGCTTGGTGGCGTCCTGGACGCCCTTCCAGGCCGCGGTGGGTCTCGGGGAGTCCCAGCGGGGCGCGCTGGCGTAGCGGATCCCCTCGAACAGGCGGTGCTGCCCGTCCTCCCTCCCGCGCACCGCGCCCTTGTCGGTGGTGACGACCGTGTCGATGATGGCCGGGTCGGGGCCCGCCGCCGTGCGCGCGTCGGCGCATCCGGTCAGCAGTACGGCTGCCGCGAGCAGAATCTTCATGCACCCCACGGTGCCGATCTCCGCACCTCCGCCGGAAGGAACGTCGATCCAGGATCGCCCAGGACAAATGTCCTGCCGCTCGAAGCGATGTCGGCGTTCGGCACTACCATCTCCGTCGATGGGCGTGAATGATCTGCGGCTGCCACAGGAGCTGCGCCAGCTGTTCACCGACGGCGGCATGGGGCGCACCCTGGCCGTCGGCATGCCCGCGGGCGAGCTGGTCTGGCCCGATCCCGGGTTCGCGCAGAAGGCGTCCAGGCCGGCGTTCTGGATGAGCGAGGAGCCCGTCGGCGGCGCGCTGTGGTCGGCCTTCCGCGCCGAGCACGCCCGCAGCGGGTTATGGCCGGTGCTGCTCGACGAGTCGGCCCAGGCGTGGGCGGCGGGCCAGGTGGTGCCCGACGACGCCGGCCAGATCGAGCACTTCACCGCCGAGGGCTTCATGGCCGAGGTCTGGCAGGAGTGGGTGGCGCAGGTGCCGGCCGAGGCGCTGAGCGAGCTGGAGCCCTTCGGGGCGCTCTGCCCGGGGCTGGCGCCGCCCGGCGTGCTGGTGGCCGAGCCCGGCGCGGTCGCCGACTGGTACGCGGGCGAGCTGGCGGTGCGCGGCATGCCGATGGGCCTGGCCGCGGTCGACCGGGGCGCCGACGCGCTGGCCGTCATGGGCTGGCAGGGCGCGCTGCACCACAACGAGTGGATGGTCCCGCTGGCCGCCGTGATCCGCAGCTGGGAGGACCGCTTCGGCGCCCGTGTGGTGAGCTTAGGCTTCAACACCCTCGAACTCAGCGTGGCCGCGCCGCCCGGGGACGTCGAGCATGCCCTGCACGTGGCGGCCGAGCACTGGACGTTCTGCCCGGACAACGTGGTGCAGGGGGCCGGCGACCTGATCGGCTACGCGGAGCAGCTGGTCGGCGGCCATGCCTGGTCGTTCTGGTGGGACTGACTCCAGGGGCCTCTCCTCCTTCCTGCCGGCCGGGGGTACGGCGGGCGCCGCGCCCCCGGCCGGTGTTCAGTGCAAGACGGCCAGCGCCCCGTAGTTGCCCGAGGACTCCGGTGGAATGGGGCCGCAATGGTCGTCAGGACGCCATTGCGAGACCCACGCCAGGCCGGGGTCGACCAGGTCGAGACCGTCCAGGACGGCTGCCAGGCGTTCGCGGTCGCGGGTCGCGTAGCCGGGCAGGGTCATGGCGATCAGGTCGTAGACGGCGGGCAACAACTCGGCGGGGATGCCGTCAAGGGTGGCCTGGAGGAGCCCCAGATGGCTGCCGGGTGGCCCGGCCTGTCCGAGGCGTTTGAGCACATATCTGAACTCCTCGTCGTCCAGGATGCTGTGTCCCGAGACGATCAGGATGCCCACCGGCCGATCCCAGTCGATGAACGTGTTCACGATCCGGTCGCCGAGCAACGTGTCGATCTCCCGGGCCTCTCCTTCGACGACGCGCACCAGGTCGGTGATCGGTTCGATAGTCGCGTGCGCGTTGGCCAGGATCATCGGGTCGGATTCGGCGTAGACCACGCGAGCGCTGGGGGTGAGCGGATGAGCTCGGGCGACGTCGTGGAGGAGGCGTCCGGCCGGCAGGCCGCCGGGGACGCCGCTGCCGATCACCAGGTGCTGGTCGGTTCCCACTGACGACAGATGGCGGATGACTCGGGCCAGGAAAGCGTGGACTTCCCTGGCGGCGGTAGCGCTCACGGCGGCGGCGCTGTCGTAGCGGCGGACGGCGTCTCGGTCAGCGAAGAAGTTGTTCTTTCCTCCGGCTGCCGCGTCTAGGACTCGGGTCGGCGTGGCTTTCTCTGTTACGAGATTGGCCAGGTTTCGGATGGCGCGTTGACGCATTGAGTGTGGGCCCTTTCCCCTCGCCACAAACAATCACGGGAAAGTTGGCACCTGACCCCACGCGGTGACCGAAGTCAATAATGATCCATAATCGCCGTGGTCTGGCAATAGCTATTTCGGGAAATACTTCTTTTTTGTTTGGGCGTTCAGAGGGGTCTCGGAAAACCCCTGGTAGAAGCTCTCCCGGCGCGGGCCGCGCCCATACCGGACAGGCCTGTTTACGCGGGCCCCGCACCGGACAAGCTCCGCGGCCCCCTCCGGCGCCCCGGCGGGCCCCCTGCCCGAAACCCGGTGCGCCGATGTACGCAGCGTGATCAGGGACCGAGGCGCTGGCGGTGGGCGTAGAGCAGGTCGAGCGTCTCGTCGCGGGTCGTGGTGATCACCGAGAGCTTGGCGAACGCCTGGTGGTAGACCTCGATCGAGGTCGTGTCGGTGACCAGCTCGTCGGACTCGATCCAGTGGGCGCAGGCCAGGTCCGGCTCGTACGGCTCGGCGAACCGCCACAACGTGAACGGCCCGGTCCGCGGCAGGTACGCCGGGTCGGTGATCGGCGCGATGTGGATCGACACGTTGGGCCGCTTGGCGTGCTGGATCAGCGCGTCGAGCTGCGCCGCCTGAACGTCTTCCCCGGCGATCGAGCGCATGAGGGCGCTCTCGTCGACCACGGCCCAGAAGACGGGCCCGTCGGGCCTGGTCAGCAGCGCCTGCCGGGTCAGCAGCACCTGGACGGCGTCGTCGACGGAGGTCAGGCCGGGCGTGGCCAGCCCGGCCACCTGGATGGCGGCCCTGGCGTAGAGCTCGGTCTGCAGCAGGGGCGGGACGATCTGGGTCTGGTAGGTCCTGATGACCGAGGCCCGCTCCTCCAGGGCGTAGGCGGTGGCCGCGAGCGGCGAGACGGTGCTGGCGTCGTACCAGGACGGCTCGCGTTCGCCTCTGGCCAGCGTCATCAGGTGCTCGCGCAGGTGCGGGGCGGCCACGCCGTACAGGGAGAGCATGCGGGCGACGGTCGCGGGCGCGGGGGCGAGCTTGCCCTCCTCGATCGCGGCGACGGCGGCCACGCCGCGGCCGAGCGCGAACTCCACGTCGGCGGGCGACATGCGGGCGGCCACCCGCAGGCCGCGCAGGCGGTCGGCGAGCGCGGTCACGGCGATGTCGCTGAGCCTGGCGGCGTCGGGCAGGTCGTTGGTCGCGGTCCTGGCGGGCAGGCCCTCGGCGCGGCGGGCGATGTCGACGACGTCGCGCAGCAGGTCGAGCGAGCCCTCGGACAGGCCTGACGCGGAGGCGCCGATCGCGGCGGCGCGCAACTGCAGGTCCTGCATGGCCCCGGACTCCAGATAGTCCTCACCGAGGAGCCACCCGACACTCACCTGAAGGTAACTGGCCAGGGCCTGGAGCACCTGCAGCGTCGGGTTGGTCTGCTTGCCGGTGCGCAGCTGGCTGACGTAGGCCCTGGTGATCGGGATGCCGGCGGTCGTCAGGGCGGCGGCCACCTGAGCACCCGTGTATCCGCGCTTGCTCAGCGCGTGATCGAGTCGCTCAGCGAAATTTGCCACCAAACCTCCCGTCGGGAGCGGACTGACCACAGCGTAAAGGAAGGCCCCCTGACCTGCGTAATCTTCCCATGACGAAAGTGACAGTTGACACGCTAGAACACATCTGAGCACTATCAAAACCGTATCTGATAACTGCCACTTAACAACGAGAGGTGGCCGGGTCGTGATCCAGGGCAGCTCGTGGTTCGTCAGAGACCAGACCGGACAGGGCGCGCAGGCCCTCGCCATCCAGCAGATCTGCGTCCGGATAGCCGGTCCTGAAGCCCGGATACGCACCGCCGACCTGCCCTTGGGCGGCGTCCAGGTGTGGGCGGAGCCCGATTCGTGCGCTCATGACCGGCTCTGGGCCGTCCACCACCGGATGGCCCGCGAGATCGGCCTGGCCGGATGGCATACCGAGGTCGGCTCCGACCGGCTGCTCGTGCTCGGCTGGAGCGCGCCCGCGCTCGACCACCGCGCCCGTGTGCTGCGCAACGCGCTCGAACACCGGCTCGACGACCACGAAAGGACCGCCTCGCTGGCCCTCAGGACCGCCGCCCGGCTGCTGTGCCGGCCCGGCGCCGACCCGGCCGACATCGCCGCGCAGACCCTGGACCGCGTGGCGCGGGACCTGCGCTGGCCGGCCAGGCTCGCCGTACTCGGAGACCTGGAACGCACCTCCACCGTCGAGCCACTCAGGATCAGGCTCGCCCAGGTGACCGGCCTCGAGGAACGCGTGCGCCGGCGCTGCGCCGAACACCTGGACATCGCCTTGCGCGCCATCCGCACCCTGGCCGGACTGACCGCCCCTCCCCCGGAACCGCAACCCGAGACCCGCCTGGTGGGCACCGCGGAGCGCCTGGTCGCTGCGACCGTACCCAATCGGAGTCCCCAATGACGCTCACGCCCATCCGTGAGCACGTCACGCTCCCGCCGGCGGCCAAGAAGGCCGCCGAGAAGAAACCCAGGAAGCGGCGGCGCCCGCACCGCCACCGCGCCCGCCGTGGTTACGTCCTGCTGCGCCTGGTCGCCGCCGGCGCGGTCGTGGCGATCATGGCGGACAGCACGGCGACGACGCTGGCCGTACCTCTGCTGAGCGCCGATCCCATGACGGCGGGACTGCCCCTCGCCGAGATCACGTGGGTGAGCACGGGGAACTTCGCGGCGGTCGCCGCGCTGCTGGCGACGGCGGGCCGCTTCGCCGACCTGCTCGGCCGGCGCAGCGTGCTCGCGCTCGGCCTCCTGATCTACGGCCTCGGCGCCACCGCGGTGATCCTGGCGCCCGCCTGGCACGTTCTGCTCGCCGGGCGGCTCGCAGAGGGCCTGGGCGCCGCGATGATGTTCCCCGCGTCGCTGGGGCTGCTGCTCGGCGAGCTCCCTCCCGCGCGCCGCGCCGGGGCGGTCGCGCTGTGGGGCGCGTCCTCCGGGATCGGCGCGCTCGCCCTGCAGGGCGGTGGTGGCTGGCTCATGGAGGCGTACGGCTGGCGCGGCCTGTACCTGCCCGGGGCGATCCTGGCGGGCCTGCTGCTCTGCCTCACCATCCGCCTGCCACGGTCGCGCGGCAGCAATCGCCGCCTCCCCGACATCCTCGGCGCCTTCGCCCTCGTCGGCGCCATCGCCAGCGCGGTGATCGCCGTCTCCCGCGGCGACGTGTGGGGCTGGACCTCCGACCGGACACTGATCTGCGCCGGAGCGGCGGTGGTGCTGCTCGGCGCGGCACTGGCCACCTCGTGGCGGCACCCGGCCGGGGCGATCGACATGGGGTTGTGGCGGCGGCCCGGGTTCCTGTGGGGCGGCAGCGCGTCGTTCCTCTACGGCGCGCTGTCGTTCATCGTGCTCGCGACAGGTCCGCTCTACCTGCGCGAAAGCGGGTTCGACACCATACAGATCGGCTGGTGGCTGACGCCGATCTCGATCGCGATGATCGTGGCCAGCCCGATGGCCACGCTGGCCAGCCGCCGGCTCAGCCTCAACGGCGTCATCTACCTGGGCGCGCTGATCCTCGGCGGCGGCTGCGCGCTCCTGCTCGCCCAGCCGTCGCCCACGATGTGGAGCCTGCTGGGCGCGGTCCTGCTCGGCAGCGGCTTCGGCCTGCTGTCGACTGGAACGTTCACCGCGGGCACGATCGCCGCCGAACCGACCCAGTACGCGGCGGCGGTCGGCGCGATCAACACGGCCAGGATGCTCGGCGGCGCCATCGGCGTGGCCGCCGCCTCCGTGCTGATCGAGCACCCGTTCCTGAGCGGGCCCGCCCCGGGGTTCGCCTCCGTCTTCACCGCCTGCCTCGGGATCACGGCCATCATCGGGACGGCCGCGCTGGTGCGGGTCGCCCGCGGGGCCGGCCGGACTCCCATGCCCGGAGTGCTCGCCCTCGAAGAGGAGGTGGCGATGCTGCGCCACCTGCTCGCCGAGCTGCGCGCCAGCTTCATCCAGGTCCGCGCCGAGGCCGAGGAGGAGCTGGCCAGGTTCGGCATCCACGATCCGTCCGGAGTCCGGGTTGGCTGGCCACCTGGCGTCCCCGGGCAGCGGCAACCCTCTGACCAGCGCTGAACCCCCCGTAGGAGCACTTCATGCACGACGACGACGAACCCCGCCGGCCGTACCAGCACCCCTACCAGAACCCCGACGAGACGCCCACCGACGACATGCCCGCGCTGTCGGCGGCGACCGCGCGCACCGTCCACCGGCTGCGCCACATCCGACAGGTGTCCGACCTGGCCATCAACGTGATCGACCAGGCTCTGGAGCGCGCGTCGTGAGCGCCCGCCGCAAGCTCACCGTCACGGTGGAGCCGGGCTTCACCGGCGAGCAGCAGGACGAGCTGGCCGCGCGGATCGGCGGCGCGGCCCGCGAGGTGCTCGGCCGCGGCGCCCGGGTCGAGGTGGACGCCGAGCCCCCGATGGACGCCCGTGCCCGTCGCGAGGCGGCGATCCGCGCCGCGTCGTGGTCGGGCTGCTGATGACCGCCCCGACGCTGTTACCCCGGACCGCTCCGGTGCCCTCCTGGGGCAGCACGGTGCTCGTGATGGCACTGCGCGCCCGGGCGGCCGTGATCTGCGACGCGGAGCTGCGCCGCCTGTCCGCCCGCGTCCCGGAACTGGACGCCCGTGCCCGCGACGAGGTGGGCCGGACCGTCCAGCGGGTGGTGGACGCCTTCCTCGGCGGCGACCTCGGCCAGCGCGTGGCCCATGACGCGGGCCTGGCGGAGGCGCTGCGCGTGCTCTTCTCACTCGACCCCTCGGGAGGCAGATCGTGACCAGAGTGGGTGTCGTGGTTCCGCCCGCCAACCCGGCGGTGGAGCCGGAGTTCGCGCGCCTGCTGGGCGCGCGGGCGGACCTGCACGTCACCCGCTTCCCCGTACGGCCCGGCCTGCAACTGGCCGAACGCCTGGACGCCTACAACGAGGCACTGCCCGCCATGATCCGCTCGTTCGGCGGCCTGCCGCTCGACGCCCTGGTCATGGCCTGCAGCGGCTCGCGCTATCTCCTCGGCCCCGAGCTCGACCGGCGCCGCTGCGAAGAGCTCAGCGCCGAGTTCGGCCTGCCGGTCGCCTCGGCCACCGAGGCCACCCGGCGGGCGCTGGAACACCTGGGCACGCGGGAGATCACGCTGGTCTCGCCGTACCAGCCGTGGCTGACCGACCATGCCGACCGGTACTGGTCGGCGGCCGGGGTGCGGGTGTCCAGGGTGATCCCGGTCAAGGCGGGCGAGCGCTTCGCGCCGTACGAGGTGACCACCGAAGAGCTCGTCGGCCAGATCGAGCAGGCCAGGGCGGCGCCCGACGCCGTACTGCTGCTGACCGGCACCGGCATGCCCACGCTCCGCGCGATCGGCAAGCTGGCCGAGGACAACGACCGGGTCGTGCTGACCTCCAACCTGTGCGGCGCGTGGTGGGCGCTGACCAGCGCGGGCCAGCAGGTCATGCTCGGCCGCAGGAAACACCGTGACGGCGAGCGGGTGCCGACGTGAGCGCCGTGATCGTGGCCGGAGCCGGCCCGGTCGGGCTGGCCGCGGCGCTCACCCTGGCGAGGGCGGAGGTGCCGGTGCTCGTGCTGGAGCGCGAGCCGGCGCTCGGCACCCGCTCGCGCGCCTCCACCATCCATCCGGCCACGCTCGACCTGCTGGACGAGCTCGGTGTCGCGGCCGGCCTCGTCGCGCGCGGCGTGGTCGTGGACCGGGTGCAGTGGCGCGACCTTGCCGGCGCGGTGCTGGCCGAGATGCGGATGGCGGGCCTGGCCGGGCTCACCGCGCATCCGTTCCGCCTGCACGCCGAGCAGGCGGCGCTCACGCCGCTGCTGCTGGGCGAACTCGGCGCGTACGCGCATGCCGAGGTCCGGTTCGGGGCGCCGGTCGAGGCGGTGGCTCTCACGGGCACCGCCGTACGGGTCAGGACCGGGGGCGGATGGGAGCGCGCCCGCTACCTGATCAGCGCCGACGGGGCGCACAGCACCGTCAGGTCCCTGCTCGGCCTGCCGTTCCCCCAGTCCGGCTACCCCACCCAGGCGCTGCGCATCTTCACGGGCTCGCGCCTGGAGGAGATGCTGCCGGGCCTGGCCCCGCTCACCTACGTCCGCGATCCGGCCCAGTCGTGCAGCCTGCTCCGCCTGCCCGACCACTGGCGGATCATCCTCAGGCTCGCGCCCCGGGAGGCCATTCCCGGCCGGGTGGCGGGCCTGGCCCTCACCGACCTGAACATCCTCGGCACGCACCGCTACGACCTGGCCAGCGGTGTGCTCGCCTCCTTCCGGCACGGCCGGGTGCTGTTCGCCGGTGACGCCGCGCACGTCACCTCCACCGCCGGCGGCCTCAACATGAACGCCGGCATCCACGACGCGGTCGACCTCGGCAGAACACTCGCCGGCGTACTCGGGGGACACCAGCCGCCTGCCGCGCTGGAGAGCTGGGCGCGCCGCCGCCGCGCCGTCCTCGTCGACCACGTCATCCCGGCCAGCGAGGCCAGGGTCGCGGGGGTGCAGGACGGCGACGCCGCCCGGCTGCCCGCCGCCATGGCCGCGCTGCGCGCGATCGCCGCCGACGGCGAGGCCACCCGGGCCTACCTGGCCAAGGCCTCCATGCTCGACACCGTCCCCCTTCCCGTGAGGCACACCTGACATGCGAATCTGGTTCCAGAAGCACGCCGTCGAGGGCCGCTCGCCGCTGCTCGACAAGCTTTACGCGGAGCACCTGTCCAAGGTGGCCGGACCCGGCACCACCATCGAGATCCACACCCTGCCGCCGCAGACCTACGCCGCCGAACTACCCGAGGAACTGGTCGGCTTCGGGCCGCTCGGCCTGCTGTTCGGCGACTACTTCGCGCGCACCGCCGGCGCCGCCGAGCGCGACGGCTGCGCCGCCTGGATCAGCGGCGCCGGCCAGGACCCCGGACTCGCCGCCGCGCGCGTGCGCGCCACCATCCCCGTCATCGGGTACGGCGACGCCACCTGGCACGCCGCCCGCCACGAGCGGCACCGGCTGGGCCTGATCGGCTTCATCCCGCACCTGGCCGAGCCGATCACCGACAACATCCGGGCCGCCGGCGCCACCCTGGCCGCCTACGAGATGATCGACAACGGGGCGGCGGTGGTCACCAGGGCGCTGGCCCAGGACTTCGACCCGTTCGTCCGCGCGTACACGGCGGCCGCGCGGCGGGCGGCCAGGGCCGGCGCGCAATGGCTGGTGCCCGCCGAGGGCATACCCAACGAGATCCTGGTCCACCTCGGCATCCGCGACCTGCACGGGCTGCCGGTGATCGACCCCGGCGGCCTGGCCGTCAAGACCGCCGAGCATCTCGTACGGCTGCGCGACCTCGGCATCACCGCCCGGGCCGACGCCGGCTACTGGAACCGGCGCCCGCCCGCGGTCGTCCTGGAGCACGCCGAGCGGATCCTGGGGGCACGGCCATGAGTTACCCGTCCGACCGGCCGCGGCGGCTGCGCCGTACCGCGGCGTTGCGCGCGCTCGTCGCCGAGACCAGGCTGCACCCGTCGGACCTCGTGCAGCCCCTGTTCGTCCGCGAGGGCATCGAAGAGCCCCGGCCCATCCCCTCCATGCCGGGCCAGGTCCAGCACACGCGCGAGAGCCTGCGCAAGGCCGCCGCCGCCGCGGCGCAGGCCGGCGTGGGCGGGATCATGCTCTTCGGTGTCCCCGCGGCCAAGCACGCCGACGGGCGCGGCGCCTGGGACCCCGAGGGCATCGCCCAGCTCGCCCTCGCCGACGTCGCCGCCGAGGTCGGCGAGGCCACCGTCGTGATCGGCGACATCAACCTGGACGAGTACACCGACCACGGGCACGTCGGCCTGCTCGGCCCGGACGGCGACGTCGACAACGACGCGACGCTGCGCGCCTACTCCAGGGTCGCCGTCGCGCAGGCCGCCGCCGGCGCGACCATCGTGGCGCCCAGCGGCATGATGGACGGCCAGGTAGCCGCCATCCGCGCCGGGCTCGACGCCGCCGGGTACCAGCGGGTGCCCATCCTGGCCTACGCCGCCAAGTACGACTCCGCCTTCTACGGGCCCTTCCGCACCGCCGTGGAGTCGTCGCTGGTCGGCACCCGCTCCACCCACCAGCAGGACCCGGCCAACCTCCGCGAGTCGATGCGCGAGGTCGAGCTCGACGTCGAGGAGGGCGCCGACCTGGTGATGGTCAAACCGGCCGGGCTCTACCTCGACGTGGTGCGCAGGGTCGCCGACGCGGTCGACGTCCCCGTCGCCGCCTACCAGGTGTCCGGGGAGTACGCCGCGCTGGAGGCCGCCGCCGGGCACGGCTGGCTGCAGCGCGAACGGGCCATCGAGGAGAGCCTCACCGCGATCCGCCGGGCCGGCGCCCGGATCGTTCTCACGTACTGGGCCACCGAGGTCGCCCAGCGACTGCACCGCTAGCCCCTCCGGAGGAGAAGACGTGTCCCGCGAACTGTGTGAGCACTACGGGCCTCACCTGTACGACTACTGCAGGACGGAGCTTGGCGAGTCCGACGCCGAGCTGGCCGCCGCGGGCACGTTGCTGACCGCGTCGGCGCGCGCGGGCCAGGTCACCGACCCGGCCGCGCTGCGCCCCTGGCTGTACGCGCTGGCCCGCGCGCACCGCGCCGCGCGGGCCGCCTCGCACCCGGCGAGCACCGGGTCGTGGGCGCGTTCCAGCCGCATGTCCGACCTGCTGCCCGAGGCGCTGATCGCGCTCGACGGCCCGTACAGGGAACTGCTCGATCTTTCGGTACGGCACGGCCTGCCGCACGCCGAGATCGCCCTGCTGTTCGACGTGCCCGAATCCCTGATCGACGCCACCGTCAGGGAGGCGGCGTGGCGGCTGGAGACCTGGCTGGCCGCGGTCACCGCGGCACGGGCCGCCCACGGGTGCGCCCAGCTGGCCGGGCGGGTGGCGGAGTGGGCCGCCGCGCCCAGCCGCAGCACCCGCGCCCGGCTGGGGCGGCACCTGTACGGGTGCGTGTCGTGCCTGGCCGCGCCCAAGGGGATGCCCGCGGCCACCCTGCTCACCCACCTGCCGATCGCGGCGCCGCGCGGGCCGCTGTCGGACCTGCTGCCGCTCGCCTCGCCGCTGGCCCCGGACACGGTGGGGTGGCGGGCCGACGGGTTTCCCGTGCAGTCCCACGGTCTTGGCGGCGTCCCGCACGCGCGCCTGGCCGACGGCGCCGCCCTGGCCACGCCGCCGCCGAGCGCCCTCACCGCCACGCACGCGGCGTACGCCGACGCGCGGGCGGCCGATCCCCTGAACACCCCGGTCGCCGACCCCACGACGGCGACCGGGGCCGGGGTCCGACCGGGGGCGGGCGCGGCTGCCCCCGGCCGGATTCCCCTCCCTCTCGGCCCGGACTTCACCTCGACGGACGCGTTCCCCAGCCTTCCCCCCGACGCACCCTCCACCCCGAGCCCCACCGCCGCACCACCGGCCCTTGGAGCCACCAGCACGCCACCCGGCCTTGAGGCCACCAGCGCGTCACCCGGCCCGGCGCCCACCGGTGCGCCATCCGGCCTTGGGCCCACCGGTGCGCCATCCGGCCCTTTCCCCACCGGGGGCGCGTCGTCTGGCCGGGGTTCCGGCGCCTCGTCCGCGCGGGTTTCGGCCGACCACACCTTCTCCGGGCGTGCTTCCGGTGACACGCCCGGAGAAGCGGCGGGGTCCGGGTACCTGGACGCGCTGATCGCCTTCGGAGCCGATCGCAGGACCGCCGCGCCGGATGCCGAGGCCACCGATCCCTCCCTCGGACCGACGGCCGGGCCGCCCCTGGGGTTCGGCGGCCCGGCCCGGCCCGGCGGGTCATCCCATGCGGGGCAGCCAGGTCGCGGGCACCCGTACGCGACGCCCATCTACGCGGCCCCCGTCTACGGCGCGGAACCCGACGAACCCCCCACCACCCACGAGCCCGCCGTCGCCCACCGCAGCACCGACTTCCAGGAGACGGACCCTCGCGGAGCCGGCACCTCTCGTGGCGAGGCCACCCCGTTCCACGAGGACGCCGCTCTACCTCGCGGGGACACGGGCCTGCCGCGCGGGGACACGGGTCTCCCTCGTGGGGACACGGGCTCCTCTCGGGATGGCGCCACGTCCTCGCGCGGCGACGCCGTTCCACCTCATGGGGACATGAGCCCCACGCGCGGCGACACCCGGCCCTCGCACGGGGACGGGGGCGACTTCGCCGAGCGTGATCCCTACGCCCTCCCCTACACCGCGGCCACCCCCGAGGAGCCGCTGGCCGAGGACGAGTTCCGGGCGTGGGAACGGCGGGGCGGCAAGTGGGACGAGTTCTGGAAGGACCGTCCCGACGAGGCCGATCCCGAGGCGCGCATCTCGGTGCGTTCGGTGGCGAGGGTCGGGCTGCTGGTCGGCGCCGGGGTGCTGGTGGCCGGTCTGGCGTGGTCGGGCATCCACGCCCGCCCCCGTCCCACCACGGTCAGCGAGGCCGCGGCCCCGCAACCCCGGCCCGTGATCACCCTGAACGAGCCGGGCTCCGACCCCGAGGTGGAGGTCCCGCCGCAGGAGAACCGGGGGACGACCGATCCAGAACAGCTCATACCGGGAAGGACGCCGCCGCCGACCACCTCCCCCAGCACGAACCCCGCGGAGCCGAAGGACGGCGCCACGAAGAAGCCGTCGGACACGAGAAGCTCCGACGACTCGCCCGATCCGCCGCGCGAGCCCACCACGGCGCCCACCCGCCAGCCGACGAGACAACCGACGAAGCAGCCGACCAAACAGCCGACGAAGCAGCCCACGAAGGCGCCCGACAGGGGTCCGGCGAGGGAGTCGGCGGAGCCGATGGCCAAGAAGGTCGAGCTGCCGAAGCCGCCGCCGCCCAGCGCGCGGTTGTCGAACTCGTCGGCGTCGCTGGGGTCGGGCCGGACGGGTTCGTTCTCGCTCGACTGCGAGGGCTCCTGCCAGATCACCTCGGCCTCCGGCTCGAACAACATCAGCGTCTCCGGCTCCTCCTACACGGTCAGCGCTCCCACCAGCCGTCCCGGCTGCCCGGGAGCCCCCACGACCGAGTCGGGCACGATCACCGTCTCGTGGTCGGGCACCAGGACCGGTGACGGCACCACCACCGCCGGAACCACCAGCGGCGACGGCACGCTGACGATGAGCGTGTCGTGGACGGTGGCCAAGGACAAGGGCACGTTCGTGCCCGACATGAAGGGCGGCGGCTACTGGAGCAACTGCAGCCCGAACAGCGCCGACTACTGAGGCAGGGGATCTGATGAAAGGGTTCTTCACCGGCATCTCCCGGCGCGAGAAGCAGTTCGCCGTCGCCGGGATCGTGATCGCGCTGGTGTTCTTCATGCCGTTCCTGGCGATGGCGGATCCGGGCAGCATCCCGGGTTCCGGGCCATCCGGTACGCGGCCGACGTCGGCCCAGGAGAAGGCGCTCGACGTGAAGCAGGGCGACTCGTGCAAGGACGTGCTGCCCGCCGACACCCCGTCGTACGTGGTGTGCGAATGGCTGACGCCGCCGCAGGACGCGGCGAAGGTGGCGGCGTTCTGGGCGGCGGACGGCGGGGCCAACTTCGAGAAGGCGCGCCCGTTGCCGCAGAACTACGTGCGCTGCAACCAGAAGACGGACCTGTCGAAGGAGCCGAACTGCCGGGGCGGGCAGACGTTCTGCGAGGAGTTGCCGAGCGGCTGGTACAAGTGCATCAACATGGTGAACAACCAGGTCACCTACGAGAAGTACGTGAACGGCAAGAAGCAGGTCCTGACCAGCCCGCCGCCCGACGCCATGACCCCCGCCGACCGCGACGGCACCGACCGTGCCCCCTCAGACTCCGGCACGACGGACCCCGGCAGGACCGACTCCGGTACGACGGACCCTGGTAGGACAGACCCGGGTACGACGGACCGGGGTACGACAGACCGGGGTACGACGGACCCAGGAACGACAGACCCGGGTACGACAGACCCGGGTACGACAGACTCCAGGACGACGGACCCCGGTACGACGGATCCCGGCAAGGGTGACACCGGTGAGACGGGGCGGCCCGCCGTACCCTCGCCGGCGCCCTCCGACGAGCTAGGGCCCGGGCCCACCGTGGGCTCCACCGCGCCCGTCGCCACCGCGATCACGGCCGCGAGCAAGGCCGGGCTGCGGATCTGGGTGGAGAACGACCTGGCCGACGACTTCCGCGCCGGTGACGCGCAGTTCAGGGCGGCGGTGGCCAAGCTCGTGGCGGCGGCGAAGCGGCCGGGCGTGGTGGGCGTGAAGTTCGCCGACTACCTGGGCTTCCGTGACTTCACCTCGGCGTCGCAGGTCAAGCGGTTCGTCTCCGAGGCGACGAAGGCGCTGCGGGCGAAGCTGCCCGGCAAACGGCTGGCGATGGGCGTCGTGGTGCCCGAACTCGGCTGCGGCCAGGCCGAGCAGTGCGTCGCGGACATGCGCTCGCGCTATCCGCTGGTGACGCGCTCGCGGGTCGACGACTACATCCGCACCTCCGGGGTGGACCGCGTGTACGTGGCCTCCGGCCTGTTCGGCAAGTCGTACAGCGGCTTCAAGGTCACCCTGGACGGCCAGGAGAGCGCGATCACCCCGGCCATCGCCGCGCAGGCCCAGTGGATGGCGGTCAAGGCGCTCGGATGGGACGCCGTGGTACAGATCGGCTCGCGCGAGTACGGCCTGACCCACGCCGGCCAGAGCTCCCCCTGGGACAAGGAACGCGCGCAGGCCGAAGTCGACGCCCGGGTCGGCAACGCGATCGGCCTCGGCGCGCAGACCGTCACCCTGTGGGGCCACCGGATCAGCTACGACGCCGACCACCGCCGCATCCTCGACGCCGGCCTGGCGCCGAACGCGGTGTGGCAGGCCCTGATCGGCAAGGGCATGCGGGAACGGCTGTCGGTGCTGTTCGATCCGGGCAATCCGGAGGTGAGCGTGAGCGCGGACATCCAGGCGCTGGCCAAGGGTGTCAGCGAGATCTTCGTGCTGGTGTGAGTCACATGTCGGGCGGCAGATCATGACAATCCACCCAGTTGTCGCAGGTGGGCTCGGGCTCCCCGCCGGACGGGGGCGAGCTGGGCTTCTGGGTGGGCGCCTGGGTGGGCTTGGCGGACGGCAGGGCCGACGGCTTGCCCGACGGTTTCGCGGACGGCCTGGCGCTCGGCTTCGCACTCGGTTTGCTGCTCGGCTTCGCACTCGGTTTCGCACTCGGCTTGGCCGACGGTTTCGCACTCGGCCGGGCGCTCGGCTTCGTGGAGGGCTTAGCGCTCGGCTGGGCTGGGGGTTTGGTGGTCGGCTCGCGCGCGCCGGCCGTGGGCTCGGCGCTCGGCTCCCGTGCGGGCCCGCTCGTCCCGGGCTCCTCGGGGGTACGGCTCGGCAGCGGCGTGAAGACCACCTCCCCCGGCACCTCCATGAGACTGACCTCGGGCGTGGCCACGGCGGGCCGCTCGTCCGGATCGCCCCCGCTCAGTCCGAGCCAGGCGCCGAGCCCCGCCAGCACCACCATCCCGGCGGCGACGGGCACCACGGCCCGCATCCTGAGGTGCCCGCGCCCCGGCCAGTCGTCCAGCACATCGGGCTCCGGCTCCCCCGGCCACCGGGTACGCGGCCGGCTCTCCCACACATCCGACCCCGACCCACCCTGCTCCCCACCCCCGGACCAGGACGCGCCCCGGTCATCGGACCCGGCGCCGGACCACGACGTGTCGGACCGCGCAGTGCCGGACTGCGAACGGTCGGACTGCGAACGGTCGGACTGCGAAGTGCCGGGCCACGGAGCGTCGGGCCGTGGGGCGTCGGACCCGGCCTCTGATCGGGGTGTGTCTCGTCGGCCGAGAGCGTTGGAGCGTGAAGTGTCGGGTCCCGATGTGTCCTGTCGGGCTGACGGGGTCTGGTGGCCGGGGTCGGGGTCGGGCCAGGGTGGGGTCTGGGGGCCGGGGTCGGCGTCGCGGTGCCGGCCGGCGTCGTACGGGTGTGTCATCGTCTTTGACTCCCCATAACGCGAAAAATCGGCAAAAAGGGGCCCGGGGCCGCCAAGCCCCGGGCCAGGGTCCGGTTAGAAGAACGTGTTCTCCGGCTCCGGCAGGTCGAGCAGCGCCGGACCGCGGAAGGCCGTCCTGTCCTGCGGCACGTCCGCCAGCGGGCTGCCGACCACGAACGGCACCCGCACCTGGCTCTTGGCCAGGTCCACGGTGACCTTCGCTCCGGTGCCCGCCTCACCGCTGTAGTCGGCGTCGGTGCCGGCGATCACCAGGCCGATCCGGTGACCCTTCTTGAACGTGTAGTCGTGGGGCAGCGTGTCCCACGCCACCTTCACCGACGTTCCGGGCGGCACCGGCTGCGAGACCAGCGACGAGTCGCGGTTCTGCACGTCGATCCAGCCGCGGGCGACGATCTCAAGCGGGCGCGTGGCCACGTTGGTGATCGTCTTCTTGTAGCAGGCGTCGTCCTGGGCCGTGCTCTCGCCGTGGCAGCTCTCCTCGGTCAGCGTGGTGATGCCGAGGCCGCGCCGCCAGTCGACGCGGGTGTCCTCGCCGAAGTCGACGAGCAGGGCGGTCAGGTTCGAGGTGGACTTGTCGAGCGACACCCGCAGGTCCACGTTCGGCGTACCGGACAGACGCATGTTGAGCGGGAGCTCGCCGGTGGTGAAGGCGACCCGGCCCGGGTGCGGGGTGCCGACGTCGGCGACCATCTGCTCCTCGCTCAGCCTGGTGTCGGTGAACGTCGCCGTCGTGCCGCGCCTGGCTGGCTTCAGGCCGAGCGAGCCGTCGGCGCCGGGCCGCAGGCTCACCTGGGCGGCGTTCGGCGCCGGCCAGTCGCGCTGGGTGATCCACTCGGTGGGCGAGAGCTGGACGTCGGCCCTGGGCTCGTTCATGATCCCGTTGCGTACGTCGTGCAGCCAGTAGTCGAACCAGCGGTGCAACGTGTCCACCCACAGGTCGCGGCGGCCCTCGAAGTCGAACGGGTCGACGTGCTGGTAGTGGCCGACCCAGATCTTGCGCGGGACGTTCCGCTCGGCCAGCTTCTTCCACCAGATGGAGAAGTTGTCCGGCTTCACGTTGAGGTCGTTGCTGGTGTGGGCGACGAAGACGCTCGCCTTGACCTTGGACACGTCGCCCTGCAGCCCGGCGATGTAGTCGCGCAGGGCCCAGAACGCGTTGTAGTTGCCCGTGGCGTCGCCGTCGTCGGCGTCCATCCTGTCGCGTACGGCCTTGCACTTCGGCTCGGGATCGGTGTCCACGTAGTTGGCCAGCCAGGAGGCGTAGTCGTAGTTGTAGACCACCCCGTTGGAGCGCTGGTACTTGTACCACGAGCTGATGGCCGAGATCGGGACGATGGTCTTGAGCCCGTCGACGCCGGTGGCCGCGACGGCGTTGGCCAGCGTGCCGTCGTACGACTTGCCGATCATCGCGGACTTGCCGTTCGTCCAGTCGGCGAGGGCGGGGCTGCCGTCGGCGCGGTAGGCCTTGGCGCGGCCGTTCAGCCAGTCGATGACGGCCTTGCCGCCGAGCACGTCGGCCCGCCCGCCGATGTCGGGGCAGCCGTCGGAGCGGGTGGTGCCGAGCATGTCGACGTTCAGTACGGCGTAGCCGCGCGGCACGAAGTAGTTGTCGTAGAAGAGGGGGAACTTGACCACGTTCCCGGCGGCGTCGTAAACCTTCCGCTCGCCCTCGTTGCCTCGCCCGGAATTGTCGTAGTAGGGGCTCTCATCGATGATGACCGGAACCTTCAGCCCCGGGCCGGACTCCTTGGGCCGGATGATGTCCACCCGTACCCGGTCGAGCCTGCGGTCCCCGTCGCTGTCGAGCGGCGCCTCGACGTAGACGTGCTCGCGTACGGCGTCGGCGTAGGAGAAGACCGGCTGGGTCCGGCCGTTCGCCACGGTGACGGCCGGATCGGCCGTGGCCTGGGCGGGGGTGGCGAGCGCCAGGGTGACGGCGATCGCGGCGATGGCTGGGGATAATTGTGGCACGCGTGTCCTCCGTGACTATTGACGAAAAACATCCGCAATGTGTCACGAACCCCCAACCTGATCAACCCCCCACCTGCCGCCATTACCGGACAAACGATCAAAAGCCAATCGATAACGGTGCGTTCTACCGTCTGGCCCATGCTGAGAATCACGAAGGCCGCCGCGGTCGCCGCCCTCCTCACCGCCGGACTGTCCATGGTCGGCAACGCTCCGGTTTCGGCCGCGTCGGCCGCCGGGCCGTACAAGTTCATCAACTTCGGCAGCAACCACTGCCTCGACAGCAACAAGGCCGGCGACGTCTACTCCATCGCGTGCAACTCCAAGGACTACCAGCGCTGGTACATCGAGCCGGGCATCAGGCCGGGCTGGTACTTCCTGAAGAACAAGGCGACCGGGCGGTTCCTGGAGTTCCGGCACACCGGTTCCAACGGGGTCATCACCCAGCCGTACGCCTCCAAGCTGGTCAACCAGAACTGGTACATCGAGAACAACACCATCCGCAGCGCGACGGACAAGGAGACGCTCTACGACGAGAAGAGCGGTAAGGACGTCCGGGCGACGAGGGGCAGCGTGAACCCGTCCGGCTACGGGAAGTGGACCCAGGACTAGCTGATGGACCGAGGCCCGGACGGGAACGCGATCCCGTCCGGGCCTCTCACGTGCCCCGCGAAGCATCGAAAGCGGATCAAAAGCCGAGTACTTTACCGTCCGGCGCGTCAGGTGAACATCAGCGACGTGCGAGGACGACATGAGCTCAGGTTTACGCCGGTCGGCGGCGGTACTGGCCGCCGTGGCGGCCGTGTGGTGGGGACATCCGGCGGCCGCCGCCGGGCCGGGAGAGCCGCCGGAGCCCCCGGCGATGGGGTCGCCGGAGGAGCGGGTACGGCCGGACGAGTCCGGGACCGCCCAGGCCACCGGCCGGCGCGTGGAGGTGATCGGCGAGCGCACCGAGACCGGCAGGCTGTTCGCCAACCCCGACGGCACGTTCACCCGGGAGCAGCACGCCTCTCCCATCCAGGTACGCACCGCCGCCGGCTGGGTGCCGATCGACACCACGCTCGTGGCCCGCCCCGACGGGACGGTCGCGCCCCGTGCGGCCGCCGTCGACCTGGCCTTCTCCGGCGGCGGCAGCACCGTCCCGCTGGCCAGGATCGGGCGCGACGGCGGCTCGCTGGCGCTCGGCTGGCCGCGCCCGCTGCCCGCGCCGGTGCTGGACGGCTCCACGGCCGTCTACCCCGAGGTCCTGCCGGGCGTGGACCTCAAGGTCACCGCGAACGCCACCGGCTTCTCCGAGGTGCTGGTCGTCAAGACGCGCGCGGCCGCCGCCCAGGAGGCGCTGCGCCGGATCACGCTCACCACCTCCGCCCAGGGCCTGTCCGTCAGCACGGACGCGGCGGGGAACGTCGACGCCCGCGACGCCGGCGGCGAGGTCGTGGTGCACGCGCCCGCGCCCGAGATGTGGGACTCCTCCCAGGCCACCGGTGAGCCGGCCGACCTCCGGGCGCTGGCCGCCGGCACCGCGGTCGGCGGGCGGCGCCAGGTGATGCGGGTGGAGAAGACGGACGGCGGGCTGGTCCTGGTGCCCGACCAGGCGATGCTGAAGGACCCGGCGACCCGCTTCCCGGTCCACATCGACCCGTCGTACGGCGCGGCCAGGACCGCCTGGACCTACGTCTCCAAGCACTTCTCCGGCCAGTCGTACTGGAACTCCAGCGAGTCGGCGCCGTCCGGCTACTACAACGACCCGTCGTCCTTCCCCACGGTGGACACCAAGCGCTCGTTCTTCCGCATGGACACCGACAACGTCAACGGCAAGCACATCATCAAGGCGACGTTCCGCACGTGGGAGAACCACTCGTGGTCCTGTGACGGCCGCACCGTGGACCTGTGGCTGACCGGGGCCATCGACTCCGGGACGAAGTGGAGCGACCAGCCCACCTGGCACCGGCGCCTGGACAGCAAGGACGTCGCCAAGGGCTACAGCTCCAGCTGCCCGGACGGCGGCGTCGACTTCGACGCGACCTCGGCGGTCGTGGAGGCGGCCGGCAAGGACTGGGGCAACCTGACGCTGGGCCTGCGGGCCCGCGACGAGGGCGACACCAAGGGCTGGAAGCGGTTCAAGAACAACCCGACCCTGGAGATCACCTACAACACGGTCCCGTCGGCGCCGGACCAGATCGCGATGGTTCCCGACGTGGACTGCGCCACGGGCGCGGCGCGGCCGTACATCGGAGTGACGACGCCGACGCTGAAGGCGCGCGTGCGCGACGGCGACAACAGCGTGCGCGCCGACTTCGAGTGGTGGGCGCTCGACGGCACCGCGAAGATCGGCAGCTCGCAGACCTCGCAGTCGACCTCGGGTCTGGTACGGCAGGCCGCCATCCCGGCCGGCGCGCTGGTGGACGGCGGCACCTACAAGTGGCGGGTGCGCGCGGAGGACGGCGTGGACTCCAGCGGGTGGAGCCCGTGGTGCGAGTTCACGGTGGACACCACGCTGCCGCACGCGGTTCCCGGCGTTGGCTCGGGCGATTTCCCCGAGGACGCGTGGGGCGGCAGGCTCGGCGAGCCGGGAACGTTCCAGCTGACCTCGGGCGGCGTGGACGACGTGGCGGAGTACGTGTACGGCGTCAACGAGGACCCGCCGTCCACGCGGCTGCGCGTGGCCGCTCCCGGCGAGGGGGCGGCGGTGCGGATCACGCCCACGCGCTACGGGATCAACCGCTTCAGCGTCCGCACCGCCGACCGGGCGGGCAATCCGGGGCCGATCCGCACCTACGTCTTCTTCGCCCATCAGGGGACGGGCCCGTCCGGGCAGTGGGCACTGGACGAGGGCACGGGCGGCGAGCTGGCCGACGCCTCGGGCAACGGCCACCCGGCGGCGCTGTCGGGTGAGACCGCTTGGAGCGACGGCAGGAAGGGCAAGGCGGTCACTTTCACCACGGGCAAGGCGGCCACGAGCGGCCCGGTCCTGTCCGGCGGGAAGGGCTTCACGCTGGCGGCCTGGGTCCTGGCCACCGACAAGGCGACCAGGGCGGCGCTGCGGCAGGACGGCGTGAGCCTCGGCAGGGACGCCGGCGGCAAGTGGGCGTTCACCGCCGGAGCGGCCGTCACCTCGGCCCAGCCCGCGCTCCAGCGCGCCTGGACGCATCTCGCGGGCGTGTACGACCCGGTGACCGGCGAGCGGCGCCTCTACGTCGACGGCGTGCTGGCAGGAGCGGCCACGGCCGCGACGGTCCCCGCGCTCGCCGGGCCCCTGGAGATCGGACCGGCCTGGGCGGGCGCGGTCGACGAGGCCGGCGTCTGGCAGCGGGTGCTCGGCCAGGAGGAGATCGCCGCCCTGGCCGCCACGCGCCCGAAGCCGTCGGGACACTGGGCCTTCGACGAGGGCACAGGAGCCGTGACGGCCGACCTGTCCGGCAACGGGCGGCCCGCCACGCTCCGGGGCGCCACCGCGTGGGAGACCTCCAGGACCCCCGAGTCGGTCACCGCGCTGTCGCTCGACGCCGCCGGGCACGCGGCCACCGAGGGCCCGGCCCTGCGCACCGACCAGAGCTTCACCGTCTCGGCGTGGGCCAAGCCCGCCGACTCCCAGGGCGCCGGGACGGTGCTCAGCCAGGACGGCGCCCGCTCGACCGGCTTCGCCCTGCGGCACTCCGCGACGGGCTGGGCCTTCGCCACCACCGCCGCCGACGCCGACGCGGCCGCGGTCACCAAGGCCGTCTCGCTGCAGAAGCCCGCCGCCGGCGCGTGGGCGCACGTGAGCGCCGTCTACGACGCGCCCGCCAGGCAGCAGCGCCTGTACGTGGACGGGGAACTGGCCGGCACCGCCACCAGGACCACGGCCGGCTGGAACGCCACCGGCGCGCTCCGGATCGGCGGCGAACTCGGCACCGGCGGCTGGAAGGGCCTGATCGACGACGCGCGCGTCTGGCAGGAGATCGTGCCGGAGCACGAGTTGCGCGCGCTGGCCGAGCGCGGTCCCCGGCAGGCCGCGCACTGGAAGCTGGACGAGGGCCGCGGCGGCGCCGCGGGCGACAGCAGCGGCCGCGGCCACACCGCCACGCTGGCGGGCGGGGCGACCTGGAGCCGCGGGCCGACCGGAGCGGACGGCACCGCGTTGCTCCTGGACGGCGAGGACGACCGCGCGGTCACGACGGGCCCGGTCGCGCAGACCGACCGGAGCCTGACCGTCTCGGCCTGGGTCAGGCAGGACGACCAGGCGGGCCACAGAACCGTGCTGTGCCAGCAGGCGAACGCGTTGTGCGGCCTCTACCTGGCGTGGAGCGGCGACGACGGCGCGATGCGGATCATGAAACCCGCCTCCGACGTGACCGAGCCGGCCTCCTGGGGCGAGGCCCAGGCCAAGGGCGCGCCGGACCTCGGCGTCTGGACGCACTTCACCGGCGTCTACGACCACGCCGCCCGCCAGACCCGGATCTACGTCAACGGCGTGCTCAAGGGCAGCGCGGACGCGCCCGGCGCCTGGAAGGCCACCGGCCCGGTCAGCCTCGGCCGCACCTTCAAGAACGGCACCGCGTACAGCCACTTCCTCGGCGCCATCGCCGACGTCCGCATCTACCAGGGCGAGCTGAGCGACGACGAGGTCTTCCAGCTCGCCCACGACAGCTGACAGGAGTTCACGATGTCCCGACGTTCGCGTCTGGCCACCTTCTCCGCCGCGGTCGTCCTGCTGCTCACGCACTTCCACGCGCTCCCGGCCGCGGCCGGGGTCGCCGCCGCCGACCGGCGGCCGGGCGTGCAGCAGGAACGATCCGTCCCCGGCGAGAAGGTGCCGGTCAAGCAGTTACCCAAGGACCCCGCCATGCAGGCGGCGGTCACCACTTCTCCCCAGGTCACCTGGCCCTCCGGCACGGGCGACGCGCGCCTCGGCGCGGCCGGGCGGGCCCGTGCGGGCGCGCTGCCGGTGTGGGTCACCGCGCCGGGGGCCCAGCAGGCCACCGTGGAGGTGGCCGACCGCGCGACGACGCGGCGCGCGGGCGTCGACGGCCTTCTGATCAAGGTACGGCAGGCCGCCGCGGCCCGGATCGACCTGGACTACTCCGGGTTCCGGCACGCCTACGGCGGCGACTGGGCCGCCCGGCTGCGCGTGGTCGCCTACCCGGGCTGCTTCCTGACCACGCCCGAGCAGGAGGCCTGCCGTACCGGCACCTCGATTCCCACCCGGAACGACCCGGCCACCTCCACGCTCGCCGCGGACGTGGGGCCGGCGGCGAGGAGCGCCGACGGCGTGTTCGCGGTGACCGCCGCGACCGGCGGCAGCACGGGCAGCTACTCCGCCACGTCGCTGTCACCGTCGGCCATCTGGCAGGTCAGCGCGCAGACCGGCGACTTCACCTGGAACTATCCGCTGCGCATGCCGCCGTCCACCGGCGGGCCGGCGCCGCAGGTGGGTCTGTCGTACTCCTCCGGGGGCATCGACGGGCGGACGGCCTCGACCAACAACCAGCCGAGCTGGGCCGGGGAGGGCTTCGACTTCTGGCCCGGCTACATCGAGCGCAAGTACAAGTCGTGCGCCGACGACGGGGTGAAGCCGAAGACCGGCGACCAGTGCTGGTCGTCCAGCAACGCCACGATGGTGCTCAACGGCGGCGGCGGCGAGCTGGTGCGCGACGACGACACCGGCGCGTGGAAGCTGAAGAGCGACGACGGCTCGAAGATCGAGAAGCTGGACGGCGCGGCGAACGGCGACAACTCCGGCGAGCACTGGCGGGTGACGACGCTCGACGGCACCCAGTACCACTTCGGGCTCAACCGGCTGCCGGGCTGGAAGAGCGGCGACGAGGAGACGACCTCGACGTGGACGATGCCGGTCTTCGGCGACGACGCGGGCGAGCCGTGCCACGCCTCGACGTACGCCGCGTCGTGGTGCACGCAGGCCTGGCGGTGGAACCTCGACTACGTCGTGGACCCGAGCGGCAACGTGATCAGCTACTACTACGGCAAGGAGACCAACCGCTACGCCCGCAACCTCAAGACGGGCACGACCTACGACCGTTCCGGCTACCTCAAGCGCATCGACTACGGCGACCGCCACGGCGAGGTCTACAAGGGCAAGTCGCCGCTCCAGGTGGCCTTCACCACCGCCGGCCGCTGCGTGCCCGGCACCGCCTGCTCCACGGACCAGCCGAAGGACTGGCCGGACGTGCCGTGGGACCAGAAGTGCGCCGACGGCGACTGCCCGGAGAAGTACTCCCCCACGTTCTGGTCCACCAAGCGGCTGGCCAAGATCACGACCAGGGTGCTGGACGGCGCCGGCTACCGCGACGTGGAGTCGTGGACGCTGCGCCACGAGTTCCCCAAGCCGGGTGACGGCACCAGCCCCGCGCTCTGGCTGGAGTCGATCACGCACACCGGCGGCTCGTCGGCGATGCCGCCGGTCAACTTCGACGGCGCCCAGCTGATGAACAGGGTCGACGGGCTCGAAGGCCTGCCGCCGCTGTACAAGTACCGCGTCCAGACCGTGCACAACGAGACCGGCGGCCAGGTCAGCGTGACCTACAAGCCGGCCGAGTGCACGCGCGGCACGGTCCCGGCCAAGCCGGACCAGAACACCAAGCGCTGCTTCCCGCAGCAGTGGCTGGCGCCGGAGGGCGGCGAGCCGATCGAGAACGACTGGTTCCACAAGTACGTCGTCGCCCAGGTCGACCAGATCGACCGGACCGGCGGCTCGCCCGACCAGCGCACCACCTACGACTACCTGGGCACGCCGGCCTGGCACTACAACGAGGACGAGGACCTGGTCCCGGCCGAGCGCAAGACGTGGTCGGACTGGCGCGGCTACGAGCGGGTCCTGGTACGGCGCGGCCTGCCGGGCGAGCAGCGGTCGGAGTCGGAGTTCCTGTACTTCCGCGGCATGGACGGCGACCACCTCGAAGGCGGCGGCTCCCGCGACGTCTCGATCACCGACAGCGACGGCGTCAAGGTGGCCGACCACCGCGCCTACCGGGGCCAGATCCGCGAGGAGATCCAGCGCGACGGGCCCGGCGGGGCGGTCGTCAGCCGGACCGTCAACGGCCTGTGGAAGCGCGGCCCCACCGCCAAGCACGGCGGCCAGGAGGCCTACATCGTCCGCCAGGCCAGGGTCACCGGGCACTCGGCGCTGGCCGGGGGCGGTTTCCGGACCGTCGAGGTGGCCAAGGAGTTCGACGAATACGGGCTGGTGACCAAGACCGGCGACCTGGGCGAGGCCGGGGCGGGCGACGACCAGTGCGTACGCCACGAGTACACGCGCAACACCGCCAAGTGGATCATCAACAAGGTCGGCAGGATCCAGAGCGCCGCCGCGCCCTGCTCGGCCACCCCGGCGCCCGGCGACGTGCTCTCCGACGTGCGCACCACCTATGACACGCGTGGCCTGGTCACCAAGGTCGAGGAACTGTCCGGGTGGAACGCCGGGCAGCCCGCCTACACGACGACCTCCCGGGCCGTCTACGACGCCAACGGCCGGATGACCGAGTCCTACGACGCCCTGGGCAGGAAGTCGACCACGTCGTACACACCGGCGACCGGCGGCCCGCTGACCGGGGTCAGGACCGTCAACCCGCGCGGCCACACCGCGACCTCGGAGCTCGATCCCGGCTGGGGCCGGCCCACGGCCGAGATCGACGCCAACGAGCGGCGCACCGACCTGGTCTACGACGGGCTGGGCCGGCTGTCGAAGGTGTGGCTGCCGGGCCGTTCCAAGGCCGACGGCCACACGCCGACGGGCGAGTACTCCTACCTCGTCAGGACCAACGGCCCGGTCGTGGTGACCTCGACGTCGGTCAAGCCGGACGGCGGCAACGTCTCCTCCTTCGAGCTGTACGACGGCTTCCTGCGCCACCGCCAGAGCCAGGTGCCGGCGCCCGGCGCCGGACGGGCGCTGGCCGACACCGTCTACGACTCGCGCGGGCTGGTGGCCAAGCGCAACACCAGCTACTACAACGACCAGCCGCCGGGCACGGCGCTGCACCAGGCGGCCGACAACCAGGTTCCCGCCCAGACCGTGTTCGTGCGCGACGGCGCCGAGCGGACCACCGCGGAGGTCTTCAAGGTCAACGGCGCCGAGCGCTGGCGCACCTCCTACACCCACGGCGCCGACTGGACCACGACGACGCCCCCGTCGGGCGGCACCGCGACCGCCGCGCTCAGCGACGCCCGCGGCCGGGTGAGCGAGCTGCGCCAGTACGCCACCGGCACGCCCACCGGCGCCTACGACGCCACCAAGCACACCTACACGCCGGACGGCCTGCGGGAGAGCACCACCGACCCGGCGGGCAACGTCTGGCGCAACCACTACGACGTGCGCGACCGCCTGGTGAAGAACGAGGACCCCGACCGCGGGGCCACCGCCTACACCTATGACGCGGCCGGGCAGCTCCTCACCTCGACCGACGCCCGGGGGCGCACGCTCACCTACCGCTACGACGACCTCGGCCGCGCCACGAGCCTGTCGGAGGGTTCGGCCAAGCTCGCCGAGTGGGCCTACGACGCGCCGCTCAAGGGCCTTCCGTCCGGTTCTACCCGGTACGTCGGCGACGACGCGTATACCAGCACGATCACCGGCTACTCCCCGGCCAACAAGCCGACCGGGTCGAAGGTGACGATCCCGGCCTCCGAAGGGGCGCTGGCCGGCACCTACGAGTTCGGCATGAGCTACAACGGCGACGGGTCCATCTCCAAGATCCACTACCCGGCCGCGGGCGGGCTGCCCGCCGAGAGCGTGAGCCTCGGCTACGACGCGCTTGGGCTGCCGTCCACGCTGACCGGCGCGGCGCCGTACGTGAGCGAGACGCTCTACACCAAGTTCGCCGAGCCGATGCAGCACACGATGAACGCCGGCGGCAAGCCGGCGTGGCTCACCAACTACTACGAGGAGGGGACCCGCCGGCTGGAGCGCGCGCGGGTGGACAGGGACGACCCGGCCCCGCAGCTCGCGGACGTGGGCTACACCTACGACCAGATGGGCAACGTGCTGCGTCTCGGCGACGCGGTGTCGCGGGACACGCAGTGCTTCGAGTACGACCATCTGCGCCGGCTCACCCAGGCGTGGACGGCCGCCGACCAGTGCGCCGCCGCTCCGTCGAACGCCACGGTCGGGGGGCCGCAGCCGTACTGGGACTCCTACACCTACGACACGGTCGGAAACCGCCTCACCCAGGTCAAGCACTCGCCCGCGGGCGACACCACCAGCACCTACACCCAGCCCGCGCCGGGACAGCCGCGCCCGCACACGCTCAGCAAGGTCGTCACCAGCGGCCCGGCAGGAGAGCGCCTGGACACCTACTCCTACGACGCCGCGGGCAACATGACCACGCGCGTGCTCGCGGGCGAGGAGCAGACGCTGGAGTGGGACGCGGAAGGCAGGCTGGCCAAGTCCACGAAGGCCGGCAAGGCGACCACGTTCGTCTACGACGCCGACGGCGACCGGCTCCTCAAGCACGAGCCCGGGACCAGCACGCTCTCGCTCGGACTGATGGAGCTGAACCTCGACAAGTCCGACGGCAAGGTCAGCGCGCTGCGCTACTACGGGCTCGGCGGCGCCGTGGCCGTACGCGACTCCGGCGGCAAGGTCACCTACCTGACCGGCGACCACCAGGGCACCGCCCAGATGGCCGTGGACGCCACCACGCTGCAGGCCACGCGGCGCACGTTCACCCCGTTCGGCGAGCCGCGCGGCCAGGCGCCGTCGGCCTGGCCCGACCGCAAGGGCTTCGTCGGCGGTGACATCGACGCCTCGACCGGGTTCACCCATCTGGGGGCGCGCGAGTACGACCCGTCGGCGGGCCGCTTCATCTCCGACGACCCGATCTCCGACACCGGCGACCCGCAGCAGCTCCACGGGTACGCCTACGCCAACAACAGCCCGGCCACGTTCAACGACGCCTCGGGCCTGATGTACGACATCGGCGGCGGCGGTGGAGGCGGCGGTGGCGGCGGCTCGTCCACCTCCTCTTCCTCTTCGTCTTCGTCGGGCAACAACAACGGCGGCCCCTCGAAGGACCAGATCGACCAGGCGATGGCGACGAAGAACAAGAGCTTCGTCGACGTGGTGGTCGAGGCCGGCGCCGAGATCCTCCTGGATCTGCTCGGCGTGAACGACATCATCAACTGCGTCGGCGGCGACATCGGCTCCTGCGTCAGCATGGTGATCGGCTTCCTGCCGTGGGGCAAGATCTTCTCGGTCGGGGCCGATGTGGCCAAGGGCGTCGTCAGAGTGGCCAAGGGCTTCGTGAAGTGGCAGGACGACCTGAAGGCCGCCGACGACGTCCTGAGACAGGCGGACGAGGCGGCGGCCGCGGCGGCCAAGAAGGGCGACGACGCCGCCTCCGGCACCTCCAAACAGGCCGACGACGCCGCGGAGACCGCCTCCTCGAAGGGCGATCCACCCGCGAAGAAGAAGACCGAGGATCCGGGAGGATCATCGAGCGGGGGGTCGTGTTCGAGCTTCACGCCCGACACCCCCGTGCTCATGGGCGACGGCTCCCGCCGCCGCATCGACCAGGTGCGGATCGGCGACAAGGTCACGGCCACCGATCCCGAGACCGGCAGGACACGGCCCAGGACCGTGGTGGCCACCATCATCAGCGACGGGCGCAAGGACCTGGTCGAGGTCGGCGTCGGCGACGGGACGATCGTGGCCACGGCCAACCACCCCTTCTGGGACGAGGGCGCGAAGGAGTGGGTGCGCGCCGATCGGCTGCGTCCCGGCACGGTCCTGCGCGACGAGGACGGCGGCACGGTGACGGTCGGTTCCGTGCGGGCGTTCACGCGGCCGCAGAAGGTGCGCAACCTGACGGTGGCGACCGACCACACGTACTACGTGGCGGGCGGGGACGAAGACGTCCTGGTCCACAACAGGAACTTCCAGCAGAATCTCGTGTGCGGGGTCCGTGCCCAGACCGACCGGCGCAAGATGGCGGAGAACCGGGCGGCGCTGGCCCGCACACCGGTGATCCAGCCCCAGGTGTCGACCACCGGGTTGCATCAGATCCCGGCGTTCGCCCGCAAGACGCAGGGAGCACCGCCGCTGGTCAAGCTGCACGACCACGTGACGAAGCAGCTGGGACAGGATCCGGTGAAGTTCGCCTCGAAGCTCGAAGACAAGGTGGAAAAGGCGGAGAAGTATCTCGGCATCCTGAGCAGGTTCGGTGAGCTTTTCGGGTGAAAGGATGCTAGTTTGGCCGTATGACTAACTTGGTCGAACGGCCAACTTCGCCTCGTGGAGATCGGCGGCGGGAGGAACTGGTGGCGGCGGGGATCGGCCTGCTCTGTGAGGAGGGCTGGCCCGCCGTCACCACCCGCGCCGTCGCCGAGCGGGCCGGGACCAATCCCGGCCTCATCCACTACCACTTCGGCGGGCTGCCCGGCCTGCACGCCGCCATCGCGCGTGCGGCCGGGGAGCTGGTGATCGGGCCCCTGGTGGCGGAGTTGCTCGGAGCCGTTGACGCGCGGGCGGCGCTGGGCAGGATCCGGGACATGCTGGGAGAGACCACGGGGGACGAGCGGGCCACGCGGCTGGCGGTCGAGGTGATCGCGGGGGCGGCGCGGGATCCGGCGCTCGGTGAGGTACTGCGCGAGCAGCTACGGCAGGCGCGCGGGCAGATCGGCGAGGCGCTCGGGCGGATGTACCCCGAGTGGCCGGCCGAGCGCAGGGCCGGGGCGGCGGTGCTGGTGACGGCGGCCGTCGACGGGCTGATGCTGCACTACCTGCTCGATCCGGAACTTCCCGTGGGCCAGGCCGTGAGCGCGGCGGAGGGGTTGCTGTCATGAGGGTGCTCATCAACGGGGGCGGGGTCGCGGGGCTCACGCTCGCGTACTGGCTGCGGCGCAACGGGATCGAGCCGGTCGTCCTGGAACGCTCCCCGCACGGGCGGCTCGGCGGGTACGGGATCGACTTCTTCGGCACCGCCCACGACGTGGCCGAGCGCATGGGGATCATCGACCGGCTGGTGCCGCGCCAGCTGCCCGTCGACTCGGTCGACTTCGTGGACGCCTCCGGGCGGGCCTGGGCGCGCCTGACCGTTCCCCTGCTCGATCGGGTGATCAAGGGGCCGCGGCTGGGGCTCATGCACACCACGCTCGAAGAGGCCCTGCTGGAGGCGGTCCAGGACGACGTGGAGATCCGCTTCGGGGAGAGCGTCGCGGGTGTGCGCCTCGTGCCCGGCGGCGTGGAGGCCGATCTGGCCTCGGGCGGCACCGAGGAGTTCGACCTGCTGGTCGGCGCCGACGGCATCCACTCCCTGACCAGGGAGCTCGTCTTCGGCGCCGAGGAACGTTTCGCCCGGTACCTGGGCTGCCGGCTGGCCTCCTACCCGGTGCCCGACCGCTACCACCTGGGGCGGATCCGCGCCCACTACACCGAACCCGGGCGCCAGACCGTCGTGTATCCGACCGGGCGCGCGGACGAACTGGCCGCGCTGTTCATCTTCCGTGCGGCGAACGGCGGCGCCGTACCCCGGCAGGAGCGGCTGGACCTGCTGCGCTCCACCTTCGACGGCATGGGCTGGATCACCCCGGCGCTGCTGGAGGACGCGCCGGCCGACGGGGACGTCTTCATGGACACGATGACGCAGATCGTGCTGCCCTCCTGGCACCGCGGCCGGGTGGCGCTGGTCGGCGATGCCTGCGGTTCGATGACCATGCTCTCGGCGCAGGGTGTCTCGATGGCCATGGGCGGGGCGTACCTGCTGGCCGAGGCGCTGCGCGACGAGCGCGAGCCCGAGCGCGCCTTCGACCGCTACGAGCGGCGCATGCGCGGCGAGGTCGCCAAGCGGCAGCGCACCGCGCGGTTGTTCACCAGGACGCTGGTCCCGGCCACGCGGCCACAGCTCGTGGTGCAGAAGGCGGTGACCAGGACGATCACGCGCCAGGCGTTCGCGCCGGTGCTGCGGCGGCAGTTCGGCGCGCAGACGATCCTGGCGAAGCGGGCGGTGCCGCCGACCGGGTGGCGCCGCCGGGCGTGGCGGCTGCCGATCAGCCTGTTCCGCGCGGGGCTGGGCTGGCTGGTGCCGCACCGGATGATGTTGCTGACGCACACCGGCCGCAGCTCGGGGCAGCCGCGCCAGGCGGTGATCGAGATCGTGGCGCGGGACGGCAGGAGCGTGGTCGCGGCGTCGGGGTTCGGCTCGGGCGCCGACTGGTACCGCAACGTGCTGAAGACGCCGGAGGTCACGATCCAGATCGGCGGTCATCCCCGCCCTGCCGTCGCCGTTCCCCTGTCCGCCGCCGAGGGCGCGGACATCATGGCCACGTACGCCGCCCGCCACCCGGCGGCGGCCCGGCGGCTCTGCGCCCTGATGGGGTTCGACGACGTGCTGGACTTCCGGCAGATCGGCGGGCGGATCCCGTTCGTGCGCTTCAGTGCGCCACGTTGACGCGCTGTGACGGGGTGGTCGGGTTCTCCAGCTCGTCCACCAGCGCCACGGCGTAGTCCTCGGCGGTGATGAACGGGCCGACCAGGGTGTCGCCGCCCTTGCGGTAGGCGCCGGTGCGCTCGCCGGGGGCGATCTGGGCGGCCGGGGAGATGTAGGTCCAGCGCAGGTCGTCCGCCTCGGCCCGGATCACGTCGAGCAGCGCGGCCTGCGCCAGCGCCTCCCTCTTGTAGATCTCGGGGAAGTCGGGGGTGTCGACCAGGCGGGCGCCGGGTGCGATCTCCAGGCTGCCCGCGCCGCCGACGACCACGAGGCGGCCGACGCCCGCGGCGCGCAGGGCGGCCAGGACCGCGCGGCCGGCGGCCAGCAGCGGGGCCTCGGGCTCGGTGCCGTCCCTGGGCGGAGCGATGGACAGGACCACCGCGTCCTTGCCCTTGGCCAGGGCGGTGATGGCCGCGACGTCGGCGGCGTGGGCGGTCTGGGTGCCGTCCTTGCCCGAGCGGGTGACGCCGGTGACCTCGTGGCCCCGGTTCGCGGCCTCGGCGGCCACCCGGCTGCCGATCATTCCACTGGCGCCGATCAGCAGGATGTTCATTGCGGACCTCCTCAGTTGCGGTTGCGACTGCGAAGGTATCCATTGGATACTGGTTACTTCAACGTGCCATTGCTACCTTTGGGAAACCATGACGAACGGCGATGCTTTCGACCCGAACTGCCCCACCCGGCTGGTGCTCGACCGGATCGGCGACAAATGGTCGGTGCTGGTCGTGCTGAGCCTGCGCCACGGGCCGAAGCGCTTCACCGAACTGCGCGACATGATCGGCGGGGTGACGCCCAAGGTGCTGACCCAGACCCTGCGCGCCATGGCCGCCGACGGGCTGCTCACTCGGGAGGTGTTCGCGGAGGTGCCCCCCCGGGTGGAGTACACGCTGACCCCGCTCGGCCGGTCGCTGCAGGAGCCCATCCAGGCGATCACCGACTGGGCGGAGCAGTACGTCACCGAGGTCATGGCCGCGCGGGAGAGCCGGCAGGGGCGGGAACGCTGACCCGCCCCCGCCGGGAGTCCTCCGCTACGGGTTGCCGTTGATCAGTGCCATGGCCAGGTCGGGGCTGAACTGCCCGGCCGGCGTGGTCGGCGCGATGCCGCACCTGCCGTCGGAGTCGCCGGGCACCTTGACCCAGTAGTGGTACTCGGCGCCCGAGGCCGGCTTGGCCGGGGCGGCGCCCAGCTTGCGGTTCGGCGGGTTGCACCAGTCGTCCTCGGGCGTGGAGTCGCCGGGGTAGGGGCCGTTGCCGTTGCGGCTGGTGTCGATCACGAACGGCTTGTTCCCGTGGGCGGGCGCCAGCAGGTTCTTGACGTCCGTGCCGTAGGTGGTGGTCTGGTCGGTCCACTTGTAGTTGGAGACGTTCAGCGAGAAGCCGCGGGTGTTGGCGATGCCGGCCTTGCCGAGGCGGGTGACCAGGTCGTTCTTGTTGGTCACCCAGCCGGAATTGCCCGCGTCGAGGTAGACCCAGGCGTTCGGCGCGGCGGCCTTCAGGACCTGGGTCGCGTCCAGGAGGATCCGGTACTGGTCCTCCGGGTCCCCGCCGACCTGCGTCACGCAGGGGGCGGCGGCGACGGCGTCGGGCTCCAGGATCACGACCGCGTGGCGGCTGCCGATCGCCCGCGCGAACGCGGTGATCCACGCGTGGTAGGCGGCCGCGTCGGCCGCGCCGCCGTTGGAGTGGGTGGCGCAGGCGTCACGGTAGGGGATGTTGTACGCGACCAGCATGGGCAGCTTGTCGGCCGCCTGCGCGGCGCCCACGTAGTCGTCCACGGCCTTGGTCAGGTCGCCGAACCAGCCGCCGAACCACATGAAGATCGGCTTGGTGGCGATGCCGTTGTTGATCGCCTCGGCCTTGGCCCGCTGGGCGTCCCAGTTGTTCCTGACCCACACGGCCGGGTTGGACTCGCCGGAGACGAACAGGCCGGTCGGCCGGGTCGCCTGGGTCTCCATGAGCGAGACGTTGTCGAACCACACCGTGGCCGCCCGGTCCTTCGAGCCGACCTGGAACGTCACCTCGACGGTGAGGTCGGAGGCGTCGGCGGGGGCCTTGGCCGTGAAGGTGTACAGGAAGCGCTTGCTCGTGGTCGTGACCGGGAACGTCGTGCCCAGCGACTGGTTCTGGCCCGGCGTCTTGAGGTACTGGACGGTCGTGGCCGGAGTGAACGCCTCCGAGCCCTGGGCGTCGAAGGAGAGCGTGTAGGTCCTGCCCGGCTTCAGCGTGGCGGTGGTGTTGGCCGCCGTCATGGCGTTCCACGGGTCGTTGACCCGGGTCTTGGCCCGGACCTTCATCCGGCCCGCGTCGGCGGTGACCTCGGCCTGGTCGATCTGCTTCCAGCCGGCGACGCCGCCGCCGAACCCGCCGTTGGCGACGAGCTGCGCCGCCGCTGATGCGGGGGTGGGCGCCGTGAGAAGTGCCGCCGCGACGGCGGTCAACGCCACTGCGGCCTTTGCTGCGATAAATCGCACTACATCACCTTTCGTTGGTTCCAGCGGAGTGGGTGTCGGCGGAACGGGTGTCGGCGGAACGGGTGTCGGCGGAATGGGTTTCAGCGGAACGGGTGTCGGCGAAGGCTGTGAGCCATGCCAGGGCGGAGTTCCAGTTGACGGCGACCTCGTTGGTCGCATAGGAGCCGATGTCGTCGATGTAGCACTTGGCGGGGGCGCAGCCCTGGAGGTTGCGCTGGGCGACCGGGTCCTGCAGGCCGCTGTTCGGGCCGCCCGCGAGAGATCCCGGCGCGGGGTACGGCAGCGCCGGGTCGAGCTGGTGCGCCCAGAACCGGTGATGCTGGTTCCGGGCAGCGCGCTCGCCGTAACCGGTCACGTAGGACTGGTTGAGGGCGTTGCGCCCGAGGAGGTAGTCAAGGGATTCGACCGCCGCCTCCCGATATTTCGGGACACGAGTGAGCTCGTAGGCGTAGGCCAGCACCAGCGCCGTGTTGGCCGTCGCACTGCTGGAGCCCCAGACATACATGCCATCGGGCGGCAGGAACGGGTTGGCGTAGCCCTGCGCCCGCAGGTCGGCCAGATGCCGATCGGCCACGCGGGCCACCCGGCCGGTCAGCTTGAGCGCGGCGAGCGGGCCGAGCTTGCCGCGTACCCGGGCCAGTGCCAGGTCGGCCAGCCCGCCGGTGTCCTTCCAGGAGAAGTTCTCCGTGGTCAGACCGGTGGTGACCGCCTTGAGGTAGGAGCGCCGGCCGGTGGCGGCGAACAGCTCGGCCGCCGCCCACGAGAACTCGTCGCTCACCTTGGTGTCGTCGTACGGCCCGCCGCCCACGCTCTCGGCGGGTGCGAACAGGGCCGGGTTCGCGTGCGCCGCGTCCCAGGCCCGGCGCGCGGCCTCCAGGCAGCGGGCCGAGAACGCGCGGTCGAAGCGCTGGTAGACGCGGTGGCAGCGGGCGCCGACCGCGGCCAGGTTCAGGGTCGCTGCGGTGGAGACGGGGAAGAGCAGGCGGGGCTGGGCGTCGGCCTCCGGGCGCAGCGGGAGACCGGTCCAGGCGGCGTCGTGGATCTTGTGGTGGACCATGCCGTCGGGGCGCTGCATGCGCAGCAGGAAGTCCAGCTCCCACCTGGCCTCGTCGAGGACGTCGGGCAGCCTGCCGCCGGACTCGGGGATGGCCAGCCGTACGTCGCCGGACTGCTCGTAGGCGTCGATGAGCTGCCAGGCGGCGAGCGCGCCGTTGACCACGTACTTGCCGTGGTCGCCCGCGTCGTACCAGCCGCCGCGCACGTCCATCCGGTAGTCGCAGGCGCCCGGGGCGCACGGGACGTCGAGGTCGCCCTGGTTGGGGGCGACGCCTGCGTGCCCGGCGGGGCGGGCGTAGGCCTGGCCCACGTGCCCGGCCTCGATGGGGGTGCCGGACCGGTTGTGGTAGAAGTACGCGAGCGCGTCCCTGCGCAGCTTGCCGTACAGGCCCGCGTCGATCTCGAAGGGCTCGCTGACCTCGTCGCCGACGGCGAGGCGGAAGGCGCCCCGCGCCCGATATCTGGTGAAGTCGGCGGTGTGGACGTGGTCCCCCGACATCGCGTCGTCGCCGAAGACCCGCGTGAAGCCGGTGGCGACCGCCCGGCCGGAGGCGTCGAGGAGCCGCCAGGGCAGCGGCGCGCGCGACGGGGTGACGACCGTGGCCCGCTTGGGGCCGCCGGGCAGGTAGCCGAGCTGGTTGACGCGTACCGGCGAGCCGAGGTCGCGCACCCCGCCGGGCGGGATCACGCCGCCGGTGAAGGAGATGTCGTCCAGGCACAGCGTGTACGCCTCGCTCGCGCCGCCCATCTGGAAGGCGATCTGCGACTTGGCCTCGTCGATCGTGGACGTGCCGGTGATCTCGAACGTGCGGGGGGTGGTGGTGACGTCGGCGCCGCCCGCGATCGGGGTGGTGTGCGGCGGCCCGCTCATCTGGGCGATCGCCTTGATCGTGACGTCCTTCGTGGCCACCGCCGTGAACACCAGCTTGTACGGCTGGCCGTTCTCCAGCGGGATGTCGTTCTGGCCGATCATCGAGTCCCAGGGGTTGACCGTGCCGGCGGGCACCTCGGCGCACAGCCGCCCCGCCTCGACCCGGGACGGCGTGGTCTCGCTGCTCCACCACGGCTCCTTGGAACCGCCGCCGAACGTGCCGTTCAGCACGCGTTCGTAGGTCGCCTCGGCCTGGGCGGGAGCGGCGGGCAGTAAGGCCGCCGCCACGGTCAGCGCGCACGCCAGCCGCGATCGAAAAGACATGCCGGACCTTCTCTCGAAGCGGTCCGGCGGCGTCGGCGTGATCTTTACTGACAAGGAGGGTCAGCGTCAAGAGGGAAATTTCCGTTATGCCGGAGACCTTTCACACGGACCGAATCATGGTCTAACGTCATGGGAGCGCTCCCATACGGAGCTAGACACCGGTGCCGGCGGCGTCAAACGCAGGCCCCTCGTCCAGTTTCCCAGAGAGGTACCCCCCGCATGACGACTCACGTTCGCCGCGGACTCTTCGCCGCGGTCACCCTCGCAAGCCTGGTGGCCACGGCCGCCTGCGGCGGCGCCGCCAAGGAGGAAACCCCCCAGGCGGGCGGGAAGATCGAGCTGGTCGTCAAGACCTTCAGCAAGTTCGGCTACGAGGAACTGTACAAGAAGTACGAAGCCTCCCACCCGAACATCACGATCAAGGAAGAGAACATCGCCCAGCTCGGCGACTACCTTCCCAAACTCCAGCAGTGGATGGCCGCGGGCAGCGGCGCGGGCGACGTCGTCGCCCTGGAGGAGGGCATCCTCGTCCAGTTCATGGCCAAGCCCGGCAACTTCGTCAACCTCCTCGACCACGGCGCCGCCCCGCTCCAGGACAAGTTCCTCGAATGGAAGTGGAAGCAGGCCCTCACCCCCGACGGCAAGACGCTGATCGGCCTCGGCACCGACGTCGGCGCCCAGGGCATGTGCTACCGCCGCGACCTGTTCGAGAAGGCCGGGCTGCCGACCGGCCGCGAGGAGGTCGGCAAGCTCTGGCCCACGTGGGCGGACTACACCGAGACCGGCAAGAAGTTCGTGGCGGCCGTCAAGGAGGCGAAGTTCTTCGACTCCGCGGGCGGCATCTTCCAGAACGTCCTCATGCAGCAGGGCGACCACACCTACTTCGACACCGCCAACAAACTCGTCATCGACACCAACCCCGGCGTCAAGACCGCCTGGGACACGACCACGGCCATGGTCGGCGCGGACCTGTCGGCCAAGCTCCAGATGTGGGGCCCGCAGTGGAACGCCGGGTTCAAGAAGGGCTCGTTCGCCACCATCGCCTGCCCGGCCTGGATGCTCGGACTGATCAAGGAGCAGGCCGGCGACGGGCTCAAGGGCCAGTGGGACGTGGCCCGCGTACCCGGCTCGGGCGCGGTGCGCGGCGGCTCGTTCCTGGCGGTGCCCAAGCAGAGCAGGCACCCGAAGGAGGCGGCCGAGCTGGCCAAGTTCCTGACCAGCCCGGAGGGGCAGCTGGCGGCGTTCAAGGCGGAGAACAACTTCCCGTCCTCGCCGCAGGCCATCGACGACCCGGCGGTGCGGGCGTTCACGAACGAGTACTTCAACAACGCGCCGGTCGGCCAGATCTTCGGCGAGTCGGCCAAGACGCTGAAGCCGGTCTACCTCGGCCCCGGCAACCAGGCTGTGGGCGACCGCGTGGGCGAGGCGCTTCTGGCCCTCGAACAGGGCAAACTCGACGCCGCCCAAGCCTGGACCAAGGCCCTCACCGACGCCAAACGCAGCGCGAAATAGCCCGCTTTCTGCCGTGCTTCTGTTTTTTGCGCCATCTGTCGCGCTTCTGGCCGTTGTGCTGCTGTCCGTTGTGCTTCTGTCCGTTGTGCTTCTGTCCGTCTCGCCGCCATCCGTTACGGCTGCGCCACCCCCCACGCCACCCGCCGCCATGGGCTGGCGCCGATCGTGGGGGTCGCTTCTCACGCCGGACGTGGTGCGCGCCGTCACGGCCATCGCCGGCCATCCGAGGGGGCTGAGTCGTGAGTGTTGATCTCGGGGTGAAACCGTCGGCCAGAGGCGGGCACGCCAAGAAGGTTCCCAAGTCCCGTCTCCGGTCGCGCTTTGACCGGAACACCGCGCCGTACCTCTATATCGCGCCCTTTTTCGTGATTTTTGCGTGTTTTGGGCTATTTCCATTGATCTACACGGCTTGGGTGTCGCTGCACAAGTGGGATCTTGTCAGCGGGAACCAGGGGTTCGTCGGGCTCGAGAACTTCGCCGTGCTGTTCGCCGATCCGGACTTCTGGAACGCGGTCGTCAACACGGTCGGGATGTTCCTTGTCGCCGGCGTGCCGCAGTTGCTCATCGCGCTGGTGCTGGCCAGTCTGCTCAACCGGCCGCTGCGCGGGCTGACGTTCCTGCGCATGGGCGTGCTGGCGCCGATGATCACCTCGATCGCGGCGGTGGCGATCGTGTTCTCGCAGCTGTTCTCGCGGGACGCGGGACTGGCCAACTGGGCGATCGGGCTCGTCGGCGTGGAGCCCGTCGACTGGCAGGCCGACAAGTGGTCGTCGTGGACGGCGATCGCGGTCATGGTCGACTGGCGCTGGACCGGCTACAACGCGCTGATCTACCTCGCGGCCATGCAGTCGATCCCGCGCGACGTCTACGAGGCCGCCGAGCTCGACGGGGCCTCGAAGGCGCGGCAGTTCTGGCAGATCACCATCCCGATGATCAAGCCCGCGGTGATCTTCACGGTGATCATGTCGACGATCGGCGGCATGCAGCTGTTCACCGAGCCGCTGCTGTTCGGGCAGGGCGACCTGACCGGCGGCAGCCTGCGGCAGTTCCAGACCGCCGCCATGTACATGTTCCAGCAGGCCTTCGAGGAGTTCGACTACGGATACGGCTCCGCCGTCGCCTGGATGATCTTCGTCCTCATCGTGCTGATCGCGCTGGTGAACTACCTGATCTCCAGGAGGATGAAGTGATCAGGCGGAACAAGCTGGTCTACCTGACCCTGCTCGCCGCGATCGTGATCTCGGTCTTCCCGCTCTACTGGATGTTCGTCATCGCCACGCGGACCAACGACGTCGTCGGCCAGTACCCGCCGCCCATGACGCCGGGCGGGGAGCTCGGCGCCAACGTCACCCGGCTGTTCGAGGCCGAGCAGGCCAACTTCGCGCTCGGCATGCTCAACTCGGCCCTCGCCTCGGTCGCGGTGACGGTCTCGACCGTGTTCTTCTGCTCGCTGGCCGGGTTCGCCTTCGCCAAGCTGAAGTTCCGGGGGCGCGGGGCGCTGCTGGTGATCGTCCTGGGCACGATGATGATCCCCGTCCAGATGGGGATCATCCCGCTCTACATGGTCATGGTGGAGCTGGGCTGGCAGAACACCATGCAGGCGGTCATCGTGCCGTTCCTGGTGTCGGCGTTCGGGGTGTTCCTGATGCGGCAGTACGCGATCAGGGCGGTGCCCGACGAGCTGATCGAGGCGGCGATCGTCGACGGGAGCTCCAGCTTCCGCGTCTACTGGAGCGTCGTGCTGCCCGCGCTGCGGCCGGGCGCGGCCGTGCTGGCGCTCTTCACGTTCATGGGGACCTGGAACGAGTTTATCTGGCCGAGGGCGGTGCTGGAGGCGGACAACCCGACCGTCCAGTTCTCGCTCAGCCAGCTCGCCACCGAGTACTACACCGACTACACGCTGATGTTCGCCGGGACGCTGGTGGCGACGCTGCCGCTGCTCGCCGTCTTCATCGTCTTCGGCCGCCAGATCATCGGCGGCATCATGGAAGGAGCCGTCAAGGCATGAGCAGTTCGTTTCTCTGGGGTGCGGCGACGTCCAGCTACCAGATCGAGGGCGCGTTCGCGGATGACGGCAGGGGGCCGTCCATCTGGGACACCTTCAGCCGCACGCCGGGCAAGGTGCGCGACGGTGAGAACGGTGACGTGGCCTGCGACCACTACCACCGCTACCTCGACGACGTGCGGCTGATGGCGGGGCTCGGGTTGCGGGCCTACCGGTTCTCGGTGGCGTGGCCGAGGATCGTGCCGGAGCGGGGAGTGGTGAACCAGGCGGGCCTGGACTTCTACCGGCGCCTCGTGGACGCGCTGCTGGAACGTGGCATCACGCCGTGGCCGACGCTCTACCACTGGGATCTGCCGCAGTACTTGGAGGACGCGGGCGGGTGGCCCAACCGCGACACCGCCTACCGGTTCGCCGAATATGCCGACATCGTGCACACGGCGTTGTCTGACCGGGTGGAGAACTGGACCACGTTGAACGAGCCGTGGTGCTCGGCCTTGCTCGGGTACGCCAACGGTGAGCACGCGCCGGGGCGGGCCGAGCCTGAGCAGGCGGTGAAGGCCGTGCATCATCTCCTGCTGGGGCATGGGCTGGCCGTACCACTTTTGTCCGGAAATATCGGCATCACCTTGAATATGTCGCACGTGACGCCCGCCACGACCTCGCCCGCCGACGTGGACGCCGCCCGCCGCATCGACGGCATCCAGAACCGCCTGTTCATCGACCCCGTCCTGCTCGGCGCCTACCCCGAGGACGTGCTGGCGGACCTGTCCCACCTCAGCGACTTCAGCCACGTGAAGGACGGCGACCTGGCCACGATCTCCCGCAAGATCGACATGCTGGGCATCAACTACTACTCCCCCGCCCTCGTCGCCGCCGCAGACCCCGTCCCCTCCGGCACCACCCCGTGGATCGGCGCCGAGTCGGCGCACTGGGTGGACGGCGGCCGCCCCCGCACCGGCATGGGCTGGGAGATCGACGAGAACGGCCTGCTGGACCTGCTGCAGCGGGTGGTCAAGGACTATCCCGCGATCGACCTCTACATCACCGAGAACGGCGCCGCCTTCGCCGACTCGGTCAGCTCCGGCGGCGCGGTCCACGACCCGGAGCGCATCGACTACCTGGAGCGGCACATCTCCGCCTGCGCCGAGGCGGTGAACAGGGGCGTGCCGCTCAAGGGCTACTTCGCCTGGTCCCTGCTGGACAACTTCGAGTGGGCCCACGGATACGGCCAGCGCTTCGGCATCGTCCACGTGGACTTCGGCACGCAGAAGCGCACGCCGAAGGACTCCGCCCTCTGGTACGCCGCCCGCATCCGCAAGGGCCTGCTTTGACCGCCGCTCGGACGGGAGGCCGGAGGTGGTGAGCGGGGCCAGGAAGCGGGTCACGCTGGAGGAGGTGGCGGCGCACGCCGGGGTCGGCCGGGGCACCGTGTCGCGGGTGATCAACGGGGCGGAGAACGTCAGCCCGGAGACCCGGGAACTGGTGGAGCGGGCCGTCGCGGAGCTCAACTACGTGCCCAACCACGCCGCGAGGTCCCTGGCGGCCAGCCGTACCGACAGCATCGCCTTGGTGATCGCCGAGCCTGAGGCGAGGCTCTTCTCCGACCCGTTCTTCGCCGGGATCATCCGCGGGATCACCTCGGAGCTGACCGCCACGGGCCGGCAGTTGCTGCTGACGATGGCGGGGACGCCGGAGGAGCGGGCGAACCTGGAGGGGTACCTGTCGGGCGGGCACGTCGACGGCGTGCTCCTGCTGTCGCAGCACCGCGACGATCCGCTGCCGGGGTTCCTGGTGAACATCGGGGTGCCGACGGTGCAGGGCGGGCGCTCGATCGGGCCGCAGGTCGTGCCGCAGATGGTGGACGTGGACAACCATCTGGGCGCGCATGTCGCCGTCGGCCACCTGCTGGAGCGCGGACGCAGGAAGATCGCGACGATCTCCGGGCCGATCGACATGATCGCGGGGCTGCACCGGCTGGGCGGCTACCGGGAGGCGCTCATGCTGGCGGGCCTGCCCGAGTACATCGCCCACGGGGACTTCACCGAGCTCAGCGGCGCCCGCTGCATGCGCGAACTGCTGGAGCGCGCGCCCGATCTGGACGCGGTCTTCGCCGCCTCCGACCTCATGGCCGTCGGCGCGCTGCGGGTGCTGGCCGAGGCGGGGCGGCGGGTGCCGCAGGACGTGGCGGTGGTCGGGTTCGACGACTCCAGCCACGCGCAGTTCACCGGGCTCAGCTCGGTGCACCAGCCCATCGAGGACATGGGCAGGGAGATGGTCAGGCTGCTGACCTCGCTCATCTCCGGGCTCGGCGCCGGCGAGCGTCCGTCGCGCGCCGCGCTGGTCCTCACCCCACACCTAGTGATCCGTGAATCGAGCTAAAGCATGGAATTTCGTCATCTCGGGCGCAGCGGCCTCATGGTCAGCGAGATCGCCTACGGCAACTGGATCACCCACGGCTCGCAGATCGACGAGGACCGGGCCCGCGCCTGCGTCCGCGCCGCGCTGGACATGGGCATCACCACGTTCGACACCGCCGACGCCTACGCGGAAGGCCGCGCCGAGGAGGTGCTCGGCCGCGCCCTCCGGACGGAACGGCGCGACGAGATCGAGATCTTCACCAAGGTCTACTGGCCGACCGGCGGCGGAAGGAACAACCGCGGCCTCAACCGCAAGCACATCCTGCGCTCGGCGGAGAACTCCCTGCGCCGCCTGGGCACCGACTACATCGACCTCTACCAGGCCCACCGCTACGACTACAGCACCCCGCTAGAGGAAACGCTCCGGGCCTTCGACGACCTGGTACGCCAGGGCAAGGTCCTCTACGTGGGCGTCTCGGAGTGGACCGCCCCCGAGATCGCCGAGGCGCTCGGCGTGGCCCGCGACATGGGCCTCGACCGGATCGTGTCCAACCAGCCGCAGTACAACATGCTGCGCCGGGTCATCGAGCCCGAGATCGTGCCGCTGTGCGAGCGCGAGGGCGTGGGCCAGGTGATCTTCCAACCGATGGCGATGGGCGTGCTGACCGGCAAGTACCCGCCCGGCGCCCCTCCTCCGTCCGGCACCCGCGCCACCGACCCGGAGGGCGGCCAGTACGTGACCCGGCTGCTGACGGACGACGTCCTGACCCGCGTCCAGAACCTCCGCCCCCTGGCCGCCGACCACGGCCTCACGCTCGCGCAACTGTCGATCGCGTGGACGCTGGCCAACCCGAACGTCTCCAGCGCCATCGTCGGCGCCTCCCGCCCGGAGCAGATCACGGACTCGGCGGCGGCAGCGGGCGTCCGCCTCGGCCCCGACGCCCTGAAGGCGATCGACGAGACCCTCGGCACCATCATCGAACACCACCCCACCGGCCCCCCAAGCCCCCAATCCCGCCCCTAACCGCTCTCCCGTACCGCTGCGAGCTTCCGCGCGTCCGGCCGCCGACCTTCTCGCCGGGGTTCTGCCTGCCAACCCCCGGGTTGCGGCAAGCCGGGTTCTGTGCGTTCGCCTCGCCGGGGTGCCGCGCGCCAACCCACCGGGTTACGGCAAGCCGGGTTCTGTGCGTTCGCCTCGCCGGGGTGCCGCGTGCCAACCCCCTTGCGGGGTTACGGCAAGCCGGGTTGCCCGGTCCGCCGCACCCCGCCGGGGTCTGTCGAGCGATGGTCGTGAGGGCTCACGGGGTGCTCGCCGTGACAACTCCGCTCTTGGCCGGTCGAGGGCTCGGGCTCAGCGGCGTTCGTTCACGCAGCGCAGGACCGGGTAGCGGGTCAGCGCCTTGTGGTCCAGGTGCTGAGTCGTGGTGATGTGGAAGGTGGTGCTCTCCCCCGGCAGCAGGGTGACGAGCTGGTCGTCGATCTTGGCGTCGGGGGCGAGGCGGTCGGGGAAGACGGCCAGGTCGCGCAGGATCGTCCTCGCGGTCACCCGCAGCCGCACGCCGTCGTTCACCGGCTCCACCTCGGTCGTGTAGTCGGCCACCGGGTAGCCCATCTCGGGGTCCTCCTCGGCCGGGCGCAGCGCTCTCGTGCCGTCCAGTTCGGCGACCAGCAGTTCGCCCGTCGCCAGGTCGGCTATCGCGGGTTCCACGCCCAGCACGGCCCTCGGTTCGACCCTGATCGTCACCGACTCCTTGGCCAGCGTCTCGCCGGTGACGGACATCCTGGTGATCGCCAGTTCGCCCTCCCACGGCTCGGCGGAGTCGTTGACCGCCACCAGTTCGGTGCCCTGGAAGGTGAGGAGCCGGGGGGCGTAGGCGCGGCGCATGCCGTACCAGAGAGGCTTCTTGCGGCCGTCACCGTCTACGGCCGACCAGGACGTGACCGGCCAGCAGTCGTTGAACTGCCAGATGATCGTGCCCATGCAGTACGGCATGAGCGCGCGGAAGCGCTCGACGCCGAAGGCCATCGCGCGGGCCTGGTTGAGCTGGGTGTAGTAGTGCCAGTCGTCGAACGTCTCCGGCCGTGGCAGGTGCGCGCCGAGGCCGCGCAGGAGCTTGTCCTGGCCGCCGATCGCCTTCTGCGGGGAGGAGTCGGGCGTGAGCGGCTGGTCGGAGGAGGCCCTGCGCAGGGTGGCGTAGGCGGGCGGGCCCTGAAAGCCGAACTCGGCCACGAAGCGTGGAGTGTAGTTCGCGTAGTGCGTGTAGTCCTGGGCGTTCCAGACGGTCCAGATGTGGATCGTGCCACGCGAGGGGTCGTTCGGGTCGCGGTCGGACGTGCCGGAGTAGGGGCTGCCCGGCCAGTACGCGCGCGCCGGGTCGACCTCGTTCACGACGCGCGGCAGCAGATCCTGGTAGAAACCCTCTCCCCAGGTACGCCCGGCGAGCTCCTTCTTCCAGCCCCAATGCCAGAAGCCCTCGATGTTCTCGTTGTTGCCGCACCACAGGACCAGCGACGGATGGCGCATCAGGCGGGCCACGTTGTCGCGGGCCTCGGCCTCGACCTCGCTCCAGAGGGGCTCCTCCTCCGGGTAGGCGGCGCAGGCGAACGGGAAGTCCTGCCAGATGAGCAGGCCGCGCTCGTCGGCGAGGTCGTAGAAGGCGTCCGACTCGTACGTGCCGCCGCCCCAGACGCGCAGGAGGTTGGCTCCGGCGTCGGTGGCCTGGGTGAAGCGCTCGGCCAGGTTCGCGGCGGTGACGCGGGCGGGGAAGCAGTCGTTCGGGATCCAGTTGAAGCCCTTGACGTAGACGGGGGCGCCGTTGACCGTCAGGCGGAAGGCCTCCCGGTCGACGTGGACGTCGCGGAAGCCGATGCGCTCGGTCCGCACCTGGTCCCCGAGCCGCACCGTCAGCTCGTACAGCCGGGCCTCCCCATACCCCCGGGGCCACCACAGCTCCGGGTCCTCCACCCGCATCCGCAGGACGGCACTGGTCTGCCCGGCGGCCAGCCGTACCCGCGCCTCGGCCCCCGCCACCTCCGCGACCACCTCGCACGCGGCGGGACGGGCGTGCTCCACCCGGACGCGCACCTCGACCTCGCCGTCGGCCCGCGCGGTCGGCAGCACCTCCGCCAGCCGCGCGCCCGACCAGGACTCCAGCCCGATCGCCCGCCAGATGCCCGCCGTGACCAGCGTCGGTCCCCAGTCCCAGCCGAAGTTGCAGGCCATCTTCCTGATGAAGGGGTACGGCTCCGCGTAGGCGCCGGGCCGCTCCCCCAGCTCGGCGCGGCGGGCCTCGGCGTAGGCGTAGGGCGAGTCGAAGTGGACGGTCAGCGTGTTGGCGCCCTCGCGCAGCAGGTGTTCGACCGCGAAACGGTAGGTCCGGTGCATGTTGGCGGTGCGGCCCGCCTGCATGCCGTTGACCAGCACGGTCGCCACGGTGTCGAGCCCGGCGCAGACCAGGTCCACCCGGTCCTCGCCGGTGTCGGTCCAGTCGAACGTCGTCTCATAGGTCCAGGGGGTGCGGCCGATCCAGGCCAGCCGTTCCTCGTTGCGGTCGAGGTAGGGGTCGTCGATCAGGCCCGCCGCCAGCAGATCGGTGTGTACGCAGCCGGGGACCGTGGCGGGGATGCCGGAGAAGTCCGAGCCGGTCAGGGTCCAGCCTTGGTGCAGGGTGCGCAAGTCATCTCCACTGGTGGGGGCCGGGTTGACGCTAGGGCGGACGTGACAACGTTGTCAAGATCAGCCAGGTTGACCTGATCTCCAGACAATTCGCGAAATTTACGGCAAGGTCGGTGAGAATCCCGACATAGCGCGAGGTTCCCGCTCATGGATCTGTCGTCCTGCCCAGTCTGCGACACCGTCCAGCCCCAGCGCGCCCCTTCCTGCCCGCAATGCGGCACGGTACTGACCGGGGCGGCGGCCGAGGAGTACGCGGCGGTCGCGATGTCGCTGGCCGCCCTGGACCACGAACGCGCCACCCTCCTGGCCCGCCGCGAAACCGCCCTGACCCGCCTCCGCGCCACCACACGGGCAACCGGCAACCACCCCACCCCATCAGAGCCAACAACCCCCGAACCCCCGACCGCCGAGTCCACGACCCCCAGACCCACGCCCGTCGCGTCCACAACCCCCGAGCCCGCGACTGTCGGGGCCGCGTCCGCCGGGTCCGCGGCCCCCGAGCCCACGGCCATCGGGCGGGAGTCGGCCGGACAAGCGGCCACCAGACCGGCGGGCGGTGAGAGCGGTGGTGGCAGGCGGTGGGATCTGTCGCATCGGGCCGTGCAGAACGTGCTGCTCGGCCTGGGCGGCGTGCTGCTGTCGATCGCCGCCATCGTGTTCACGCTGGTCAGCTGGGACGTCCCCGCGTTGCGTGCGCTGATCCTGTGCGCGTTCACGCTGGGCGTGCTGGCCGTCCCCTGGCTGCTGGTACGCCGCCGCCTGGCCGCCACCGCGGAAACGGTCGCCTACCTGGGCCTGGTCCTCCTCCCCCTGGACGGCGTGGCCATCGCCCAAGCCCTGTCCGGCCCGCCCTCCGAGGCAGGTACGGCGGCGCCGCACCCGTTCTGGATCGTGGCCCTGGCCGCCGCCGCCCTGACGGTGCTCTGGTCGGCCTACGCCTGGATGTCGCCGCTGCGCCTGCCCGCCCCCACGGCGATCGTCCTGGCCAACGTCGCCCTGGGAGCGATGGCCCTCGCCGTCCTCGACATGTCGGTGGCGGGACTGCCCTGGGCGGCGGCCGTGGCCGTCCTGGCCTGCGCGGCCGACTACGCCCTGTGGCGGGTGGCCCGCGACCGCCTGGCCGTCCTCGAGTACGCGGTCTCCGCCGCCGTCGCCGCCCTCGCCGGGACGGCGGCCCTGGCCCTGGGCATCCTGGTGGCCGCCACCGCGGAGCCCGCCGTGGCCCCGGCCGCCGCGGCGACGCTGGCCGCGATGACGGCCCTGTTCGCCGCGTGGGCGCTGTCGGCCCGCGGGGCGGCCTGGCGCTTCCCGGTGGCCGCCGCCTCGGGCCTGGCCGCCATGTCCACCTTGGCCGCAATCCCCCTGTCCCTGCTGACCCCGGAGAACCTGACCGCCCTGGCAGGCCTGCTCACCCCGGAAGCCCCGCCCTTCCCGGCGAACGGCCCAGAGAGGTTCTGGAGCACGGCCGGACCCTGGGGTGTGGGCGGGTCCTGGGGCGCGACCGGCCCGTGGCAGGTGACCGTCTGGGCGGCGGCGGCCTGTGTGGTTCTGGCGGTCGTGCGCCACCTGCCGGCCGGGCTGCGTCCCGGCGTGCGCGGCGGCGTGCTCGTCGTGCTCCCGCTGGCCGCCGTCTTCGCCGGCCCCTCCCTGCTGACCGTGGCCACGGCGCCCTTCTCCTGGCTCGCCAGCCCATGGCCCGCGGCACCGCTGGACGTACCCGCACGCCAGATCTGGCAGGTGAGCGCGGGCGACGCCGTCACGCTGGGCCTGCTCGCCCTGGCCCTGTCGCTGGCCGCGGTGGGCGATCGGCGGTGGCGCCGGGCCGGGGTGTGGGTGCTGGGATCGGGCGCGGTGGTGGTGCTGCCGGTCGGGGCGGGCCTGCCGTACCCGATGGCGCTGCTGGTCGTCGCGGGGACCGCGGCGTTCGCGCTGTGGACGGGCGCGCGGCGGGCCGGGCCCGCCGTCTGGGTGGGCGGCTATCTCGCGGCGCTGGCCGTGTGCTGGTCGCTGGCGGATCGCGAGGCCACCGTGCTCGTGGCGGCGGGACTGGGCGCGGTGCTGGCGGTGGGGGCGGTCAGCGCGCGTACGGCGCCGGCCCAGGCCCTGACCGGCGCCGGGGCGACGCTGATGGCGGGGGTGCTCGCGCTGTCCCTGTTCTCAGGACCGGGCGCGGTGGCCGCAGGCGCCTGGGCGGCGGGGGCGCTGCTGGCCGTCAGGGCGTTCACTCTCGTGGTGACTCGGCCCTCGCGCAAGCTGACCCGTGCCGTGGTGGACGCCCCGACCATCGGCCGCACGCTGCTGCTCGGCTTGCTCGACCGGCTCACCCGCGCGGTTCGGCCCGGCGGGCGGGGCGCGGTGGAGGCGGCGGCCGTGGTGCTGAGCGCGTTCGCGATCTGGGTGAGCGGGCCGGAGCGCGCCCTGGTGATCGCCGTGGCGGCGGTGCTGGCCGCCTGTTCGGCGTGGCGCCGTCCGCGCGGCCGGTGGCGGGACGCGGCGGTGGCGGAGGCGGGCGTCCTGGCGGTGCTCGCGCCCTTCGCCCTCTCCAGTACGGCGGGCCCCGCCCTGTTCGGCCCCCTGACCTGGATCCGGAACGCCTGGCCGGAGGCGGCAGGATCGCCGGAGGAGTCGCTGCAATGGGCCCTCCCCGACCATCCGGACGGCGCGCTGCTCGCGGTGCTGATCCTGTCGGCGACCGCCGGAACGCTGGCGGCCGGGGCGCGCTGGGGCCGCGCGGCGGCCGCCGGGGTCGCCTCGCTGGCCTACCCGGTGGCGCTGACGGCGGTTCCGCTGGCGTCCGACCTGCCGTACTGGGTGTCGCTGGCCTTCCTCGTGGGCGTCACCGGCACGCTGGCCCTGTGGTCGGCCGTGGCCGCCACCGACCTGCCCGGTCTCGGCAGGACCGCGGGCACGGCGGGCGCGGCCGGGCTGTGGACCGGGACGCTGGCCGTCTCCTGGTCGCTGGCCGACCGGACCGCGACGCTGGCCGTGCTGGGCGCGATCGCCGCCATCGGCCTGCTCTGCGCGCTGCGCGGGCGCGGCTCCCCGGTCACCTCGGCGGCCTCGGCGGTGACCGGGCTGGCGATCGGCGCCGAAGGCGTGGCGGCGGCGCTCAGCGCCGGGGTCACCAGCGAGAACGCGGCGTTGCTGCTCCTGATGATCGCCGTCCTCCTGGTCAGGGCGGCCATGCTCACGCCCCGCGCGGTGGCGGTGCCGCTCGCCGCGACCGCCGGCGTCCTCTGGACGGTGGCCCTGGGCATGGCGGGTGACGTCCTGAGGCTGTCGATCGTGCTCGCCGTGGGCGCGCTCGCCATGGCCGCGGCCTCCGCACGGCGCACGAGGAAGCAGCAGGAGGCGCTGGCCCTGGGCGCGATCCTGGCCGGCGCCGCCGCCCTGCTGCCGCATCTGCCCGCGTGGGTGATGGTCGTCGCGTTCCCCTACGGCTGGCTCGTCCGCCCCTGGGCGGGGGTGCCCGGTGAGGTGTTCGCGGTGGAGGAGACGTCGATGGCGCTACCCGGCGATCTCGGCGGCACCGGCACGCCGCTGGCCGTGGGAGTCCTGGTGACGGTCGCCTACGTGATCACGGCGCGGCGGCTGGGCGGCGGGCGGGCGGGCCTGGCGATGGCCACGGTGGCGGTACCGCTGTGTCTCCAACTGGTCCCGGTGGCGGCGATGCTGCCGTATGCGGGGGTGGCGGCGTTCCTGGGGTGTGTGGTGGTGGCGCTCGCCGTGCAGGCCGGGCGGGATCGTCTGGCGGGCTGGATGGCGCTCGTGCTGGCGGCGCACCTGGTGGTGTGGTCGCTGGCGGCGGCGCCGTACACGCTGGGGGTGCTCGCGGGGCTGACGCTGCTCGCGGGCGCGCTCGCGGTGCGGGCGCGCGACCTTCGCGTGCGGCGGGGCGCGGCCGCGACGGCCACCGTCGCGGGCGGCGGCCTGGCGCTGGCCGCGGCGCTCGCGGCCGGGCTGCCCGGGGAGCAGGCGGCGTTCGCGCTGATCGCCGTCACGGCGCTGGCCGCGCTGACCGCCGCGCGGCTGCACCCCCGGCCGGTCGCGGTGGCCGTCGAGCTGCCGGGGTGGGCACTGGCGGTGGCCGGGGTGCTGCTGACAACGAGCGAACCCGCTCTGGCCTGCCTGGCGCTGGCCACGACCGGGGTTCTGGCGCTGGCGGTGTCGCTGCGGCCCGAGCGCCGCGACACCCGCTGGGCCGGACTGTTGCTCCTGCAGCTCGCGCTCTGGATCAAGCTGGCGCTCGAAGGGGTGACGGCGCCGGAGGCGTACACGGTGCCGCTGTCGGTCGCGGGGCTGATCGCGGCCTGGCTGGTACGGCGGCGCGACCCCACCGTCTCCTCCTGGATCGGCTACGGCTCCGCCCTGGCGCTGACCTTCCTGCCCAGCCTCGTGGCGGCCTGGAACGACCCGGCGCTCCTGCGTCCGCTCCTGCTGGGCACCGCCGCCTTCGCCGCCACCCTGGCCGGAGCCCGCGCCCGCCTGCAGGCGCCGCTGCTGCTCGGCGGGGCGGTGCTGGTGGTGACGGCGGCGCACGAGTTCGCCCCGGCGATCGGCGAGCTGGTCGGCCAGGGGCCGCGCTGGCTGCCGATCGCGCTGGCGGGCGCGTTCCTGCTGTTCACCGGCGCCACGTACGAGCACCGGCTGCGCGATCTGCGCCGCGTGCGCGGGCTGCTGGTGCGGATGCGCTAGGCGTTAGGGTCGTGCCATGGTCCGCGCCGACGCCGAACGCAACATCGAAGCCATCCTCGCCGCCGGACAACGCCTGCTGAGCGGCGATCCCGGTGCGAGCGTGGCGGAGGTGGCGAAGGCCGCGGGCGTGGGCCGGGTCACCCTTTACGGGCATTTCCCATCACGCGAGGACCTGGTGGACGCGGTCCTGGCCCGCGCGATCGCCGAGGCGCATCTGGCGCTGGACGACCCGGAGCTGGCCACGCTGCCCGCCCCCGACGCGCTCGCCCGGCTGGTGGGCTCGTCCTGGGAGACACTCAACCGGCACAGCCGCCTGTTCGTCGCCGCCGACCGCACGCTGCCGACCGAGCGCATCCGCGAACGGCACGCCGAGCCGCTCAAGCGGGTCGAGGAGCTGATCGAGCGGGGCCGCGACAGCGGCGACTTCCGTACGGACGTGCCGGTGTCGTGGCAGGTCAGCTCGTTCTTCGCGCTCCTGCACACCGCGGCGCAGGAGGTGGAGGCCGCCCGCCTCGACGGCGGGGAGGCGGGCGGCGTGCTCGTCACGTCGCTGCGGTCTCTGCTTTCGGCTCGATCCCCGTCAGCAGGTTGAACGCGCCGGTCAGCAGGTTCAGCGAGACCAGGCCGACGACCTCGGCGATGACCCGGTCGCTCCAGCCGTGCGCGCGCAGTTCCGCGACGTCCTCGTCGGTGAGCGAGCCCGGGTCGGCCAGCACCCGCACGGCCACGCCGATGAGCGCCGCCTCGCGCGCGTCGGTCGAGGTCCCCTGGCGGGCGAGCTCCACGTCGCTCGCGCTCAGCCCGGCCGCGAGCGCCGCCCGCTCGTGCGCCTGCTTGCACATCGCGCAACCGATCCACTCCTGTACGGCCAGCGAGATCTTCTCCGACAGCGGCCGGGGGATCTTCACCCGTTTCATGGCCCGCGAGAACGTGAGATAGCCCTCCAGCAGCGCCGGGGAGTGGGCCATGGTGGCGACCATCTCGCCCGCCGAGCCGCGCCGTTCGATGATCTCGTTCAGCAGTTCACGGGACCTGGCCGGGGCCTGCTCGGGCTCCAGGGCGTTCAGGCGTCGCATGCTTCCTCCTCAGTTGATACCCCCTGAGGGTATAAGCAAGACCGCTCCGCTGGCTATTCCCAGTCCCAGGGAGACCGCGGCGCAGACGTAGGCCACCCACCCGTTCCCCTGCGTCTCACCCTCCCCGGCCGCGTACAGCGGCCGGATCCAGCGCAGGTAGTAGAACAGGCTCGCCACCGTGTTGAGCGCGGCCACCACCGCCAGCCAGGCGTAGCCGCCCTGCCACGCCGCGGCGAACACCAGCACCTTGCCGACGAACACCGCCGTCGGCGGCGTGCCCACCAGCCCCAGCAGGCAGACCACCAGCGAGAACGCCAGCCAGGGCGAACGCCTGGCCAGCCCGGCGTACCCGGAGAGCCGGTCGGTCCCTGCCGCCGCGACGACCGCGAACGCGCCCAGGTTCGTGACCGCGTAGGCGGCCACGTAGAACAGCAGCGCCGGTTCCGCCAGCTCGCCGCGACCCGCCATCGCCACCGGCACCAGCAGGTACCCGGCCTGGCTCACGGTCGAGTACGCCAGCAGGCGGCGCACGTTGTCCTGCGCGAAGGCGGCCAGGTTGCCCAGCGTCATCGTCACCGCCGCCAGGACCGCCAGCAGCATGGGCTGGTCGAAGACGTCCTGGGCCAGCCGGTACAGCGCCACGAACGCGCCCGCCTTGGGCACCGTCGTCAGGAACGCCGCCACCGGCCTGGAGGCGCCCTCGGCGGCGTCGGGCACCCAGAAATGACCCGGTACGCCGCCGGCCTTCACCAGCATCCCGGCCAGCAGCAGCACCACGGCCACGCCGGGGGCGGCGCGGTCCAGCCCGGGGTAGGCGGTGGCGCCGGCCGTACCGTAGACGAGGGTGACGCCCGCCAGCATGAGCACGCCGAGAAAGGCGCCCAGCAGGTAGTACTTCAGCGCCGCCTCGGTGCCGGCGGCGTCCTTGGCGAAGCCGGTGAGCGCGTACGCGGGAATGCTCGCCAGCAGGTACGCGGCCACCAGCACCAGCAGGTCGTCGGCCCCCGCCAGCACCAGCGCGCCGAGCGCGGCCAGCATGACCAGCGTGTACACCTCGCTCTCCCGCCGGTCGCCGCGGGCCCAGGACCTGGCCAGGGGGAGCACGAGCAGGGTGGCGGCGGCGACGGTGAGGCGGGCGACGTTCGTGGGCAGGTCGGCGGCGAACGACTCGAAGGCCATCACGTCAGGGCCGCCGATGACGGCCAGCGTCGCGGCGAGCGAACCGGCCAGGGCCGCGGCGCAGATCCAGGCCACGACGCCCTGCCGTTCGCGCGGCACGAACAGGCCGGTCAGCAGGCCGAGCACCGCCCCGGCCAGGATGAGCAGCTCGGGGAGCAGGTCGAGCGGGTTCTCCGCCATGCCGGTCATCGGCTCACCAGGCTCACCAGCGCGGCGGAGAAGGGTTCGATCAGGTCCAGCAGCCAGCGCGGAGCCAGGCCGATGACCAGGGACAACACCAGGAGCGGCGCGACGGCCGCCAGCTCCCGCGGCCGTACGTCGGAGACCTCCAGCTCGCCGGGCGCGCCGAGAAAGGCGCGGTGGAAGACGCGCAGCAGCAGCGCGGCGGTGATCAGGATGCCGAGGATGGCCGGCACTCCCGCCACCACCGCGCCCGCCCCGATCACGCCGGTGAAGATCTGGAACTCCGCGATGAAGCCCGACAGGCCGGGCAGGCCGAGTGCGGCGAAGGCGGCGACCGCCATCATCGTGGTGAACACCGGGGCGGTCCCGGCGATCCCTCCGTATCTGCCGACGTCATAGCTTCTGGCCCGGTCCCAGAGCACGCCGGTCAGCAGGAACAGCGCCCCCGTGATCAGCCCGTGGCTGACCATCTGGGTGACCGCGCCGCTGACCGCGAGCTCCCTGGCCCGCTCGGCCCCCGGGGCCAGCCCGGCCGCGCCGAGCGCCAGCACGATGTAGCCCATGTGGTTGACCGAGGTGTAGGCGATCAGGCGCTTGAGGTCGTCCTGGGCGAGGGCGACCAGCGCGCCGTAGAGCACGCTGACCACGCCCACCACCATGATCACCCAGGCGTACGCGCGCCACGCCTCCGGCAGCATCGGCATCGCGATCCTGGCGAAGCCGTACGTGCCCATCTTGAGCAGCACGCCGGCGAGGATCGCCGAGCCCGCGGCGGGCGCGTCGGTGTGCGCGGGCGGCAGCCACGTGTGGAACGGCACCGTCGGCGTCTTGACCGCCAGCCCCACCCCGATCGCCAGCAGCACCACCGCCGGGACCACGGGCGGCTCGGCGATCAGCTCGACCATGTCGAACGTCCCGCCGCCCAGGTAGAGGCCGATGAAGCCGAGCAGCAGCGCCAGCGAGCCGAGGAAGGTGTACAGGAAGAACTTCAGCGCCGACCTGGCCCGGTCGCCGTGGCCCCAGCCGGCGATCACGAAGTACATGCCGACGATCGACAGGTCGAAGAAGACGAAGAAGACCAGCAGGTCGAGCGCGGCGAACAGGCCGATGGAGACGGTCTGCAGGAACAGGAACAGCGCCGCGTACGACCTCGGCCGCCGCGTCTCGCGCCACGAGTAGACGGCGCACAGCAGGAACAGCACCGCCGTCATCGCGATCAGCGGCAGCGAAAGCCCGTCCACGCCGACGTGGTAGCCGGCGCCGACCGACGGGATCCAGCGCAGCCTGGTCTCGTAGCCGATGCCGCCGTCGTAGCCGAGCCACATGGCCACGACGAGCGCCAGGTCCACGGCCGTGGCGCCCACCCACACCCAGCGCGCGCTCACCCCGGGCACCGCCAGCAGGGCCGCGGCCAGCAGGGGCAGGAAGATCACCAGGTCGAGCATCGCTCACCTCACCAACGCGATCGCGACGGCCAGGATGATCAGGCCGACGGCGGCCTGGGCGAGGTAGGTGTGCACCTGGCCGTTCTGCGGGCGCCTGGCCAGCCGCCCCAGCCCCATGGCGGCGACGCCGACCGCCCGCACCACGCCGTCCACGCCCATCTCGAACGGCGTGCGCGCCAGCCTGGCCGCCGCCATCCCCAGCCTCGGCACCGCCTCGACCGCGCCGTCGACCACCCGGTCGTCGAACCACGCCGCCCCTCTGGCCAGCGCGAGCAGCGGCCGCCACACCACGGCCCGCGCCGCCGCCTCCAGTCCCAGCCAGCCCGTCAGCGCGCGTGGCTCGGGCAGGCGTACCAGCGCGCTGAGAACGGCGGCGGCGGCCAGCACCCCCGACAGCGCCAGCGAACCCGCGTCCACCCGCGCGGCGCCAGGATCGCCCAGCAGCCCGGACCACCAGGCCCAGACCGCGGGCAGCCCGACGACGCCCAGCACGGCCGCGCCCGCCGCCAGGACCGGCAGCGGCGCCCAGGCGAGCGTCTCCGGTGGCCGCCCGTCCGAGCGGGAACCCCGCCAGACCGCGACCAGCGCCCTGCCCGCGTAGGCGGCCGACAGCGCGCCCGCGGCCAGCCCGATCGCGTGCAGCCAGGGGTCGTGCACGGCCGCCAGCACGCTGTCCTTGGTCACCCACAGCGACAGCGGCGGCAGCCCGGCCAGCGCCAGGGCGCCCACGGCGAAGCTCGCCCCCACCACCGGATAGCGGCGGCCCGCCCCGCGCAGCTCGGACAGGTCCTTGGTGCCGAGCGCGGTCAGCCACGCGCCCGCGCCCAGGAACAGCAGGCTCTTCACCGCCGCGTGCGCCACCAGATGGGCCGCGCCCCCGGCCACCGACCCCATCACCATGAACCCGAGCTGCGCGCACGTGGAGGCGGCCAGGAGTTGCTTGAGGTCGCGCTGGGCCAGCGCCACGCCGCCGAGCAGCAGCGCGGTCAGCCCGCCCGCCCAGGCCACCAGCGGCCCCGCCCACCCCGTCGCGACGAGCAAGGGCTGCACCCGCAGCAGCAGGTACGCCCCCGCGGCCACCATCGTCGCCGAATGCAGCAACGCCGAGACCGGGCTCGGACCGGCCATGGCCCGCGACAGCCAGAAGGAGAACGGCAGCTGGGCCGACTTGCCGAGCGCGGCCAGCACGATCCCGCCCGCCACCAGGTCCCGCCACGGCTGCGGCAGCTCGGGCAGTCCGGCCAGCCCGAGCACCTGCCCGGACGTGCCACCCGCGGCGAAGACGGCTCCCGCGGCCGCGTACAGGCCGAGGTCGCCCGCGCGCGTGGTCACGAACGCGACCCCCGCCGAGGTCACCCGGTCGCCGTCGCGCCACCAGTAGCCGATGAGCGCGTACGACATCGCGCCCATCACTTCCCACCCCATCAGCAGCACGGTCAGCTCGGTCGCGGTGACGGTCGCGAGCATCGCGCCGACGAAGATCAGCATGAGGCCGTAGAACCTGGCCTCCCGCAACTCGCCCGTGGCGAACACCAGCACCGCCAGCGCCACCGCCGCCACGGTCACCACCATCACGGCCGACAGCCCGTCGACCGCGAAGCCGGAGGTGAAGACCAAGGGGAAGGTCGTCGTGGGCCGGGCCACGGCGGCCCAGACGGCCAGCGCCAGGGTGGCCGCCGCGGTGGCGACGGCTGTGGCGCGCGGAGCCCGGCGTACCAGGAGGAGCAGGGCGCCGGCGGCGGCGGGCAGGATCCAGATCATCCCTTGAGGTCCCCCGCGCCGTCGGTGGTGTCCACGTCGCGGGCGCGGAAGATGGCGGTGGTCACGGCGAAGCCCATCGCCATCTCCAACGCCATCACGGTGACCGCGACGAGCACGAGGACCTGGCCGTCGGCCGTCCGCGGCGCCACGAAGTACCAGAAGGCGCCGCCGGCCACGATGAGGCCGTTGATCATGAGCTCCAGGCCCATCATGAGCATGACGATCGACTGCTGGGACAGCGCGCCGTACAGGCCGATCGCGAACAGCGCGGCGGCCAGCAGCAGGAAGCCCTCAAGCGTCATAACGGCCCCGCCGCGTCGCCAGCACCACCGTGGAGATCATCGTGGCCAGGATCGCGACCCCGATGACCATCATGACCAGCATCTTCGGACCCATGATCGACATGCCGAGGGCCTCGGTGGGGTCGGGGGGCGGCGCCCCCTTGCGGTCCGGCCAGTCGGTCAGGAAGATCCCGGCCACCAGCAGCACGAACACCGCCGCGGAGATGGCCGCCGCGCCCTTCTTGTTGTGCAGCATCGACATGGGCATGAGCCCCGCCGGGTTCATCATGAACATGATCATGAAGACGGCCATCACCAGCATCTCCATGATCATCATCAGGATGATCAGCGCACCGAGGTAGTGCAGGTCGATCAGGAAGAACGTCGCGCCGACCGCGATCAGCGAGGCCAGCAGCGCGAACGTGGCCCGCGCCATCGAATCCACCACGAACACCGCGATCCCGCTCGCCACCGCGAGCACCGCCAGGATCCAGAACGCCATCACATCACCACGATCCCGACGACGAGCAGTTGCAGCAGCGACAGCGGAATGAGCACCATCCAGGCGAACGTCATGAACCTGTCCATCCGTACGGCCGGCACCCGCCGCCCGATCCCGGCGAACAAGGCCAGCACGGCCACGGTCTTCACCGCCGTCCACGCCCACGCGGGCAGCCAGGGCCCGGCCCCGCCGCCCAGGAACAGCGGCACCGCCGCCGCGGCCGCCACCACCAGCAGCGCGTAGCGCCCCGCGAGGAACACCAGCCGATCCGGCCCGGCCAGCTCGGCCGTCACCCCACCGGCGACGCCCGCCCCGGCCGGCTCCCCCATCGGCCCCCAGAACGCCATGGCCAGAGCCGAGATCAGATACACGAGGAACGCCACCGGCATCCACACCACGAACCAGAGCCCCCGCTGAGCCGCCACCACGTCGGCGAACCGCAGCGACCCCGCCCCCAGCGCCACCGTGATCAGCGCGAACATGTGCGGCAGCTCGTAGGCCAGCCCTTGGGCCACGAACCGGTACCCGCCGACCAGCGGGAAGACCGAGTTCGCCCCCCAGCCGGCCAGCCACACCGCCGCCCAGGCGCCGACCTCCATCGCGTTGAACCACACGATCCCCACGCCCAGGTCCAGCACCGCCCGCTCGCCCACGGGCAGCACGAGCGCGGCCAGCACCGCGACGACCGGCAGCGTCACCACGCCCAGCCGGGTGAGCGGCAGATCGGGCAGAAGCGTGCGCCGACGCTGCACCACCAGCCCGCGCGCCACGCCCGCCCAGTTCCTCTCGCTCAGGGCGATGGCCGCCACCAGCACCCCGAGCCCACCCACCAGCCCGGCCACCTCACCCACGCGCCCCACCTCCCCCATGCGCCGCCTCGGAGGAGAGCTGGGCCAGATCGGGATCGAGACTGGCCACGATCAGCCGCGCCTCGGCCAGCTCGGCGCCCTCCAGAAGACCGGGCAGAAGATCCAGAGCAGCCCGGCTCCACCCGGTCGGTCCCCTGTCTGCGCTCAGCGGCGTGCGATCCCGCAGCCGCCCGATCGCGTCACCGGCCGCGTCCAGCCGACGGTGCACCCGGTCGAGCACGTCTCCGGCCAGGAACGCGTGATCCATGCCGACCTGGCCGATCCCACGCAGCATCCAGGCGAGCACCCACGACCTCCGCACCCGCCGGGCGAAGCGCGCGTAACCGGCGGCCACGTCCCCGTCGTCTCGCAGGAGGCGGTCGCGCAGGTGGCGGGCGGTGCGGGCGGCGTCGGGCCAGCCTGCTACGGAGAGGAGGCGGCCGAGGCCGTCGAGGTGTGCCGCGGCCCGGCGACGTTCGGCGGCGCCGCGGGTGACCGGCTCGCCCTCGGCGGCGGCCAGCCACGGCTCGGCCCAGAAGCTCCGCCCGGTCCCGGGATGCCCCGTCACCACGACGGCCCGCTGGATGACGTCACCCTGCATGACCGTCTCGACGACGAGCCCGTCCGGCCAGTCCGCCAGCACCGGCCCGAGAGGCACGTGCAGCAGGTCAAGCATGAGCCCGTCCCGATCCGGCCCACGCCCGGCCATCGCCACCCCGCCCGCAACCCCCGTGTGCCCCTCATGCCCACCCTCGCCCGAGTGCTCATGCGAAGCCTCGCTCCCACCCGAATGCCCGCCGGAGTGCTCGTGCGAAGCCCCGCCCCCGGCCGAGGATCCATGCCCGTCGGAGGGGGCGGGCGGGTCACCCGTGCCGCACGACATCGTGTGCCCGGCCTCCTCCGGGCGCCAGGCCGTGGTGAGGTGTTCTGCCGCGTCCCGTAGCTGGGCGGCCTCGTCGGCCAGGGACTCGCGGGCCCGTTCCAGCGCGGCCCGCACCTCCGCCGCCGTCGCGTCCGCGGGCAGGGATACCCGGGCTCTCGGCCCCGGCACGTCGTTCCAGACGGTGTCGGCCGCCTCGGCCAGTCTCTCGCCCAGCGGCCCGCAGGTCACCAGGACCGCGGCCGCCGCGGGCGAGCGGGCCTGTGGCCACCCGCACGCCTCGACCAGCAGACGAAGACGCGTGCCGTACGGCCCGGCGACCACCAGCACCGGCGGCCGGGAGGCGGCGCGGCACAGCAGCCACCCCCTCAGACCCACCGCAGCGCCCCTTCCCGCCAGGCGTAGACCACCCCGACCATCAGCAATCCGAGGAAGAGGAACATCTCCACCACCGCGACCGTCCCCACCTCGGCCACGACCAGCGCCCACGGGTACATGAACACCATCTCCATGTCGAAGGCCAGGAAGATGAGCGTCACGGCGTACCAGCGCACGTGGTAGCGCGACAGGGCGTGCTCGGCCGGCCGCGCACCCGACAGGTACGGCCCCGCGCGCAGCACTCCCTGTGGCGCGACGACCAGCGAGACGCAGTAGACGCCCGCGATGCCGACCGCGAGCAGGATCAGCACGACGAGCACGCCGGCCACCCCCTCACCAAGCTACTAAGATCCGTAGTTCCCTGATGAGTGGACGCCAACCATCACGCGCGTGGCCCCCGCCGCGTCCGGCGAGGGCCACCGCCCGGCCCCTCGACCTGCGGCGATCAGCCGGACACGGTGATCGTGTCCGTCTTGCCGTCCGCCGGGGTCTCGTCCATGGGGCGTCTGCGGGCCAGCCGTACCCCTGCCAGAGTGACCGCCGCACCACCCAGCCCCGCCAGCAGCAGCGCGTACGGCGGGAAGCCCGCGGCCTCGTCCGCCGCCTTCCCAGCAGGCGCAGGCACCGAGACCGGAGCCGGAGCGAGAGCCGACGCCGACGCCGGCGCCGAGGCCGAGGCCGGGGCCGCCGCCACCCGGTCGGCGGTGCCGCCGGCCGGGAAGCCGGGCGGGCGGATCGCGCCCCAGTAGTCCTTGCCGTCCCCGCGCAGATCCTGGGGCGGCGGGTTGATCTTCAGGCCGCCGGGCACGGTGAGCGTGCCGACGTCGTGCTCCTTGAACAGTCCCTGGACGCCCTCCACCTTCCACGTGCCCTTGGGGACGGCGATCGAGGTCACGTAGTGGCCCGCTTCCGGCCGCGCCGTACCGTCGAAGGTCATGACCTCGCCGTCGGCGGCGGTCAGCCGCAGGCCCGTCTTGCCCAGGTCGCCCTCGAACGGGTGCGTGCCGTGCTGCAGCACCCAGAAGCCGACCGTGTAGGTCGTGCCGGGCTGGAACCGGTCCGGCAGCGGGTCCAGATAGGTCATCGCCCAGCCGCCCGCGTTCGCGGGTGTCGCGAGCCAGCCCGCCGCCAGGACCAGCGTGGCGGAGAGCACGAACAGGAGTCTTCTCATGACTACACCTCCGCTGCTTGTACACCGCGAGCGGGACCGGAGGTTCCGGGCCGTAAACTGGCCCGCATGTATGAAGTCGTCGCCGCCCTCGTCCCGCCCGCGGTCGTGGCCACGGCCTTCCTGCTCGGGGTGCGTGCCGTACTCAAGCGGGAACGTGCCGACCGCGAACACGAGCGCTCCGAGTCCGCCACCCGCCCGGCCGCCCAGTAGTTTCTAGGTAAAACCCGCTGCGAGGCCGCAGAATGGAGGGGACGGCGAGGGAGCGAGGAGTCCTGCCCCCGTGCCCGCCCCCAACCGCGAGAACCTGGCAGCGATGCTGGACGTGCTCGTGTACGAGAACGTGCTCATCGCCTGGCGGCGCCTGTCGTTCGGGCGATACGAGATCGTGTCCAGGGACGGCGAGGAGATCATCCTGTCCACCGCCCACGCGGAGATGTGGGCCGTCGGCGCGTTCGCGGTGTATCTCGCGCTGGTGGACCAGGGGCGGATCAGCCCGCGCATGCCATGAGTTTCCGCGGCGTTCCCGATCATCCGCGCCGGTCACGACGTAGGTTGGGCGGAACGCCGTTGGGAGATGTGGAGGATCATGGCCGAGGACGAGCGCCCCAACCGGATTCATCAGCTCTTGTTCGGAGCCATGTCGCTGGCGGGGCCGCGGGTTCAGCGACGGCTGCTGCGCGGGTACTTCGATCTCTGGCACATCCGCGCCGACCCGTGGAGCGTCACGGTGGACGCGTACGAGCGGGAGAAGTACAAGGCCACGCTGGAGCAGGTGCCCAAGCGTGACTACCGCCGGGTCCTCGACGTGGGGTGCAGCGAGGGCTGCTTCACGATGCTCGCCTCCGCCGCGCACCCGGAGGCCGAGACGGTCGGGGCGGACATCTCCCACCGCGCGCTGCGCCGGGCCCGCGAGCAGGCGGCCCGCACCGGGTCGTCGGCCACGTTCGTGCGCCTGGACATCCTGACCGAGGACGCGGGCGGGCCGTACGACCTGATCTTCGTCGGTGAGCTCCTCTACTACCTGGGCAACACGTCCGCGGTGGCCGACCGGCTCGCCGGCCTGCTGGAGCCCGGCGGCCATCTGGTCCTCACGCACTCCCGCCCGCAGGCCCGGCTCCTGCACACCCACTTCGACGGCCATCCCCGGCTGAGGAGCCTGTCGAACGAGGACGGCGAGCACGACGGCCGCTTCTACAACGTCGCGGTCTACGAGCGGACCTGAGGCGTTCGAGGACGCCGCCTGCCGGTGGTGCGGTAGCGCGGGGCCGGCGCCCCCCCCCCCCCCCCCCCCACCCCACCCACCCCCCACACACCCC